>JASIAM010000169.1 GCA_030041985.1 Bryobacteraceae bacterium | reverse complement strand
GCGCGTTTCGGTGAGGCGCCTTCCACTCCGCCCTAAACGCGCCGCCCTACGGGCGTCGCAGGGCTCCGTTCCAGGCGCCCCACCGAAACGCAAGAAAAGAGCTTGAACTGGGAGAGAATGAGGAATCTCTCCTCCCAAGTCCCATGAGAGGAGAGTCGCTACTGATAAATGGACACGAAAACGAAGGCCGTACCCTAGAAGGGCACGTCGTCATCGGTAATGCCCTGGCTGAAATCATCGGCAGGCGGTGCGGGGGCTGAGGGGGCCGGCTGCGGGCGTGGCTGGGCAGAGCGGGGCATCGAAACCGGCTGGGAGTACTCGCCGGGAGCGGCGCCTGCGGTATCGCCGCGGCCTCCAACCAATACGACGTCCTCGCAGACCACCTCCGTCATATAGCGCTTTTGCCCATCTTTATCGTCATAGCTGCGCGTCTGCAAGCGCCCTTCGACAAATACCTGTTTGCCCTTCAGAAGATAGTTGGCGAGGTTTTCCGAGCGCCAGAGCACGCAGTTATGCCAGTCGGTTTCTTCCTTCCATTCTCCGGACTGCTGATCTTTCCAGCGCCGGTTGGTGGCTATAGTGAAGGTGGAACGGGCGACTCCGGCAGGCGTGAACTTCGTCTCGGCATCCTTGCCGAGATGGCCTAGCAGGATTACCTTGTTTACACTACGGGATGCCATATTACCCTGCACTGTAGCATACCCTGCCGCCGGCCAGGAGGACGAATTCCCAGTGCAGGCAGGCCGTTACCGCAGCGAGGCGTGCGGCGCTGGCGTGGCTGAGACGCTCAGGGGACAGGAGGACGCCAAAGTACGGGCTTCCTGTTTTGGGAAGAACGGCGAGCTATAAACCAAGGCATCCTCAAGCGAAAGCCGGGAAGCGCCGCACGCGCCGCCGGCGACCGCCGCCATGTAGCGCCACGCTTGAGCATCATGCTCCATGTCCTGGGCAATGCCGAAGTTCAAGGCGCTGGCAAATTCGTCTTCGGCGTGGGAGTAATCCTTGCGCCGGTAAAACGAAATGCCGCGATAGAGGTGTGCTTCGCCGGAAACCAGATCCCGGGCATTCGCGAAAGCAGTGCGGCTTGCGAGACTGTAATCGGCGAGGGCCGTGTCGGGATGCCCGCTGAGTTCCTCGGCGCGGGCGCGGTAATAGATAGCGCGCTCCAGGCCTGGGTTTCCCTTCAGCGCCGCATCGAGCGACGGAATGGCTTCAGCCGGTTGTCCCGCCAGGATTTGAGCGCCGCCCAGTTGCATCCAGGCTCGCGGCAAATCGGGCTGCGGCTCCAGACGCTCGACGACGGAGCCGGAGGGCACGCGAGTCCAGAGATTAAGGGCCTCGCGGTAACGCGCGCTAGCTTGTGAGTAATCGCGGTCGCGGAAGGCACGCACTCCGGTGGTCCAGATGGCCCACGGGGATTGAGGTGAGGTAGAGAGTTGTTGGGCCGCCCCGTAGAGATCGTCTTGCTGAAGAGCTGTCCATCCCAGCCACTCGCGCCCTATGGCCACGAGAGATTGACACAGCGCCGGCGGCATTAACGAGGATGGGCACGCGGGTCTATCTATGGCTGCTTCGATTTCCCGTGTGACTGCCGCCGCGGGGTCAGCCTTGAGTTTTGAGACCGCCGCCAGCACACGCAGCCCCGAGGAGACCGGCTGCGGAAGATCGCCCGGGTTATGGCCAAGGGCGTCCGGCCAGGCGGCGATGCTTTTGTCGAAAGCCGCGGCAGCATCCGCGAAGTCGGAGGAGTTGTGAGTCAGAGTCGCTCCCGCGAGCGTGCAGTATCCTTTGCGGAAATACAGCGGCGATAACTCGGCGCGCTGGGCTACCGCAATGGCCGCAACTTGGGATTGAATACAACTATTCGTCTCCTGAAGCTGCGGGCGAGCGGCCAATTCTACGCGGTCAAAATCGGCTTGAGCCCGCGACTCAAGCGTAAGTTGCCGCTCATCGGCGGCAAATAAGGTGGACGCCACAAGCAGCAGAAGTATGCGAATACACATCAATCGGGGACCTGTTCTGAAAATAACATAGCGTGTGGACCCACCCCGGTTCCACAATGACTCAGGCGGCCTGTCCCACCGGCTGCGCCTGCTCCTCGACGCAAACCTCTTTTGCCGCAATCGGTTGCGTCTTGCAGGCTGGACAGCAACTGGGGCAATACCAGCCATGGAGATCCTCAGGCATGTGCAGTTCGCTCGGCCAGGATTCGCAAATATCACAGCAGCCTTTCACTCGCACGGACACGTGACAATTTGGCCTCATACGTGAGTTGCTAGCAGGCGAGTTGCCAAAATCATCTCGCGTACACATTTCATTGGATGGCTGGTCCCGCTTCGCCGTTTCTCCTATGCCCCGTTACGGCCTCTTGCGCAACACACCGTCCAGGCTCCAGGGTCCGGGTCCCGCGAAGCTGAGCCAAAGAAAACAGAAGCTATAGAAAACCGCCAGTTCTCCCCCGTTGACTAGCGGCCAGAATCCCCGCGGCGCGTGCGCAGTGAAATAGCCGATCGCCATTTCTCCGGATAGCAGAAAAGCCACCGGACGCGTGAACAATCCGACGAGAAGCAGCGCTCCGCCCACGGTCTCCAAAACACCGGCAATACCCAGCATGGAAGTAAGCGGGGGTTTGAATCCTCCAAGCCCGCCAAACATGCCGAAAAATTTTTGCCAGCCATGTAAGGAAAAGGTAAACGCCGCAGCGATCCGGAACAGAGACCGGAAGTAAGGCTCGTAGTTAGCAAGCAGCGAGCGATGTTCGTTCACGCCGTTATTCCCAATATATGAAACCCATCGCATTGCCCGTGCCCGCTTCTGAGCGATAGCAGGGGACGTAATCGACCTGATGGCTGCGGCGGCCTTCGGCATTCATTGCCGCTACCACCGGGAACCAGTTTTTGATTTCCGCGGTGCCGACCTTAAACACGTTCTCCGGAAGGCGGCCGAGCGCGTCTTCATCTCCCCGGTCGATGGCCTGCAAAACTTCGTGGTCGAACTCCTCATCAACCACGAAATGGGTCAATCCGCCGGATGCGACCAGGGCGACCCGGCCGGCGCCCTGAAAGCTGCGGATGGCACGCTGGAGGGTCCGGCCCAACGCCAGACAACGGCCAATTTTCGGCTGGTTGTGCGGGAAGTGGACATTGAGGATGATAGGCACACTGGGCGGGGGATTGTCACGCAGAATGGTGTGATAAACGAAGCCATACGCGTGAGGAATTCCGGGGCGGCTTGCGCCTTTGGGCCTGGAATTGGACTGTGCAGGGTCGAAGCCCTCTTCGGACAGGCAGTCCAGAATATGGTCGGCCAGGGCGGGGGCGCCCGGATACGAGGTTCCTTGTTCGGGAGCGTTGCCCGGCTCGGCGATGTTGAGTCCCGGCGCGGGCTCGTGGGTTTCGCGCGCGTTAAAAATCTCCGCGCCGCGATAGACGGTGATCGAAGGGGTCAAATCCTCTCCAAAGTATTCCCGCTGATCGTTGCCGACGATGACCACCGCCTCCGGCGCGGCTTCGAGAAACTTATGCCCTAAGACGTCCAGGGCCGCGCGGCACCGGGCATGCCGTTCGCGCCGGGTCTCAATTCCGGTTTGGGCGCTAAAACCGGGCGCCCGCTCCCGCAAAAGAGACTCAAAATCGTAGGTGCGCCCGCGATACCAGTGTTTTTTGTTTTCGCGGTCGGCTTGCGCCCGCAGATCCCATTTCTCCGGTGGCGTAGAAAGCAGGGGTCCGTGAGCCGTTCCAATACCTAAAACAATTTCCGCCATCAAACCTCCAGAACTACAAAGGTTACCCGAATCGGGGCGGGAAAGGCTAGTGGGAGCAGAATTCGGCGCCTCGTTCCCAATCAACGGAAGGCTTGCACGAGCCAACGGAATCCCTGCCAGAGCGATGGTTCACCTGTCGCGTGGCACAAGGAAGTTGCTGGAGTTTATTGGGGATTTGACCTCGCGCAGACCGTAGGTTAGGATAGAGTTGCGGGGTGGAGCAGTCTGGTAGCTCGTTGGGCTCATAACCCAAAGGTCGGTGGTTCAAATCCACCCCCCGCAACCAATAAAATTAAAATCGAATTGCTTACTTCCCCTTCGGCTTCTTCCCCCTCGATTGCTAACTCTCGAATCGTTTGTCTTGGCCATCTCGGCGGTTTGCTTTGCGTCCTGCATCCCCAGGGCGATTTGCGCACCTGACAGAGACCGGAATTTCGAAGACAATCCTATGCAGATAAAATTGAAAGTCGGCGTGCTGAGGAACCGCGCGAACGGCCATGCCTTCGATGGCAGGGGAAATGGGCAGCGCCGGAGAAAATTGGAGGACACAATGAGTTGGCATAGTACATTGCGCCGGTTTGGGGTTTTAATTGCCGCGGCTGTATGTTTGACCGGCTTTGGTGTACTGGCGCAGGAGCAGAACTTTTTCACCAGCAGC
>JASIAM010000168.1 GCA_030041985.1 Bryobacteraceae bacterium | reverse complement strand
GTGGTAAAGAACGGGTCATAGATGCGGTTCAGGTGTTCCGGCGCGATTCCCGTGCCCGTATCCGCCACCTCCACTTTGGCGCTGACTCCATCGGACCACGTCCGAATTTCCAGTGTACCGCTCGCCTGCATGGAGTCACGCGCATTCAAAAAGAGGTTGAGAAACACCTGCTGCAACTTTCCTGTATTGCCGTAAATGGGCACCATGTCCGGCTCCAGGCTGGTTTTTACGAGAACGCCCGCCTTTTGCATCTGATGCTCGACCAGCGACAAGGTTTCCATGACGACCCGGTTCAGGTTCACCTCCGCGAAGGATGTAGTGGAGGTTCGGGAGAAGTTCAGCAGGGAATTGACAATCTCGCTCGCCCGGAAGGTCTGCTTGGCGATCTTGTCGAGCATGATCGATTTCTGTGTATCCCCGGCCACCTGCTTAGCAAGCATCTGCGCATAGGTGGAAATCACCGCTAGGGGGGTGTTCACTTCGTGGGCTACGCCGGCCGCCAGAAGACCGATGCTGCTGAGCTTGTCCGCCTGTACCAGGCGCTGCTCCAACTCGGCCCGGTCTGTCACGTCATCGAAAATAATCAAGCGCCCGATTTGCCGCTGTTCTTTAGAGACCAACGGCGCAATGGCAAGATTGAGGGTGGTTTCCCGGCGCGGCCCGGCAGCGCCAGCCGAGCCAATCGAAGCCGTGCCATTTCCATTGACGTGCACCGCCTTCAAAACGAACTTGTAAATGTTGTGGATCCCTGTTTCCCCGCGTACCCGATCGCATTCTTCCACCAGGCCGGCCGGAAACAATTCACCCAACGTCTTGCCCAGGGCCTGCTCCCGATCGATCGAGGTGAGCTGTTCCATCTGGCTATTCCAGCTCTCCACGCGATCCTCCAGATCGGCCGCCAGAATCCCGACGTTGATGGACTCCACAATGTTCTCGCTGAATTCCTTCAGCCGTTCGTACTCCTCCACCTTACGCTGCAACGAACGGTAGAGGGTGGCATTCTCGATGGCGATGCCAACGTAGCCTGCCAGGGTAACCAACAGTTCCACATCCACGGTGGAAAGGTAGTCGCCATCGACGGTGCGGCTGACGCCCATGTAAGCGATCGTGCGGCCGCGGACTGCGCACGGCAAATAGTAGGTCAAGTCGAGGTCCGCAATCGTCCGCCGTATCGAAGCCGGCCACGATAACGAAATCGCATCGAGCTGATGGCGCGTGCGCTCAAAAAACAGATAGGGTTCCGGAACCCTCCAGTGCAGGAAGCTCAGATCGGGTTCGTAGTCCAGGCTGCTGGCGCGCGGATTCGGTCCAATCGCTTTCCGCAGCCGGAATGCCGGGCTGGCGGCCGCCTCCGGCATCATCCCGCCGTTCTCTGAGGCCGCATCGGTGCTCGGTTCAGGCCGCCCCGCCAAAGGATCTTCGGCCAAAAAGAACGCCAGGTACCGGATCGCCAGTGTGTGGAGCAGCCTCTCTCCCACTAAGGAGAGCATCCGGTCCAGATCGGTTTCCGAGCTCAATTCCCGCGCAAACTCGATCAGCGTGCGGCGGTAATCGTACTGGTCCCGGTAAAAGAACTTATCCAAACGCTCCTGAATCCAGTTGCGAATCGGCTGGAACAGAAACGCCGTAATCAGCATTACCGTGATCAGTCCGGTGTTGCCCAGGTCCTTGAAATTTTTCTGCACCAGGCTGCCGAGCGAGAACACGATTCCGTAAAACGCCGCCAGAACACACACCGTCGCCAGCGTGTAGGCATATCCGCGCCGGAACAGAATGTCGACGTCCATCAAGCGGTACCGCATGATGGCATAAGCCAGCGTGAGCGGAATGAGCGCCACCGAGAGCACCGACATTTTCAGATATTCGTTCGGCGTGGCCCCCAGCGCGTAGGGCGTGATGTACAGAATCGCGAACGGCAGAATGCCGCACAGCGTTCCGTTGCGCAGCCACTTGAGCTGCTGGCGGACGATCGTATCCTCCGCTTTGCGGTACTGGAAAGTAAGCGCAATCCCTCCCACGAGGTACGGCAAAGTCGAGAAGACTACCCAGATCCGATCCAATACCCAACGCAGCTCGACCAGCGGAATGGCGATCGAAAGAATGCCCGATGTGAATCCCAGGAACACCGCCAGCAGAACCCCGGCAGGCACATAAATCAGGACAGCTCTGGCCGGCCGCGCCAGCCCTTTCCATGGATCGGGAAAAGTCAGGCAGAAGTGTAGAAATATGGCGGGCGCGATCAGCCCCGCCGCCCAGTTCCCGAAATAAATGATCTTATCGAAACCGTTTAACTGGCCTGTATAGTGAAAGCAAAAGAAGATGAACGAGGCCAGACACAGAATGTAGAAATGCCGCGCTTTGTGTGCCGTTCCGCGGCGAAAATAGACGAACAGGCCGATCAGCAGGTACGCGGCGCCGACGGCGTACTCGTAGAGTAGCGCGCGGTCGAATGGCGCCTCCGCGATATAGACATCGACTTCGAAATCTACCGCGTTATTAGAAACGTAACGGGAAACATAATACTTGGCCTTCTTCCAGGCGCCCAGGTTGGCCAAAACTTTGGTGACATCGGAGGACTTCTGGATCGGTACGCCGTCAATCAGTTTCAGCAGATCGCCATGGTGCAGGTCGGCTTTAGCGCCCGGACTTCCATGAGGCACCTGCAGTGCTTCGACCGCTCCGTTTCGATCGACCCAAATCACGCCATCTTCAGGCAGCCGAAAGTGCCGAAGCTGTTGAAAATTGATCAGTGCCGCTGCAGCGGCAGCAATCGTCAACAGCGTAAGGATCGCGGTTGAGAGCTGGAACTTGAGTTCCTGAAACATGGCGAAACTGGCACCCCTCACCCCGTAGCAGGGTGGCACTCGACTTCCGGCGCAACGGCCCGCTCCGGTATTTGGGAACACCGTTCACCTGTGTTCCGGGAGCGTGATAGATTCCTGCGACCTCCCCGCGGTGCACGTTTGGGGCCGGGCAAGACTTCCCCTTCTCCGTTTAGATTATCTGATTTATGTAGTACTTACAACTGATGTTCCGGGCCGTCCGCAACGCCCATCCGGTTTTTGGGAGACCAACACTACAGGGAAGTGGATTCGAGCGCCTTCCCGCACGATAAACCGGCTGCGCGGGATCCCAGCGCCAGCGCTCCCAGGACGCCCGCACGCTCCCCCAGTCCCGGGGGAACGATATAACTTTCGATTTTCTCCGTTACCTCGGGCAAGTTGATGTAGCCATTCAATGCGGAACGAGTCCGGTCCCGGAGAGCGGGAAGCAGATGCCGCTGCATCACACCCCCTCCGAGAATGATTTTTTCGGGCGAGAAGGCGCAGATCCAATTCATACACGCGATTCCCAGGTACTCAGCCTCCAAAGTCCAGGCCGGATGATCCGGGGGAATCGCCTCGGGTGATGCTCCCCAACGCGCTTCGAGTGATGGGCCGGAAGCCAACCCTTCCAGACAATCGCCGTGATAGGGACAAACGCCTGGGAATGGATCGCGGGCCCGATCGTGCGGTACGCGTATGTGTCCCATCTCGGGATGCATCAGGCCGTGCAACAGCCGGCCCTCAATCATCGCGCCGCCGCCAATACCAGTGCCCACCGTTACGTAGAGAACATTCTGCAGGCCCTGCCCGGCGCCCCAGATAGTCTCGGCCAAAACCGCGGCGTTGACGTCGGTATCGAAGCCCACCGGCAAATGAAAAGCTTCCCGCAACGCGCCGGCGATATCAAAATTTCGCCAGGCCGCCTTCGGTGTGGAGGTAATAAAACCGTAAGTCGCCGACGAGATGCGCAGGTCGACCGGGCCGAAACTTCCCACGCCCAACGCCACCAGATCCCGCGAGTACGCGCGAAAGAAGGATACAACCTCGCGCATTGTTTGAACCGGCGATTGCGTCTCGACGCGCGCTTCCCGCAGCAGTTCGCCGCCCGGCGTTCCCACCGCACAAACAAACTTCGTTCCCCCCGCCTCGACCGCGCCAACCAGCGTTTTCAAGCCGCAACGCCATTCTCGCCCTTAGAGGCTCTCACCCAAACCTTGGCGGCCGCGGTGCGCTCCAGGCGCACGGTGTGCTGGCCAGTCTCGATAGCGACCTCTTCCTCCCAGGCCTCCACCGCCAGGTGCACACCGGGGCGAATCCCGTTCTGATCCAGAAACTCGAGGAACTCCCGATCGCGTTCGAATACGCTGGCCACCTCGACCTCTTCCCGGCCCCGCACCTCTTCGAGCGGTTTGAGGCCGCGGCGCCGCCGGGCAGCCGGAGAATCCACCACCAGGTTTCCGTGGGGGCAGATGCAGCCTCGCCCTAACCGCTCCGCCAGCTTGTGCTCGAAATCGGACGAAACGGCGTGCTCCAGCATCTCCGCCTCTTCGTGTACCTTGTACCACTCCAGATCGAAAATTTCCGCCAGCATGCGCTCAATCAGGTGATGCCGGTTCAGCAGCCGGTTGGCAATTTCGCGCCCGGCGGGAGTCAAGGTGATAGGCGCGGCTTCATCTACGGCCCGTCCCGCTTGCGCGCCGGTATGAATTAGGCCGTCGCGCTTCAATCGCTTGATCGCCATGGTAACCGCCGGCGCCGACACCTGCAGCCAGCGGCTCAATGTCACAGGCTTTACGTTCTCCCCTTCCGATTCGGCCTCAGCAATGGCCTTCAAATAATTCTCCTTGGAGATGGTAATGCGCACACTGGTTTCGATTGTATCGCGCCATGATTCCGGGGGCTTTGCGGACGCCTTTTTAATCAAATTTTGCCGCGTCCCCGTGTAGTATGGAAAGACGATGTTTCCCATAGACAACGGGCAGCACGATGGCCGCAAGCGCCTGGAGCGTCTCGAATCCGCGGTGGATCGGCTGGCCTCGGCCGCTTTAACTCTCGCCGAGCAGATGTCCGCCATGACCCAGCACGCCAGTCACGTGAACGATATGCTCGGCAAACTGGCCGACGCCCAAATCCGGCTGAGTAATGTCCAGTCCCGCCTGGCCGATTCCCAGTTGCGGTTCCTGGAGGCGCAGAAGCTCACCGAGGACCGGCTAAACGCGCTGATCACGTTGGTGAACGATCTGCTGGGAAGACTGCCTCCAGCGGACAAGGACTAAGCTCCGAGGACCTGAACTAGGCCCGACGGACATACAATTCGACTGTCAGGCGGCAGGGTTGACTTCAACGACACCGGCGAAACTCGATGGCGCGGGAACGGGTACGCCCTCCTCGCGCATGCCGTTCAGGTGAAACTCGATGGCCTCTTGGATTAGGCGCTCCACTTCTTCGCGCGAATCGCCGACGGAGATCACTCCGGGAAGGTCTGGAACGTAGGCACCCCAAGAGGACGGGCCTCTTTCGAATATTACTGTGAATTTCATCAGTTATTTCTCCTTCTCCTGCAGCCCGGTACTGCGAAAAATTGCCTTGAGGGTTCCTACAGGCACGTCCTTACTCGGGTGACCTGACACCGTGACAACCAAGCCCTTGTGTGGATGCCTATACTGACGATGGCTGCCCCGTATAGTCTTGAGTTGCCAACCAGCGGCTTCCAAACGTCGAATCAGGTCCCTGACTTTCACCCCCTCACATCATACTGCCGGGCGCAGACCGTCCACTTCGCCGTATCGCGCCATAGCGGGCTAACCCCAATACTGTTCACTTAACGATCCTTATCCGCTTGGCAAAATCCACACGGCGTGTTCGCTGATGCTTGCGCGGACGCAGCGGGTAATTGCTCATCTTGCGCTTCACGCCACGCGGGTTGAAGTGGTTCCGACTCGAAACCACACGCTCCTCAAGAATTTCGTCGAGGATGGCTTGGTGTAGTAGTTTTCTTTGCCGAG
>JASIAM010000167.1 GCA_030041985.1 Bryobacteraceae bacterium | reverse complement strand
CGTCATGGGGATGGAGACGGATCTACTCGTGGGCGCCGGACTGGTGTCGAAGCTCATTATCGGAGGTGGTTCTCTCGACCGCTTCGGTCCGGTGCGCTGCGTCAACCGGGCTCGGGAGGATGGCTCTTTGGTCTCTATCGACTCTAGCAGCCTTTCTGTCGCCTTCGGATATCTCGCCGGCGCGCTCGGCATCTCCTTCATATCCATCAAGTCTTTGCTCGCTTCCGAAATGATGGAGAAGCTCGAAACCAAAGCCCCGGATTATCTCCGCCGGGGAACCTGTCCGTTTACCGGCGAAGAGTATGTTTTCTTGCGAGCCCTCAACCCGGATGTCTCCGTCGTCCATGTTCAGGTGGCCGACAGCACTGGCAATTGTTGGATCAACGGCCCCCGTTGGGAAAACGAGGAGCAAGCCAAAGCAGGCAAGAGACTCATCGTGGTTACGGAAGAACTCGTGCCCACTGAGTTTATTCAACGTTCTCCCGAGCGCACAGTGATTCCCGGCTATCGCGTCGAGGCAGTGGTTCATCAACCCTTCGGTGGACACCCTACTGGTGTCTTCGGGTGCTACGACTACGATTCTGAACATTTGAAGTTATACACCGAGCATCATAAGACTCCGGAAGGAATGAATCGGTATCTCGAAACCTATGTCTATGGCACTCGGGATCACTGGGACTATTTAGAGAAAGTAGGCGGCGCCCGCCGCATGAATGAGATTAAAGCCGAAGCGGTCTACGGTTATTAGGTGCTAACTTATGTCATCAGCTTCCACTGAAGTTCGTGCAGTAGATGTTACTTCCGAGCCAGTCACTGCCAGCGAGATTATGGCAACGGCAGCATCCAAGGAGGTCCACGACGGAGAAGTCGCCGTCGTGGGAATCGGCTTGCCACAGGTCGCCTGCGTTCTGGCGCGGCGAACGCACGCCCCGAGTCTAAGTCTTCTGCTGGAGATCGGCGTGGCCAACATGGAGCCGGTCGATACACCAGTGGGATTGGCGGATTCGCGAATCTTCTACCGCGCTACTACCTGGAGCGGATTCATCGATACTCTGGGCATGAGTCTCCACCGGGGCATCGTCGATGTGGGTTTTATCGGCGGCTTAGAGGTGGATCAATTCGGCAATGTGAATACAACGCTGACCAAAGATCCCGACGGCCGCGTTCGTTATTTCAACGGCAGCGCGGGCGGCAACGACGTGGCTTCGCTCGCGAAACGAGTCATTGTGATCGTACGCCACGGAAAACGGAAGCTTCCTGCCGCAGTAGCTCACCTCACCAGCCCCGGCTTCGTCAATGGTCACAGCCGGAAGGAACTGAGCCTACGCGGGGGCGGCCCACGCCGTGTCATTACCGACATGGCGGTGCTCGGCTTCGACAATCCTTCGCGCACCGCCTCGATCGTTTCCATCCATCCGGGCGTCCAACTGGAACAGCTTCTCGACAACACCGGGTTTCCGCTGCAAGTGCCGAATCCCTTGCCGGTCACTCCGGTACCGACCAAGGAAGAACTCCGCCTGCTGCGCGAGGAGATCGACCCAGGCCGCATGTACCTGAGGTGAGCGCCTCATTCCCGCGGCCGGTATAGCCAGTCCAATTCTGTGTAGTCATCATGGCGTGATTATATATTTGACAATATGCAGCGTAGCAGCGACAGTGGTTTGTGATGACGGAAATCGAGCGTCTTGAGAACGAGTTCAATGCCGATATGCTTGGCATTTTGGCCAGGGAAGGCGAGATTGGGATTAATTCAATCCGTTTCTGCCAGATGATCGAACGTTACGGTGGTATTGGAGCGGCCCGTCGGCTACTTGAACCCGATCGGGAATTGCCGACGAACACGTTTGGCTACCTGAGAGGCGTAGGCCGGCTCGATCTCGCAATGGAATATTACGTCGTGAAGGAGAAGTACCGTCCTCTGTTTCGCGATGATGAGCGCGAAATCGCGCAATGGAGGTTAGATAAGGGCGATTAAGCAGCCTGCTTATTCGGTCCCGATTGGGCCGCTCTCTTGCAGCGCGCATACTTCGTGACTAAGTAACGCTCTTATGTGGGCCACATAGGGACCAACCGCTGCGTGTACCTGTTGACTGGCTGACGCTTTACTCTGGTACAGTGGGAGCAGGATATGAACGCAGAACTCGTTGATACCATTCCTTTATCGAAGGATGCGCACGGCGTGTACCGTGTGGGTGGTAGCCGGGTCACGCTCGACCTCGTTGTCCGTGCGTTCAATCGCGGTGCAACCCCGGAGGAAATCGCACAGGATTTCCCGAGCCTCCAGCTCGTCGGCATTTACCAAGTCATCGGCTACTACCTGAAGCACAGTTCCGAATTAGCCGAGTACTTTGATCGCCGCAATCTTGAAGAACAGGAGATGTTGGACACATATCAGGAGGAGTGGTCACCTCGTGGCTTTCGCGAGCGCTTGTTGGCCCGGCGTGCGAACCGGTGAAATGGCTCGCTGACGAGAACTTCCGAAGCGCAATTCTCCGTGGCCTTCTGCGGAAGGCTCCCGCCCTTGATATTGTGAGAGCACAGGATATTCGAGAAGTCTCTGGTCAGGATGATCGAGGACTTCTCAGATTCGCGACTACCGAGGGCCGTGTGGTGGTGACGCATGACGTCTCGACGATGGTCCCGGCGATGCGGGAGCAAATGCGGTTGGAGGCGCGATGCGCGCCCATCGTAATGGTGCCGGATTCCCTGCCGATCGGTGCTGCTGTCGATGACCTTCTGTTGCTTAATGACTGCGCCGTCGAAGCTGATTGGGCGGCCGGCGTGATTTACCTTCCGCTCAGGTGACCCTGCGTGACGATCCGTCACTCCCGCGGCCCGTAGAGCCAGTCCAGTTCCGTGTAGTCATCATGGGATCGCTGTAACAGGAGCCGATTGCGCTCCTCCAGCCGCTCCGGCATGCGATGCCAGAACTCTCCAAAGGCGCGCGCCTCCAGTTGCACGCGAGTTGTACGCGGTGACCGGATCTCCTGGTAAGCCAGAAATGCGCGGTCTATACTTTCCCCGTACTTCTCCACGCAATCCGCCAGAGTCACTGCGTCTTCGAGCGCCTGGCACGCTCCCTGCGCCAGGTATTGCTGCATGGGATGCGCAGCATCACCGAGGAGAGTGATTCGGTTCCGCGTCCAGTTTGCGATCGGCGGCCGGTCCAGGATGGGCCAGCGCCGCGACCGGTCCATCAGCGCGATTCCATTGCGCACCTCCGTGCTGGTTTGAGCGAAGTGTTCGTCTAACTCATCCGGCGTTCCCCAGTCGTCCGATCCCTCGCAATAACGGTAGCTTCGGAATACAGCGACCTGGTTGTACAGTTTCTTGGCGCGCAGAGGATATCGCACGAAGTGCTTTTCCGGGCCTGTCCACAACACCATTTCTTCTGGTGGCGCGCCTTGCGAAAACTGGCTTGCCGGGATGGTCCCACGATACGCCACATACATCGAACACACCGGATCGCCATCGTCGTGTACGAACTTGCGGACCGTGGACCACAATCCATCGGCTGCGATGACAGCATCGCAATCATAAGTTGCACCATCCGCGCAGCAGACGCGCGCGCAATCTCCCGAATCTTCTACCGTGAGGGCTCTTTTGCCACTCTCCAGGCTGATACGGCCGCTCGCCCGGCAAGCCTCCAGCAGCACATTCAGTAAGTCTGAGCGATGCATGACGATATAGCGGTAGCGATAGCGCTGCCGAAACGGCTCGCTCAGGTTCACAGCCGTGAGCAACTTCCCGCTGATCGCATCTCTCCAGACCAGGCGGTTTGGGTAGACCGCGAATTTGGCGATCTCATCCAACACGCCCAACCGCTCCAGCATCCGGGAAGCGTTGGGCGCGAGTTGCAGGCCCGCCCCGATTTCCCCGAATTCGTTGTCTTTCTCGATCAGGTGGACCGCTCGCCCCGTCCGGGAAAGAGCAAGAGCTGTGGCCAGCCCTCCAATGCCGCCACCTACAATCAGGAAGAGAACCCGCATTGGTTCTTCGCGAATGTCGCGCCCCGCACTTTCCCTGGCAACCCACGCGACAAAGAGGAGATCAGATCACATTCTCGTCCCGCATTTTTTGGATCTCCGCGCCGCTGTAGCCCAATTCCTGAAGGATCGCCACCGTGTTCTCACCTAATGCGGGAATGGGATCGAAACGCGCCGGACTCTCCGAAAGGCGCAGGGGACTCGCTGTTACCGGAATCCGTCCCACCGGTGAGTCTACCTGGCGGATCATGCCGCGAGCCGCTACCTGTGGATGACTGCTCACTTGTCCGATCCCTCTCACTTCACCATACGGAAGCCGGCTCTTTTG
This sequence comes from Bryobacteraceae bacterium, assembly GCA_030041985.1. Lineage (GTDB taxonomy): Bacteria > Acidobacteriota > Terriglobia > Bryobacterales > Bryobacteraceae > PSRJ01. The sequence continues at coordinate 15,135 of JASIAM010000167.1, read as the reverse complement.
CAAACGTTCCAGCCATTCCTCATGATTGCGTTGGAGAAAAATATCGTCGATCGTTTGTTCGAGCACCGCCCGGTTCTTCCGCCGTAATTCCGAAGTTTGAAAGCGCGCGTCTTCCAGTAAGTCGGGCCGCTCGATCACTTCACGGCAAAAGACTTCCCAGTCCTGGCGCGTGGCCACCGCAAAGCTAACATAAATACCGTCCCCTGCCAGAAACGGGCCATACGGAGTGACATAATGGTGCCGGAATCCTACACGCACCGGCTCTTCCCCCTGATGCCAATAGTGCTGGAGAAAGTACCCTTGCCAAGCCAGAATCGATTCGAACATCGAGATATCGATGTATTGTCCGCGGCCGGTCTTCTCTCTTTGATATAAAGCCGAGAGAATGCCAGTCACCGCGTACATCGAGCAAGCTAAGTCCGCAATGGGAACACTTACCTTCGCCGGTTTGTCCGGGTAGCCGGTAGTGGCGATGATTCCTGCCTCGCCTTGAATGAGTAAGTCATAGGCTTTGACATCCCGGAATGGCCCATCCTGCCCATATCCTGAGATAGAGCAATAAATGAGACGCGGGTTCAATTCATGGAGGGCATCATAGCCCATTCCCAATCGATCGGCTACCCCAGGCGCAAAGTTCTCGACGAACACATCCACTGTCTTGACCAGACGCCGGATGGCGTCCATCCCGGCGGGCTTTTTCACGTCTAACGCAAAGCTTCGTTTGTTGTAATTCAGCCAGACATAGCCCGAAGATAATCCGTGCACCGCGCTATCCCAGTGACGTATAAGATCGCCCTCTTTCGGTTTCTCGATCTTAATGACTTCCGCACCCATGTCACCGAGAATGCGCGTACAGTGCGGGCCTGAGACAGATACCTCCAGCGCCAAAACTTTGACTCCAGCCAGCGCTGCGCCGTCTATGCTACTTGGATTCATGGATTTTGGGAAATAGATCTTGCGAAGGGGCGTAGGCGCGCTTCCAAACCATTACCGTGCGCACATAGTCGATGACGACTTTGCCATCCTGCTGAACACCGCGCGTGCGTACTTTCACCAGGCCCCACTGCGGGCGGGACTTGGACTCGCGCTTGTCTACTACTTCAGATTCCGAATACAAGGTATCCCCGGCAAATAGCGGGTTCGGTAATTTGATTTCATCCCACCCCAACGCGAAGCCATTTTCGCTGACATCCGCGACACCCATTCCCGCGACGATCGCCAGAGTCAGAGCGCTGTTGATCAGTGGCCGCTTATACTCAGTCCGCTTGGCGTACTCAGTGTTGAAATGAATCTGGTTCGTGTTGTTCGTCAACAGAGTGAACCAGGTGTTATCGGCCTCGGTAAGGGTTCTGCCGAGCCGGCAACGGTAGATATCTCCGACTTCAAAATCCTCGTAGTAGCGCCCTTCCCAGCCCGGCTTAACCGCCATTTATAAATCCTCCTCTTTTCAGTCAACGACGAATCACCGGTGAATGCTCTCACCGGGCACGGCCGCTTTGCGCGAGCGCCCTGCCGCCGTGCCAACGGCTTTTCAAGAACCCGCTGACGAAGCGTTCAACCTTTTCGCGAAAGCCACTGTCCGCTTGGCCCGCTCCACAATCGGCAGATCGATCAGTTGCCCGCCAAAGGCGATCGACCCATCGCCGCGAGCGAGGGCTGCGTCGAAAGCCTCGATGACCTTCTCGCAATAAGCGATCTCGTCTGCGGTAGGCGAGAACACCTGGTTGATTGTCTCGGCCTGGCCTGGATGAATCAGAGACATTCCTCCGAACCCCAACCTTCGTGATTGCAGAGCGTATCGCTTCAGTCCTTCGCTATCCGAAATATCCGGCCAGACACCATCCACAGCCTGGACATTGGCAGCGGCGGCGGCAGTCACCAGCATCGATCGCTGAAACAGCAGTTCGGCCGCTTCCCCTTCTCTCCGCAATGGCAATCCCAGTTCTTTGCCTAGATCCTCCGCTCCAAACATCAGTCCGGTGACGCGCGAAGAAGCACCGGCGATGGCAGTAGCATGCAACAGCCCGCGCGGACTCTCGATAGCGACCAGGAAGGCAACGGTACCTTGAGGGATGCCTGACCGGCGTTCGTGGTGCCCTAAAATCGCATCGACCAGCTTGATTTGCTCCGGCGTTTCGACCTTCGGCAAAGCCAGACCGTCCAACCCCGGTTGCACGATATGCGCCAGGTCCGCCTGAATGTATTCGTAGCCGACCGCGCTGACCCGCACGAACCGCACCGGGCCGCTCGTCCTCGGGCTTGCGAGAGACTTCCCGATCAGTTCCCGCGCGGCCGCTTTTTCCGCCTGCGGAACGCCGTCCTCAATGTCTAACATCACGGCATCCACATTGGCCAAGCCTAGAGCCTTATCCAGCATTCGCTGCCGGTGCCCCGGCACAAACATCCACGAGCGGCGTAATTCATCCCGCATCGATCTTCATACCTTTCCCAGAATTCGCCATCGGCGTGAATGGCGGCAGTTTTGTAAGTGAGCGCTTCATCAGGCTGGCTAACTCAGTAAGACCTCGGCATTCCCAAGACTTTGTTTCCCACGAAAGCCAGTATGAGGTTATTACTTACTGGCGCGACCGTCAGTAATCGCGTTTCCCGGAACTTCCGCTCCACGTCATATTCATGTGCAAACCCGTATCCGCCGTGGGTTGTCAGGCAAATATTCGCTGCTTCCCAAGCGGCTTCCGATGCCAGAAACTTCGCCATGTTGGCTTCGGCCCCGCACTTCTCATGCCGGTCGAACTTGGCAGCGGCCTGGAACCTCATCAGATCGGCAGCTTCGATCCGGGCGTATGCTTGCGCGACCGGAAACTGGATGCCCTGATTGGCGCCAATCGGGCGCCCAAACAACACCCGCTCCTTGCTATAAGAAACAGCCCGGTCAATGAACCAGCGGCCATCGCCGATGGCTTCCGAAGCCACCAGAATTCGCTCCGCATTCCAGCCATCGATGATGTAGCGGAAGCCTTGGCCTTCTTCTCCAATCAGGTTCTCGGCTGGAACTTCCACATCTTCGAAGAAAACGGCGTTCGTGTGGTGATTCACCATCATGTCCAAGGGCTGCACTTCCAGTTTGCCGCGAACATTTCTCATATCCACGATGAAAACGGAAATCCCCTGCGTCTTCTCTTTGACGTCTTCGTATGGCGTGGTGCGCGCCAACAGCAACATCAAATCCGATTGCTTCACACGAGAGATAAAGATCTTCTGCCCATTGACCACATAATGATCGCCCTTGCGGACGGCCCTTGTCTGAATGTGCGTCGTATCCGAGCCGGAGTTCGGTTCCGTAACCGCGAATGCTTGCAGCCGAAGATCCCCGCTCGCTATCTTCGGCAGATAGCGAAGTTTTTGCTCTTTACTGCCATGGCGCAGAAGCGTGCCCATGGTGTACATCTGCGCGTGGCATGCCCCCGAGTTGGCACCTGCCCGATTGATTTCTTCGAGAATGATGCCGGCCTCCGTGATACCCATGCCGGCTCCGCCGTACTCTTCTGGAATCAGCGCCGCCAGATAACCCGATTTGGTTACGGCCTTGACAAAGTCTTCCGGGTACTCGTGGTTCTTATCCACCTCGCGCCAATAGGCGTCCGGAAAGTCTCTGCAAAGCTGGCGAACGCTTTGCCGGATCGATTCCTGATCCTCGGCAGTGACTTCACTTTTTAGTTGAGGTTCCGGCATCATTCCACTCTCTTCGGCAGCGCTCTGGATCGCCAGCGAAATCACACATTAGCGGGCTTTTCCTTTTCTTTACTTAAATTTCCCCAAGCCTCAATAAAACGCCGGGCATCACCCAGGACATCTTCGGTGGAAGGGACATACGGAACAACCAAACGATCTACGCCCGCTTCCGCGAAGGGCGACAGACGCTCTCTCACCTCACCAGCGGACGTTGCCGGCACCACAGGCAGTTTGTCCATATAAGAATCGGTGAGGGCTTCCTGAGCGGCCTTGAAACCTCCTTCGCGGAATGCCGTCTGGACCGCGCCAACCTCCGTTTCAAATCCGGACGCTTTGAGCATGTCACTGTAGTGATCAGCGATATTGTAGAACGTCAGGACCTGCCGCAGTCTGGCGCGCGCCTTGGCACGATCCGGATTTACGGAGACTCGCACTTTCGTAATGATATGAACGTCGCTCACGGCGCGTCCCGCTTCCCGCGCGCCCGCATGCACCCGGCCCGCGATATCGCGTATTTTTGCGGGAGTCGCCATGTTGATCATGACTCCGTCCGCTATCTTTCCAACTAAGTGAGTCATCTGCGGACCAAGCGCCGCGACATAAATCGGGAAGTGAGGATGGCTAGGTTTCCAGGAGAGCTGGAAGCGTTTGCCAGTATCGTAGATCTCGCCCTTGTATTCTACGCGCTCCCCCGCGGCCGTCTGCCGCACAATTTCCATATACTCGCGAATGCGCCGCAATGGCCGGTCAAACGTCCCTCCGTGCCAGGCAGCAATCGTGACATTGGCCACGCCCAATCCCAACAGGAGCCTGCCTGCCGACAAATCCTGCAAAGTCGCTGACTGTATTCCCAGAGTGATCGCGCTTCGGCCGTAGATGTGATAAATGGCCGTACCTAACTTCAACTTCTTGGTCCGTGCCGCAATCGCCGAAAGCAGCACGAGCGGGTCCGTGCTGTTCGATTCCCCTTTCCAAAAGGCGCCGAAGCCCGCCTCCTCGATCAACGGCGATAATTCTACGATGCCGCTGACCGGATAATGCGCTGCTGAATTCAGCTCGATATCGTATATTGGCATAGATTAATTAACACACAACAGCCGCGTGGGCCGTTGGTGATTGCCCCGCCATATTATCCCGTGCCGTTGCGCACTGTCAAGCTGAACGGCTCCTGATGCTCCGGAGCTCCTGAGGGGCGGAACCGATGTGCGATTTCTAACGTGCGTCCCGCGTGGGATATGCTGTTGGCGAAAGGAATCGCTCCATGACGGCTCAGAGCTATAGCAATCACCGGCGGATTGTACCGATGTATCATCAGGTTTTATTGGGTTTGCTTGCGCTTACTCTGATCGGATCCGTTGTCAACCTGTTTCTGTCGATCGGCGATCACGAGCGGCTTTACAGCTCCGCGCTATTGGTGGTGCTGACGATTTGTTTGATACTGGTGGCCTTATTCTGCCGGATTTTCGCATTGAAAGCGCAGGATCGCGCCATCCGTGCCGAAGAGAACCTGCGGCACTTCGCGCTTACCGGCAAGCTGCTGGATGCGCGGCTTTCCATCCAGCAGATCACCGGCTTGCGGTTCGCTTCCGACCAGGAGTTCGTTGCCATGGCGAAGAGGGCCGCAGAAGAGAAGCTCTCTCCGGATGCCATCAAGCGCGCTGTGAAGGAGTGGCGCGCCGATCTCTACCGCGTGTGACGTTCGCCGCCTAATGAGTGATCGCCTGCTCTGCAATCACGCGGCGCCGTGCGCTCAATAGAAAGTAAGATCCGCCCACCAGGAACAGCAGAATGGAAAGCCACTGAGAGGTATCCAGCGGACCTCCCCACAGATTGCCCTGCTCATGGTAGCGGAAGAACTCGATGATGAAGCGCGCCGTCGAATAGAGCATCAGGTACAGACTGATAATCGCCCCAGCCGGGTGCGCTCTGCGGATGCGCCAGTAGAGAATCCCGAAAATCAGGAACTCCGCGAAGGATTCGTAGAGCTGCGTGGGGTGCAGCGGCACGTTGAGCAACTCGGGGGGAACCTGGCTGGCGGGATCCGTGAATTTGACGGCCCAAGGAAGATGACTCTCGACACCGAAGCAGCATCCTGCCGAAAAGCAGCCCAGCCTTCCGATGGCGTGGCCGAGCGCAATACCGGGAGCAAAAACATCCGCCGTAGGCAGGCCGGGAAGCTGCGCTTTGCGAAGATACCAGGCAGCTACCAGAAGCGCGGCGATCAACCCGCCATAAAAGACACCGCCCGCCTGCAGCGTGGAGAGCGAAAAGATTTCACCGGGATGCTCGGTGTAGTAGCGCAGGTCCACCAGGATCATCATTACCTTGGCGCCCAACATGGCCGCCAGCGCGGAGTAGAAGCCCAGGTTGAAGACTGCCTCCGCGTGCAAATTAGCCAGCTTTGCCAGCCGCGTGGCCATCCACAATCCCGCGAGAAACCCGAGGGCTACCAACACGCCGTAGGTGTGCAGAAAGGAGAGATGAAAAACTTCAGGGTACATTTGCCGCCTGCCGCTTGGCCCGGAGTAATTCGAACAGCAGCAGACTGCTGCCGATGACGATGGCGGAATCCGCCACGTTGAACGTGGGCCAATGATAATCGCCGATATACAATTCCAGGAAATCCGTCACTCGCCCCCAGACAATCCGATCGAAAAGGTTTCCTGCAGCGCCGCCCAGAATCAGTGAAAGGCCGAGTTGAGAAAGGCGGTCAAGCCTCCCGGCGTTCCACAGCAAGGCCCCGATCACCAGCACAGCCGCCAGAGCGAATAGCGACAGCAGCCCGGTGCTCCAATTCGAAGCGCCGTCGTTGAACAGGCCAAAAGCTACACCGCGATTCTGAGAGTGCACGATATCGAAGAAGCCGGGCAAAATGCGATACGTGTCGGTGAAAGAAACATGCGTGTCGATCAGCCACTTGGTAAGCCGATCGAGCGCAAACACCGCCACCGCTACGCCGTACGCCTTCAGGCGAAGATCATTCATGCTGCGGGCGCATCCATTTTTATGGTAGCAGGCGGTTGGCGAAGCGCGTGTGGCGGTTTGGGCCGTTTCAGCGGCCCCGATAAATAGAACGCCAGATAACGTTCGGCCTCGGGCAGAAACTCGCGCGCTTCCCTCACCGCATCTTCGGCGACGCCGCGATCAATCCCGGAGTAAACGTCGTAGTCGCCCGATTCCCTGTCATCGTTCAAATTATTGAGATAGCGGCCCAGCTTGGGAGGGACCGTTCCGGTTTTGGCAAGGTGCAAGCCGAAAAGTGTGGTCACTCCGTGGTGAGTATCGGCTTCGTATCGGTGTCCCCAGCGCAATAACCGCGCCTGTGATTTTGAAAGGTTCGCCTCTCTTCCCACGCCATTCATGGGCAACGTGCTTCGCGACGGAGTGCAGCTTGGATAGCTCGGAGCGCGCCGTTATCGGGGCGTTGATGGCAAAGGCGCGTGAAAAAATAGTATTGACTGCGAAAGCGAAGGCACTAGGTTATCAACTGATACCGCTGACAAGTTGACACGCACGCGAGCGGAGTCACAGGGCAGGCGAAAGAGCCTCTCTCACCAAAGGCCCTGAGGCACGGCATCAAACCTGAGCAGATCCAAGAGCGAACCGCGCTTCCGGCAATTGGAATATGCTGAACGTGAGGTTTGTATGAAAGTCATCGGTCTGCTTGTCTTCGTTACGTTTGCCCTCCTGCAGCCGCTCACCGCCCAAACTGCGGCAAGCTGTGCGCCGGCCGGAAACATCCAGTTCGTCTGCGGGCAGGAGGCGCCGGAAGATTTGCTGCATTTGCCCGGCAGCGACTGGGTGATCGCTTCCTCTATGGCCGGCAACGGAGGCATCCGGTTGATCAGCGTTGGGGCAAAGACATCCACGCTCCTCTACCCGTCCTCCAGCGCAAAAGAACAGTTGGATAGGAAGACCTATGATACATGTCCCGGCGCGCCAGATCCCGGCGACAAGGCAAAGTTCACTACGCACGGTCTAGCCATGCGGGCGGTCCGGAATTCGATCTATACGCTATACGCGGTCCATCATGGGAAAAGAGAATCCATCGAAGTGTTCCAGGTAGATGCCCGCAGCAAGGCTCCGGCTTTGACCTGGATCGGATGCGCCATCGCCCCGGACCCGATCGGACTAAACTCTGTCGTTCCGCTCCCAGGCGGTGGCTTCATCGCGACCAATTTTCTAGAGCGCGGAGCGAATGCGACCGCTTCCCGCACCAAGATGATGGCCGGCCAAAACAATGGTGAACTCTGGGAATGGCACACGGGAAAAGGCTGGGGCAAAGTGCCGGGCAGTGAAGCCTCGGGGGCTAATGGTGTTGAGGTTTCCAAGGATGGAAAGTGGCTGTATGTCGCCGCCTGGGGAAGCCAATCCTTCTTACGGCTGTCGCGCGGCCAAACTCCAGTAAAGCGGGATACAGTTCCGTTGGGATTTCGCGTAGACAACATCCGATTTGCTCCGGATGGCTCCATTTTGGCAGCAGGCCAGGGACAACGGACGACAAACGTGGTGAGGGTCGATCCCAAAACACTGAAGATAACAGAGCTCATCAATCAGCCGAATACCGAGTCCTTCGCATCGGGCACGGTAGCAATCCCGATCGGCAATGACTTTTGGGTAGGGTCCTTCCGGGGAGACCGCATTGCCATATTTCCGGCTTCACAATAGTGCCTTTCATGCTTGACGCCGTGAACGTCCAAATTTTCGGAATCAAGAGATCCAATGAAACACGCGCGGCTGAGCGATTCTTCAAAGAGCGGCGTGTTGCGATTCAGATGGTGGACCTGCACCAGAGGCCGATGGCTCCAGCCGAAATCCGCAGGTTCGCCGGCCGCTTTGGTCTGGCCGCGCTCCTGGATACAGAAGGCAAATCGTATGTGGATGCCGGACTCCAGTATCTCCGCATGTCTGACGCCGACATTCTGGCTCGCATCGAACGGGAGCCTCGGTTGTTGCGCCTGCCCCTGGTTCGCGCGGGCAATCGCTTGAGCATCGGCCTGGACGAAGAAGTGTGGAAGGTGATGGCCGGAGCATTAACCCGGTAAGCGCGGTCACCGGGGCATCGTGGAGATATATATTTTCTGACCTCTCGGAAAGAATGCTCGGGAAGCCGGCGATTGGCGTGTCTGCCGAATTCGCCGCGCGGGTGGCATGATAAAGCTGACTCAGCTATCCAGCCGATTTTTGGATCCTGATGTAATCCACGTCAGACGTAGCAATCATTCCGGTGTCCATCATGCCCTCTACCACCGGAATCAGCCGCTGGAGATTCTCTTCCGTATCGACAACGGTTACAACAATCGGCTGATCACTTCCCACGAGGCGGTGGCGATGAATCTCAGCGGATTCGCCATAACCTTCGAGACCTCGAAAAACCGTCGCTCCGGCGATTCGTAGCTCTTTGCATTTTGCGACAATGGCTTCATACAAAGGCTTTCCATTGTAATGATCGTGCTCCGAAAAATGGAGCCGGAGTAATTTGGCTTTGTTAGTCGTTCGCATGAGCTCCTATCTCGGCCGGACGCGAATGCACCAGCCGGATCATATCTACTTCCGAAAGAACGATAATTCCATCCTGCATCATCGATTCCAAAACGTTCAGGGCGCTGTTCAGTTTTTCTTCCGTGTCCACAACCGAGATCATGATTGGGTAGTCATGACCGATATGGAGCCTGTGACTCTTATGCGTATGCCCCTTGGCGCCATAACCCAAGATTCCACGGTAAATGGTAGCCCCGGAAATATCCATTAACCGCAGCCGGTTGAGCATTGCTTCATATAGCGGCTCGCCTTGCCATTTATCGGATTCGCCCATATAGATGCGCATGAGCCGCGCTTTGCCTCTGATCTCCTGATGCGGAGTGCCGGAAGGGGCCTTGCGATCCTTATTTACTACTTTGACAATTTCGGTATTTTGTACTTCGATCAGGCCGTCTGTCACGAGATCATATAGCTTAGGTAGAATCTCATCGAGCTTCTGCTCGGACTCGACGAATTCGATCCGGATCGGCAGGTGCTGCGTGAGGAGTTCGACCTTTGTAGTATGCATCTGCCGATGAGCGCCAAATCCGGCTATAGCCCGGGTGGCGGTCGCTCCAGCGACTCCTTTGTGGAGCAAAAACGTCAGAATCGAGTCGGCAAGCGAGGTCAGATGGTGCTGGGTGTCCTCATTGACATAAATGGTAACTTTCTTAGCAAGTCCTTTTTGCAGCATGCTAACCTCCGGCCAGCTCTTGCCTAGCTTGTGCAATACGGCCCAGATCGGCGCGAAGCTCGGGAATCCGTTCCAGGCTGCTGCCCTCGATCAACCGGTCAATAGTTGCGATCAGTTCGTCCAGCCGGCGTTTCGCTTCTTTATCGATATCCCAAAGCGATTCCTTTACGCTGTCTTCCCATTGTGTGGTCAATCGGCTGGTGTTCTGAAAGAGACGATCAGAAATGGTGTGGTAGAAGTGACTATAAACGATCCGGCGGATGAGCCACACCGGCAGAATGGGAGACAGCAGTTCCCAATTCCGGTCGAAACTATGGCCAACCCGAATGTCCGGCGCGCCCGGCTCAGGGACTTGAATTTCGGTTTCCATCGTCCGCAAGGGCACGCCGAACGCCTTCATGGTACGCTCCGATAGCCGGTCACGGAACTGCTGTAGAATCCGCAGCACCTGTTTCTGAACCTTCGAAATCGGGGAGACGATCGCATCGCGCTCGCCGAGCGACACGGCCGCGAGTTCCTCCTCCAACGCGCGTTCCAGCCAATCCTCGAAGGAGGAGAGCATTACGGCGAGGCTCTTCGTCCATTTCGGGAACTCACTGTCGAACTGCTGCCGGAGTGTCTTTTCGAGCGAAGGCATATGCGCTTCGAGAACACTGGCGACCGCGGATCTGGTTTTAGCGGCAGCGTGCTCCACCACCAGCCGGATCTCCGATTTCACTTCGTCGAGGACGTCCTTCTCGCCGATCGCTTGCTGCTTCAGCGCCCGCCGCTCCGATTGCACCATTTCGGCGGATCTGAGGCTCAGAGTCACATATTCGTGGCATTGCTCCAGGAGAGTATCGGCTTTCCTGGAAATGATCGCATTCCGTTCTTCCGCCAGATGCTCCAGGGTGCCGCCGACGATCGCTCTCTCCAAGGCCTCTCGGAAAGCGCTAAAACCGGGCCGCCCCGAATACGGGTATATCTCGAGCCGCGTGGAAAGGTGGCGGGAAAGCTGGCTGCGGACGTACTCGATAACCTCGGCAAGCTCAGTCTCGTTGAGTAAGTCTGCTTTGGTGAGCAGAATAGCCACTCTGGGGGTGTACCGGTACAGCCCCCGGAGCAGGTCTATGTCCCGCTGCGATAATGGCGGATCCACGCTGACCGCAACCAAGGCAAGTCCTACATTTGGCAGCCAGGCTACCGAGGCGTCCGTATTGTGAGCCAGCGCGCTTTCAAGACCCGGCGTGTCCACAAATCTCAAACCGCGGAAGCGCGCAATTTCCGGCAATTGCACCCTGAGGAATGCCACCTGCTTCCGGTTTTCGGGATTTTCTTTCTCCGAAATGTAACCGCCAATCTCGCTAACAGCGACTTCGTCAACGCGCCCATCGAGGCGATGCACCTGGGCGCCCTCACTCGCTCCGTATTGGATTTCCGTTACCACGGCAGTCACTGGAGTGACTCCCACCGGAAGAATGTTTCGGCCCAGAAAATTGTTTAGGAAACTGCTCTTGCCTGCCTTGAACCGCCCTAATATGGCAACGCTGATCTCTTCCTGAGCAGCGGCGCTGCGCGTCGTTTCAAGAAGGCCAGCGAGATCAGAGATCTCATACCGCGAGATGATGCTTAGGCCGAGTTCAAGCGCCTTTCCTAAGCCGGAGTGTGCTACCGGTTCCGAATCGCCGCTACGGCCATCCGAAGAATTCTCGGTTGAGCAGGTTAAGGAGTGGGGGTGTTCCGTCCTCAGCACAATAGCTCCCTTCGGGTAGGAGCCATCGGTCCCGAAGCCGCGGGGACGGTTGGCGGTGAGCTCCAGCACCGTCAGTTTCGTCCCCTACATTTTAACCTAACTAGGCAGAGGACATCCCGGAACGCGCTTTTAAGAAGAACGGTATGGCTGCCAACTGCGCGGCCACGGAAAACACGATCACCGCTCGAAGCGATCTGTCATAAAGAAAGCCAATGAAGGCGCTGCCGGCGAACCAGAAAATGCCATATGCCGCCGTAAACAACCCGTACGCCGATGGCCGCCGGTGCGTGGGCACCAGTAAAGCCACGGCAGCGGGAATGATCGATTCGTGCACGCCCATTCCCAATCCCCAAAGAGCCGATCCAACCAAAACGAGACGAAAGCCCCCCAGAAACACCAAAACAGGCGAGGCCGCGGCGATCACCGTGAGAGGGACCAACACCACTATCCCGAATCGATCAAACATCTTCCCAAAGAGCAGCGAGCCGGCGCCGCTAATGCCCATCGCTACGGAATAGAAGAGCGGAATCCACGATTGCGGCACCACCCCGGTGCGCTGGAAATGGAAGGCCATTATGGAGAAATCGGCAAAGCCAGCGGCCACTAGCACTGCGCCGGCCAAATACACCCAAAAGGTAGCGGAAAGTCCCTTGGCTTTCAGGTCGCGTCCGGAAGACTCCATCTCTTCCGGCCGCGGATAAATCGACCGGGCAATGAGCAGCAGGGTTAAACAAATGACGGCGGGAACAAACAGCGACAGAAATGCGAGCCGGTACTGCTTTTGAGCGGCGAGGACCAACGCTACCAGCAGCGGACCAAAGAGCGCGCCAAATTGATCCAGCGCTTCATGAATCCCAAAGCCCCAGCCATAGCCCATCTCTTTGGCGGCATGGGAGAGCATCACGTCCCGCGGAGGGTTCCTGATGGCTTTCCCGATTCTTTCCGTGATGATTAACAAAGCCGCTATTTGCCAGGTCTCCGCGAAGGCCAACAGGGGGACAGAAAGCATCTGGATGAAATAGCCAAACAGCGTGATCGGCCAGAATTTTTCCGTGCTTTCGCTGAGCCTTCCGGAAAACAGGCGTAAACCATAACCAAGCAGTTCGCCGATGCCAGCGACAAATCCGACTATGGTGGCGCTGGCGCCGAGTACTGCGAGGTACGGCCCAGTGATCGAGCGGGAGCCTTCATACGTGAAGTCCGCGAAGAAACTGACAGCACCGATCATCAGCACAAAGCGCAGCGCCGATTTTTTCGTCAAGATAAGTTCTCCCGATTCCACTGAGATTGTACTCCGGGCCTGCCCGCCATTGACCAACTCACGGGATCTCCGCGATAATGCGAACAGACTCACTCGTGGCGAGATGGATCCCTGCGCAGAAGAAATCCAACGGCTCATTGGCGCACTGGAGTCTCTGGTCGATGGAGACCTCGCGGTCGAGCAGCTTGCCGCCTGTGGTCCCGCAGCGATACCGCACCTGCGGGAATTTCTGCTGCACGGCCGCGTGAGGAGTATTCCGCAACCCAGAATGCGGGCGGTGGAAGCATTAGCACTGCTGGGAGCGAAAGCAGTGCTGCTCGAATACCTGACGGCGGTAAAAACCATCCCGGACGCACAACTGCGCATGTCCGAGGAAGCGGTTGAGAACACGGCGGCGCGCAAACTCTCGGCCTGGCCCGACGAGGAGGTGTTCGAAGCTCTGGTCGGTGTTTGCCGGCGCCATCTGCTGCCGGGCGCCATAGAGTCACTCGCGAAATGCGAGCGGCCAGAAGCCATCCCCTGCTTCGACCGTGCGCTCGAAGACGACTTTTGCCGCGCGGCGGCCGAGGACGGGTTTCGCAAGCTTGGCCTGCCGGCGCGGCCTGCGTTAGTATTCTCTGGGGTCAAACCGCTTCCTGACAGTGAAGAAGAGACCCCCTCCAGCCTGCGGCGGCGGCGTAGCGCGTTGGCCCTGCTTTCGGAGATCGGCATAGATGAAGAAAATTGGCTGGAATTGCGAGGGTTGCTCTCTGATCCCGATCCGGAAATCGCGGTTCGAATGGCGCAATTCGCCGGTGGAACTGGGATTCCGGAAGAGCGCAGCGTGGCCGCGGCGCACCTGATCTCCGCGCTGCCCCAACTGCCCTGGTATCTGTGGAAGGATGCGGAAACCGCTCTCCGGGCACTGGCGCCCGAATCCGCTCCCTGGATCACCGGTGAAATCGCACGGCGGTCGTCTGCGCCTGTGATACGGCGCGCCGCCGATGAAACCCTGAGAATGTTGCTGCGTATCCAAAGCAAGATCGCTAAATGAATTTCATCAGCGCATCGATGCGCAGCGGCGTAAATTTAATGTAACGCCCGGAGACATACTGCGGCTGCGCAGCGAGCCGGCACATTTCGATGATCTGCCCGGGATTGCCACTTGCGCTGTCGAGAACCTTTTCGCGGAATTCATCCAGCTCGAGATTCCGCAAGCGAAAGTGATCGGCCGCGGTTTCAAACAGTTCCCCGGATTCGCGCTCACTCAGGGGAGCGAGCTGCACAATTTGGCGCCGGTCCCAGAAGAGCCGGCTGAGAGCCCCTAGGCCCATGCTGTCGCAGGCCGCCGCCACAAGCCATGTGCCGGGAGTGTAATAAAGCCGCTGTAAAAAGCGATAAGTAGGAAAGCTCGCATGGTTCACACCATCGATGACCAGCGCGACCGGCATAGCTTCCACTGCATTCCAGATCAAGGCTTTGAGATGACTGCTGGTTTGGCGGGAGAGCCAGGCCTCCGGCGGCGTGTCGAACTGCGCGCGGCGCTCGAATTCCGAGTGTCCCGACGCTATCAGTGCGCGTGCGATCGCAGCGAGCAATGAGTGTGGCGTATCCTGCCAGCCGACGTACAGCGTGCCTGGATGCCGGCATATGGTTTCTTCGATCAGCCGCGTCTTGCCGCTGCCGCGCGGCCCGAACAGCACTACCGGCTGTTTATCCCGAAACGCCGCGAGCAGCTTTTGCCGCTCTTTGGCCCTTCCGAGGAACGGGAGCTTTGCCTCCATAGTTTCAGTGAGTCACTTGACTACAAGGACGCTATATTTGGCAACGCTTGTGAGGTTATGCGCGGTTCCCATCCCAACAGCAAGTCCCAGCCAGGAGTCATTGGCCGCCTTCGTGGGCAGCAGTCGGGGGCGAACTCCACCACCACTCCGAGCATACAGCAAATACGGATACTGCGCAATTGTTTGAAAGGAAGCGCGCTGCCAGGCATGCAATTGCTGGTAGCAAGCGGCGGCATCACTGAATGTTAGATAGTGGCGCGCCGCCTGCCTTTATATAAACTTTTTTGGCATTTATACGCCGTGGAGATTGTCATCGGAACGCGGGTAACGCGCCCCCCGCAAAAGAGCTGTCACGAATCCTTATCGGCGGGTCTAGTGCGGGTGGCGTCCTCCGGCGGATCATCGGAGTACGAGGTCCTAAACTATGCATTTAGCGTTCTATCGAGGCGAGGGCGACGCCATAACCTGGGCG
>JASIAM010000166.1 GCA_030041985.1 Bryobacteraceae bacterium | reverse complement strand
CAGCACGGCGTCCGGCGGGGCCTCGCGCGGGCTTATGATCTTGCTTCGTGTGTCCACCGGGCGGCGGATTCCTCCCAAAGTCGGAATGCTGTATCCGTAACGTTCTCTACAGTGACGCGGGTCATGCAGCGATGATCGATGGGGCACTCGCGCAACAGGCAGGGGCTGCATTCGGCGTGCTCCCGCACCACCCGCGCGAAGCGTCCGGTGGGACCGGTGGTGGTATCGTCGGTAGCTCCGAACACGGCCACTGTAGGCACACCCAGCGCCGAAGCAACGTGCATGGCTCCGGAATCGTTGGTCAAAAACAGCCGGCAGGCTGCAGTCAGATCGATAAACTCGCGGAGGGTTGTCTCGCCTGCCAGATTGTGCACATTTATGCCGCGCGTATCGATACCGCGTTCCCGTAAATCGGCCGCTACATCTTCGCAAAGCGCGCGTTCGGCGGCCGATCCCAGCACCACCACGCCCATTCGCTGCCTCGCGCCGAACTGCGCCGCCGATTCGGCAAAACGCTCCGGCAGCCAGCGTTTGGCGGAACCGTAGGCCGCTCCAGGGCTAATGCCGATTACGTCGCCTGCCATGCCCAGCGCTGCCAGGCGCTGCGTGCCCGCTACGCAGGCCTCTTGCGCGCCTTCCAGCCGGATTTCCGGGATACCGCACCTAGCGAAATCGGCTCGCTCAATCAACCCTGCCCGGCGCAGCAATTCGAGGTAGTAAAACCGCTCATGCCGAGGAGTGTCACCCGGCTCCGGCCGTGGAATGGCGCGCGTTAATAGCCAGCCGCGCGCGTCGCGGTCGTACCCGATGCGCATCGGGATGCCGGCCATCCATGCCATAAGCGCCGCCTCGAATGCGTTCTGGAGAAGAATGGCGCACTCGAATTGCTCTCGCTGGAGACCCGCCGCAAAGGCACGCAGGGCGCGCAGGCCCCGGCCCTCGTAACGGATCACTTGATCGATAGCCGTTTCGCGGGCATACAGATCCGCTACCCAAGGCCGCGCCACCACCGCCAGGCGCGCACGGGGAAACACCTGACGGACCGCGCGAATCGCCGGCAGCGACATCACCGCATCCCCAAGCCAGTTGGTGGCTCGCACCAGCACTCTGGATACTGCCGAGGGGTTGAAATGCACTGAATTCAGCATAACAGCGGCAGTGGCAGTTCACGGCATTTCTTCCAAGCCGTCTCCGAATCCTTTCAGTGACTTGCATAAAGTTTTCCGAAAGAAGCCGAAAATTATGGCAGTACTATGAGAATGCCTTGATTTCGGTCCGCTCTCGTATTAAGTTGATCTGTGCTTATAGGAGGCGAACCAAACTAGTAAGCAAAAAGGGGAACTACTCATGGCTTTTGAAAAGAAGGTCGCGCTGGCGGGCAGTCACCGCGATGTTATGCATGGCGCCACGCAATCGCGGCCCATCGATAAGAACGAAATCATCAGCGCCACGATTGTGTTGCGGCGCAGAAGCAGCGTCGAACCGCTCGAATCGTACGCCTTTTCCGATCCTCACAACGTGAGACGCCACACCCGCGAGGAGTTCGGGGTCGCGCATGGCGCGCATCCGGCGGATATCCAAGTGATTGAAGCTTTCGCCCACGAATACGGACTCACGATTGTTCAGAGCAGTCCGGCTCGCCGCAGCGTTGTGCTTTCGGGCACGGCCGAGAATATGCAGCACGCTTTCGGCGTCACGTTGCATCACTATGAATCCCCGAAGGGAGGGTACCGCGGCCGCACCGGTGCGGTCATGGTGCCGGAAGAGCTCCAGCACATCGTCACGGCCGTGTTGGGACTCGACAACCGCCCGGTCGCGAGACCGCACGTGCGCGTCAGTGCCAAGCAGGCGAATGAATCGTTGACCCCGGCGGAAGTGAGCAAGCTGTATAACTACCCGGCCTCAGGGACGGGCGCCGGACAAACCATCGGCATTCTGGAACTGGGTGGCGGATACAAGACCTCGGATCTCAGTACGTATTTCAAAGCGCAGGGAAGGAAGGCTCCTACGGTGAAATCGGTTTCGGTGGATGGCGGAGTGAATAAACCCGGGACCGATCCTGACTCGGATGCCGAAGTGATGCTGGATATTGAAGTGGCGGCCTCGGTAGCGCCGGGAGCGACGATCGTTGTCTACTTTGCTCCCAATACCGATCAGGGCTTTGTAGACGGCATTACGACAGCGGTGCAAGACACCACCAACAAGCCCTCGGTACTCTCGATCAGTTGGGGCGGGCCCGAAGACCAATGGACGCAACAGTCGGCTGATGCCATGCTGCAAGCGGTGACCGATGCGGCCGCGGTGGGGGTTACGGTGACGGCCGCCGCGGGAGATAACGGCTCTGATGATGGGGTGGGTGACGGAGCGTTGCATGTGGATCTGCCCGCGTGCCTGCCACCTGTGCTGGCCTGCGGCGGGACCAAACTCAGCACCGCGGACAACAAAATCAGCGGAGAGGTGGTGTGGAACGAACTCGCCAGCAATGAGGGCGCCACGGGAGGGGGCGTCAGCAAGCTGTATGCGATCCCCAGTTATCAGGCTTCCGCGGGCGTGCCGGTGCAGCCGGAGACGAATTTTGCGGGCCGCGGTGTTCCCGACGTTTCCGGGGATGCCGACCCGGTTACGGGCTACCAAGTCCGGGTGGATGGGAAGAACCAGGTAATCGGCGGCACGAGCGCGGTGGCCCCATTGTGGGCCGGCCTGATTGCCGTGCTCAATCACGCTCTGGGCCAATCGATCGGCTTTGCACAGCCAGTCATCTACTCGTTCGGCAGTTCGGTTTTCCGCGACATTACTAGCGGCAACAACGGGTACTGGAAGGCCGGCACCGGCTGGGATGCTTGTACAGGGCTAGGCAGCCCTGATGGCACAGCTCTGCTGAGTGCCCTTACGCAAACAGGCACACAAGCCGCGGGCAAGTGAGCGCGGCGCCATAATACCAACCACTGGAGGCCAGCCGTTAGACCGGGAGGCTGGCCTTCCTCACTTTATCCGGAACAGATAGAACGGCCCGGCCTGAGCGACCTCCCGCATGTCCCACTCCCCTGGATCGGCCACTATGGCGTTGCCGACCGGGGTGGCTCCGCCAGCGCCGGTGGGCACCAGCAGATACCGGTAACCGGCGCTTCCGATCGCCCTGCCCGCTTCAAAGCGCAAGTCCTTGCCCGGAAGACGCATTGCCAGCAGCGGACCCAGAGAGAGCCATTTTCCCTTTATGGTCCTGCCGTAAGCTTCCGGACGAATGCCCACCGCAGGCGAGTGGGAGTAAACCGCTACCGCAGAAATCCGCTGCGAATGGTCGAAGCGGATCTCGAAATACATACCGGACCGAACCGGTTTCCAGGTGCGCCAGCGCGTGGCGAGATTGCCATCGACGGCCAGCGGCGCTTCCCATGCATTGGGCCAGGCGCGCAATGTCCAGTGAGGGCTGGTATAGACCAGGTCATCGCCCAAATAGATCCGGATGTCGGCGATATCGCATTCGGAATTGTTCGCTACGGGAAAGCGGAAGCGCAGCCCTGAGAGCACGGCGGCCGGCCACTCGGTTTTCCATGCGAACATCGGTTGAATATCGACCGAGGCTACGCGGAGGGAATCGAAGAGCGCATCGGCTTCGGCCGATTGCCAGGCCACGCGAACGTCGCGCGCGAGATAGGCGTCTGCCACGGTGGTTAAGCCGAAAATTTTGGCGTCGGGCGGAGTGCTGGTTTCGATCATTCGCGCCACCTTGAATTCATCCGTTTTGCGCCAGAGGTAATCGTTTTCCGGTTCGATCCGCAGCGCGGCCTTTAAAGGAAACTCGTGAAGGCGGAAGGCGTAGCGGGTCTCCCGGAGATCGATCATGTGGGGCCAGCAGAGGAGAGCTTGCAGGGCTATGGCCGCCCACGC
Source organism: Bryobacteraceae bacterium (assembly GCA_030041985.1). Lineage (GTDB taxonomy): Bacteria > Acidobacteriota > Terriglobia > Bryobacterales > Bryobacteraceae > PSRJ01. The sequence continues at coordinate 7,347 of JASIAM010000166.1, read as the reverse complement.
CGCGAATGGCGGCAGCGCCATACCGAGCGTCAAACCCGCCAGTGCCAAAGAGGGCATGAGGAATCGCGCGCCTGTGTTGGTGAACCAGGGGATCGCAAGCAGCACCGCCGCCGCCCAGCACCAACGTGCCGCGCGGCGCCGCAGCGCCAACAAACCGAGCGGCAGCGCTAACAGGAGCGGGCCGAAAGTGCCCACGAGCCTGTCTCCGAAGGCCAACTCCCACGGGACGCCTAAGGGCCGCACTCCTCCAAACGAGCGCAGGGTGGCCGCCAGAGCGCGTTCGGTAACGGCATGAAAATACGGATTGGGAAAAAGCGAATTGAAGAGAGGCGCAAGCGGGTTGCCGGTGAGAATGACATTGCGCAGGAGCCAAGGGGCCATCACCAGAGCGGCCCCCGCGGCTACGAGAATTCCGTTTCTCGCGGAACGGGCCGACTGGGAGAAAACTACAAACAGCACCGCCGCGATGACTACCATCGCACCCGGCACTTTGATGGCAAAACAGAATCCAGCGAACGCTCCGGCGGGCAAAAGATAGCGGGCATCGGCGGAATCGCGCCACACCAGGAGCAGGTAGAATGCCGCCAACGCGAAAAATACACCGCCCGTATCGTTATACGACGAAGCGCCGGTGACGCCCACCACGGGCGCGCAAAAGTAGAAGACCGCCGCCACGAGCGATGCCCGGCCGCTCATGCCGAGCCGGCGCCCGATGCGGAACATCACTGGCAACGTCAACAGGAGGAAAGCGAATTCCACCAGCTTGGCGGCCGAATGGCGGCCCACGGAGAAGGCTACGGTGTAGAGCATTTCCATGCCCTGCGGCACCATGTCGTAAAACGTAATGCGATCCGGGAAACTGCCAAGCCGCGTGTATGTGTAAGGGAGGCCGAGGTGGTAAGTCATACCGTCGGCCAGAGTCTCGGGAGCGAGCGCGTTGACGAAATACCAGCCGCCGTAGGCTGCGAAGATCAGTGCCGCCGGGATCCACCCTTTGCCGAGCGGATGCTTAGAGGGCTCGCGAAGGGTGCTTGCGGGCCGGCTGAGAATCCACCCCGCCGCCGCAAGCACGCCCATCACGAGAAAGACATACCAGTACGCGAGGTGGACTAACAGTAACAGGAAAACTACAAAGCTCTCGGCTACCGCGCCCAGGGCAAGGGTGATTTCCGGTGGCGCGGCGAGCTTGCGCAGCAGTGTCACACCGAAACCATAAGCAGTAAGGATCGCCAGCGCCGCGCCGGAGAAAATGGAAACGAGCGCAAGCAGCATCTCGGGATTAAAGTTACAGGAGCACGGTGTCGATGGCTTCGGGGCGTCCGCTCGGCTGAGACGCACGCACCGGCGTCGCCTTTTCGCCTTCCCTCTCGGCCCGCAGAAAGTGAACCAACTCTTCGAGCGAGCCATCGAAAAAGCCCTCGACCAACTCACGAATGGCGGCTCGCCGCATGGCATCGCGCGAAGCCTCGGGCGAGTAGATAAACAGCCGCCCCGCTTTGCGGCGCGTCAGCTTTCCCTTGCGCACCAGGCGGTCAAGCACAGTCATGATGGTGGTGTAGGCGAGGGGGCGCGACTGGGCGACTAGCGTCCGCACCTGTCTGACATTACCTTCGCGCAACGTCCACAGAGCGCGCAAACACAGCAGCTCAAGAGGCGGCGGAAGGTCGCGCGGGGTTCTGGGCATCAGCCGTCCTGTTTTGATTCGCCAGCTTCCGCACCGGGTTCCAGGGCCTGCTTCAGTTTATCGCCGAATGCCGAAGAGGGCCGCGGCGCAAACAGGGGATGGACCGCGAGGGCGGGCTCGAGAGCCGGCAGCTTTGGCTGTACTGGGGCGGGGGCTTGTACGACGGGTTGTTCGGGAACCACCCGCTCGCGGGCGCGGACCGGCTGGCCGTTGGTAGCCGAGGGCACCGGCGGCGTCGAAGAGGCCGGTGCGGCTGGCGGGGCCAGGTATCGCTCTACTTTGAGCGCGGGACGCTCGAGGGCGGCGTTGTAAACGGTGAAACAGCCATCCACCTGGCGATCGCGTTCGATCAGCGCCCGCATACACTCCATCTTGGAATCCATGTCGTCGATGTAATGCAGCAGCAGCGCTTCGGGAAACAGGGGCAGTTTGGGCGAGCCGAATTCCAGTTGCCCGTGATGGCTCAGGATCATATGCTCCACCAGAGACCGCAGAGGCAGCGGGAAATCCGGCAAGCCGGCCAGTTTCTCGTTCACCATGCGGAGCGCGATGGCGATGTGCCCCAGCAATTGGCCCTCATTGGAATAAGAAAATCCGCGCTCGTAATTGAGTTCGTGGATTTTTCCGATATCATGCAGCACCACGCCGGTCAGCAGCAGGTCGTAATCGATGTGGCCATAATGCGCCGCCGTTACACGCGCCAGAGAGCAAAGCGAAAGCACGTGCTCCAGCAATCCACCCAGGTAAGCATGATGGATCTGTTTGGCGGCGGGTGCGCGGCGGTAGCGTTCCGCGATTTGCGGATCGTCGAGCAGCGCCTCCAGCAGGCGTTTCAAATGGCGATTCGCAATACCACTCACGATTCCCCGCAGCTCGCTCCACATTTCGCCGGGATCGCGCCGTGAGCAGGGGAAATAATCGGCGGCTTCGATTTCGCTCGAATCCATCCGCCGCATCTTGTGAATGGTGAGCTGCGGGCGATTGTGGAAGATCTGAATGATGCCCTTGACTTTGACAAAATCGTCGCGATCGAAGCCATCGACAATCTCGGCGACGTTGTCCCACATCTTAGCGTCTAACTCGCCGGTCTTGTCACCCAGCAGCAGGGAAAGATACATTTCCCCGCTTTTCTTCTGCCGGATTTCTTTCGAATGCACCAGGAAGCTGGTCGTGATTACCCGGTTCGGTTCTACTTCGTTCACATAGGGCGATTTCATTATTTCGTGGGAGCAGTGTCGTTGGTGCTGGGCAGTGCGGCGGTGTTGGAAGGAACAGCGCCGCCCGCAGGCGCCGCAGAAGCAGATGGCGCGGGAGCCGGATTCGCAGAGCCGCCGGGCGCGTCCTTGACACTGCCAACGGGTATCAGCCAGAGAAGCTTTTCTTTGTGGTGCGCGGCGACTTCTTCCTTGGTGGTGGTTTCCGGTTTCAACTCTATGGCGTCGGCCCATTTTGTATTCTTGCCTGGGGCCGCGCCGGTATCGACATAGCCATCCTTAATTTGCAGATAAGCATCCTGGCGCAGCTTGGTGAGATACTCCCGGATTTTGGGCGTCAGTAAGGGCGCGGCCATGCGCTGCGTTACATCATCTTTTACCTCATCAAAATCCGCCTGACCTGCTTGATAGTGTTCATCGATACGAAGTATCACCAGGCGGGGAGGATCGTCGATTTTGATCGCGTCGGTGACATAGCCCTTCTTCTGCGCAAAAACGATATCCGCCATCTCCTTGCGCATTAAACCTTCGCTGCGTTTATACGGCGGCAACTGGCCGCCATTCTGAGCCGTGTCGGCATCGTCGGAATTTGCCTTGGCGAGATCAGAGAACTTCTCTCCGTTTCTGGCGCGCGTGACCAGGTCCTTGGCCTTTTTCTCGGCAGCCTCAATCTGTTGGGCATTCTTGCCCTCAAGCGAGATGACGATCTGGCTGAGAAACACTTCCTCTTCGCGCATAAAATCGGCCTTGTGCTCGTCGTAGTACTTGCGCAGATCCGCCTCGGGGATATTAATGCGCGAGCCAATATCCTCGCTGATCACTTTTTGTGTGAGCGCCTGGTTAGTCATCTGTTGCTTGAAGTCCTCAAACGACATTCCGGTCTGCTGCTGCAGGTACTTATGAAATTCATCGGGGTCCACAATCTTAGATTGAGCTTGGATATCTGCCAGGCGCTTGGTGACCTCGCCATCCACTTTGAGGTCCATATCCTTGCCGCGCTGGACCATGAGAAGCTGGTCGATCTGGTCGCGGAGAAGGTCCTTCTCTCGCGCTTTCATTTCGTCCTGCAAGCGGCTACCGGTGAGCCCTCCGTTGCGCAGATCCTGCTCCAAAACCTGGCGATTGTGTTCGAGCTCACCGCTTGTAACGATTTCCCCATTTACCTTGGCAACGATTTCCTCGACGATTTTCACATCCGCCGCGCTCGCCAGAGGCAAGGTTGCCGCAATTAGTAGTGCAAGTTTCGAAAACATAGTGCTCAACCGTTTCCTCATTTTATCAATGTGTGTGAACAGTGAACGCGAGCGAAAAGAGCACAGTGTAGGCTCTATTTCACGGTTCGGGCGCGATCGGACATACCGTCTTCCCAACTGCTCCAGCCGGAGTTCATGCCATAGGGAGCGCGGTCCAGAAGCGCTTCAATCTGCCGCAGCTTGCCGTTCTCCACTTTGAACAATTCTGCAATTTCCCACGTCCACGGCTGCGTAGGGCCGGCGGTAACCGTACGTCCGCTGGGTGTCTCAAAGGTACGCGCTTTTCCCAAGGCGTGATCGAAAAAGGCGAAGCTGAAGACCAGGCCGCGCTCGCGATCGACGGCTACGTAACGGCGGTCGCGTATGCGCGCCACGAAGTGCAGCAGGCCCGATTGAAATTGCTCCTTGCAGCTCCATTGCGCGGAGTAGTTGGTAGAGGTTGCGGGATCGGGCCGCTGCTGACCCGCGGGCGTGGGCACGTTGGTGGTTTGCGCACCGTTCTCGATGCGATTGCAATCATCGGTAAACGGATAGACGCCCTTACCATCGTTGCGCTGCATCCCGGTGAAATACATGTTGGCGGTTTTGATGAGATCCTCACGCGACATGCGCTGCGCCTCGGGCACAGTCTCCAGAAATACATGGTTCGGCTTGCCCAATTTTTCCAGGTTTTCGGCCGCGCGCTCCTGGCGGACAACCAGCGTTTCGATCTCGGAGATCTGGCGGCTTTGGATTTTTAACCGCAATGCGATCGCGGCAGGAGTGCCTTGGCCGGGATTGCGCCCCTCTTCGCGAATGGCGCCCATGAAGGCGACCTCGCCCGATTCGGGATCGCTCACAAACAAACGGTAGGCGCCTTTGGCGGTCATGGAATTCCACAGCCCATCGGGCACTTCGAGGTGCTGGCCATTTTCGGTGTATCTGACATTGCGCGCCAGCGGAACGAGCTTCGGGTCGTGCTTGACCATCGCGTCCAGATACTGATCGACGAAGCCTTCCAGACACGCGCGGCCGCAAGAAGGGCGATCCGTCTGGGCAAAGGCGAAGAATGCCAGACAGATCGAAAGAGTTGCCAGTTTCATATGCATAGTTGTCAGTTGTCAGTTAAGACGCCGATGGGCTGAAAACAGATAACTGATTATTGATTACTCATTTCGCCGGATGCAGGATCAGCTTCTGCACGCGCCAGTTGAGAATCTCAGCCGCATAGACTTCATTTTCCGAAGGGCAGGCGAGCTCGTGAATCCAGCCAAATTCCTTAAGCTGACGGCCGGAGCGGCCGAGCATGCCGAGCACTTTGCCATCGAGAGATAGCTTGTAAATGCGGCCCGGATACGCATCCGAGCTATACAGATACTGCGTTCCCGGCCCGGGTGTAATACAGATGGCCCAGGGCGCGCCGCTTTGCGCCAAGGCCTGTTCGGGCGTCGGCTTGGGTCCCATCCAGGGCTGCACATCCGGTGGAACCGCAACATCGATAGTGATCACGCGCAGCAGGTTGCCATCGGGATCGAAGACCTGAATGCGCCGGTTGCCGCGGTCGGCGACGTAGATGTTTCCCTTGGCATCGGCGGCAATGCTATGGGGCGTATTGAACTGGCCTTCCTTATTACCGAAATCGCCCCATTGTTTTACCCACACGCCGTTCTTATCGAATTTGGCGATGCGGGAATTGATGTAGCCGTCGCTGATGAAAATATTTCCCTGTGTGTCCCAAGTGACGTCGGTGGGTTGGCGAAACTGACCGTCAACGGCGGGGCGGCGCGGAGTGACGCGCTTCCATGGCTCAGCGCCTTCGTCCGACGCTTCTTTCTTGCGGCCAAACACCATGGTCACGCGGCCTTCCGGGTTGAATTTAACGATCATGTCGGAGCCTTTATCAATGGCCCACAAATTATCATCTCTGTCGACGCGAACGGCGTGGGCAAACGACCAGGCATAGAGATTGTGGCCGATCTCACGGATGTACTTGCCGTCCGGTCCAAACTCCAGGATTTGCGCGGCGGTGGCGCCATAGGCCGGCCCCGTGGTGTTGCCCCGGCTGAAAACGAAGATGTGTTTCTTGGAATTGACGGCGACTCCCGAAGCCTCACCCAGGTACAGGTCGGGCGGCAGTTTGAGAAAGTCGCGCACGGAATCGAAGGGAATCTCCGGGACCGATGTGGATGGCTCGGTGGCAGGGGCCGCGGAGCTCAGACCTGCGGCGAAACACGCCAAGGCGAAAATCGAATACAGTTTCAAGGTAGCCTCCTTCGAAAACGCTTTAGAGTACGATATCAGAAACGCGGGCGGGAAATAAGCTCTCAGCTCTCAGCTCTCAGCCGTCAGCTTTCAGCTTTTTTTACGCCACCGGCGGACCGCAATCGGTGCTGAGCGCCAAGCTAACCGCCGATGGTTGACAGTTCGCCGCGGGTGCGCGACATGAAAGTGCAAGTCAGGCCGCCGGACGACGGGCCTCCCAGTAATCCCCGAAGCGACCGTTGAGGTGACAGCAGCGCAGGGCGATGATCGCGTTGGCTCCGCGGCGTGTCCAGAACATGCCGGATTGCTTCAGACGAGAACCGATGACAGTCTTGCAGCCGGCTTCGATCACACCGGAGCCGACGAAGAGATGTTGCCGACGGAACTTGGGGTAGCGCATACGCTCGGCATTTCGTTCAAAATAATTCGCCTCGGTGCAGATCTTCTCCCGGACTTCGGCATGCGTAGATTCCAGGGAACGCAGCGCTAACACCAGCTTCTCGATTTTGCCTTTATCGAGCAGTCGTTTCTGGTGGCGTTTGATCCAAACTTGCTGGTTTGCGGAATCGTTGGGGTACAGCGCACGAGCCAACTCCCACAGATGCTGCCGCGCGTGATAGAGATCGACGATCTGCACAGCGGCGGGAAAATGCACCGGTAGAGGCGCTTGCCAAACTCTTCGGCCGTCTCGATAGCTCCGGTATAGGTGGTCGAATCCGGATCGCGAACGGGATAGCCGTCCTGGTCCCAGGTGGTTTGGGGGAACACACAGCCGAGCTTGGCTTCGCGCGTGTGCGCTGGTTGGCCATCGGTTTTTCCTTTGCGGCCCTCGGTTTCTTTCTTCACCACCGGCACGCCGGTCCCGTCCATTTGCATATACAGAATCGGAATCGGCTCGCCCACGATGATAGGCAGATCCAGTTGCACAATCTTGCCAATTTCGTTCTGTTGGCGG
>JASIAM010000165.1 GCA_030041985.1 Bryobacteraceae bacterium | reverse complement strand
GCCCTGCATTGCGTGGGTGGAGTTCTTGACCCAATCGGAGCGCGGGCTCACCCGGACATCGGCGATATCGAAGCTGGGAGAGGGCACAGGAACTTGGCCGAACGCAGTCGGGAAGAGAAAAGCAAGGAAGCAGATACCAGCGAAGGCACGCGTCATCAAATGGAACCTCCGGCCGCCGTTTCCGCCAATTTTATCTCTGTCGCCGAGGGAGCTGAAGGCCCACATTCGGTACTATGATGGATACCCGAAGTAATGAAAAGCCGCAGCGAATGACCGCGCCCCATCCCATTCAGCGCCGCTATCTGGACGAGCAGATCGTGCGCTTGCGCCGCGTCGATGAAGAGGAGCGATATGCATCGTCGCAGCGCCAGGGCCGGATAGACCCGAACCCGCATCAGATCGATTCTGGGCGGAACGAAAGCGGCTATTGGCCCGCGCGTTTAATGGATATCTAGCCACGGTACTGCCGAATCGCCGAGTACAGGCGAACCCCACCGGGGACGGGGCGGCCGTGTGAGTCTGGTGCTGCGTCGAAGGTGCGCGTCCCTGCCGCCGGCTAATGAGTGAGAGCATCGCCCGGATCGAGCCTTTGGTATAAGAGTTATACTCGATAGTGCGTTTCCAGTTCGATTCTAAAAAGAGCCGGGCAGTAAAGCAGAAACACGGTATCAGCCTCAAAGAGGCGCAGGAGATCTTTGACCAGGCGTACCTGGTTGACCAGAAAAGCGACGATCCACAGCAGTTCCGCGCAATCGGCTGGTGCCGGGGCTATCTCTGCTCGGTGATTTTCGAGATCCGGCGCGACATGGAGGGCGAATATTACCATCTTGTCACCGCCTGGAAGGCGACGAAAGAGGAGGAGCGAAGCTATGCCCAAAATATCTAGAAGAACCATTTCCGCAGACGAAATCGCCGAGAAGGCGTCGCGCGGAGAGGATATCTCGCGCTACTTCACCAACAAATTCACCGTCGTCAAGCCCGTTCGCCGTGTAAACGTCGATCTGACTCCAGGCCTGCTACGGCAACTCGATCAGAGAGCCGCTCGCCTGAATATCAGCCGCCAGGCTGTCATCAAGACTCTGCTCGGCCGGGCGCTGGAGGAGGAAGGCGGGATTAGGCACCGGCGAAAGAGGAAGGCTGGTTAGTCTCTATGCCGGCGCACAGCCGTTTGCGCCGCCCCGATGAAGAGGAGCGCTGCATTCTCGCTAACGAAGCCGGGCTCGGCAAGGCGATCGAAGCGGGGCTGGTGCTGGCACAACGGCGCGCGGAAGGGTCCGCGCGCCGCATTTTGTTCATCGTGCCGAAGCCCCTTGCAAAGCCAGTGGCGGGACGGCGCCTCGGTCGTCCGCCCGTTGAAGGTGCTGGCGTAAGATCTAATATTAGGTGGGCATGATCCTGGATGATTATAAAGTGGTGCTTTATCACAACCAGCCTGAAGGCTGGGTTGCGGAGATTCCAGCCATTCCAGGGTGCTACGCCCTGATGGCCACCAAAGAGGATGCACTTGCCGAAATCGAACGTGTCTTCGAGATGATTGCGGCCGAATACAGGGACAAAGGCGTCCCCCTGCCAGTGGACACGACCGAAATCGCGCATGCCTAGCGCCCGGGCGAGCCTGGATGAGTTCCGGCGGATCGGTTAGAGACCACCATACAGCCACATATTATGATGGATATCCGAAGCGACAGAAGCCTGAGCGAATGACCGCGCCCCATCCCATTCAGCGACGCTATCTGGCCGAGCAGATCGTGCGTTTGCGCCGCGCCGATGAAGAGGAGCGCTATGCATCGTCGCAACGCCAGGGCCGGATCGACCCCAATCCGCACCAGATCGATGCAGTGATTTTTGCGTTGAAGCGCATCCCGGAGGGCGGCTGCATTCTGGCCGACGAAGTCGGGCTCGGCAAGACGATCGAAGCGGGGCTGGTGCTGGCGCAACTGCGCGCGGAAGGGTCCGCGCGCCGCATTTTGCTCATCGTGCCGAAGCCCTTGCAAGGCCAGTGGCAGGATGAACTGTACCGCCTATTCAGCATTCAAGCGAAAGACGCCCGCCTGGAACCGGGCGCATTCTCGCGAGAGGGCGTTTTCATCATCGGCAGGGAAGCCGCCGGCAGTGACCGCGGCGCCTCCATCCTGCGCGAGACCGAACCGTTCGATTTGTGCGTGATCGATGAAGCACACGAAGTGTTCGCCAACATCTATCGGCGTTTCGACAGGGATGGCATCTATCGGTCCGATTCGGGTGAGGCTCGCGTGGCCGATCGCGTGCGCAGTTTCCTGCGGCAGACTCCCGTATTACTGCTCACCGCAACGCCCATTCAAAACAATCTCACGGAACTTTGGGGCCTCGTGCAGTACGTGGAACCTACGGGAACCTTGCTCGGCAGTTTACGCACGTTCCGCGATGTGTTCTGCGATGGCGACGACCGGACGCCGGTGCCAGGCCAGGATGACGAATTGCGCCGCCGCATCAAGACGGTGGTGCAGAGGACTTTGCGGCGCCAGGCGCAGGAATTTCTGGAGCGCCCGTTTGTGGGACGGCGCGCCCAAATCTTTGAGTACACCATGGCGCCGAAGGAGAAGGCACTCTACGACGACGTCACGGCGTATCTTCTCGAGCCGCAACTTTTCGCCTTCCGGGGCAGCCAGCGCCAGCTTTTGTTAATCGGCTTTCACCGCTTGATGGCATCGTCGAATGCGGCGCTGGCGCAGAGTTTGCGAAAGGTTGCCGAGCGGCTCGAACACCTCGCCCGCGGTGAAACGCCCGATGCGGAATCGGGCTTCTTCGAGGACTTGGACGATGAGGACTTCGGTTTCCCGAGCAACGAGAACAAGGAAGAAACACCGGAGGGCGCGCCCGACTCGGCAAACGCCGCGCCCGACCCGGTCAAGGTCGCAGAGGAACTCGACCGGGTTCGCGCGTTTGTCCAGCGCGCCGAAGCTCTGAAGCGCGATAGCAAAGCCGATAAACTGATCGACGTCATGCGCATCATCGGCGAGCGGCCCCCGGAGCGCCGCCGCGTGGTGATTTTCACGGAATCCCTAGTGACGCAGGACTATCTCGAGCGCGTGCTGATCGAAAAAGCGCGTTACACTCCCGAATCAATTACGCTGTTTCGCGGCATCAATAATTCGCTGCGCGCCAATGAAGCTTTGGAGCGCTGGCAGAGCGAGGTGGGCGCCCATCTGCCGGCGTACCAGCAGCCGAGCCGCGGCGTGGCGGTTCGCCTGGCGCTGGTTCACGAATTCAAGACCCGCTCCCAGGTATTCATCTGCACGGAGGCGGGCGCCAAAGGTCTCAACCTGCAATTCTGCGATACCATCATCAATTACGATCTGCCCTGGAACCCGCAGCGCATCGAGCAGCGCATCGGGCGCTGCCACCGCTACGGCCAGCAGCATGATGTTACCGTAATCAACTTCCTCGCTTCCGATAATGAAGCGCAACAATTGACCTTCGAGATACTCAGCCGCAAGCTCGATCTGTTCGGCAAGGTGCTGGACGCGTCCGACGTGGTGTTGCATGAGCCGGCGACCGACGCTCCGGAGAAGCTCACCGGCGTGCTGGGTAACGATTTCGAAACCAGGCTACGGCGGATTTATGAACGTTCGCGCACGCTCGATGAGATTACCGCCGAGTTGCGGCGCCTGCGCGAGCAAATGGAGGAAGAGCGGCATAAGTACGAAGAGACCTGGGCGCGCACCGCGGGCCTGATTGAAACGAGCTTCGATCCGAGCGTGAAGCGCGTGTTGTTCCGCCGGCTGCAAACGGAACTGCCGAAGGGACTCGCACGGCTTGATGGCGA
>JASIAM010000164.1 GCA_030041985.1 Bryobacteraceae bacterium | reverse complement strand
CGCCTGCTCAAGGATTGCCTGGGCAAGTTGTCCGGCCCCGACGATCTGTTCGTTCCATTTTCGCTCTCGAAGATCAGTCACGATGAGAGCGACCCGGTCGGCCCCTTCGCGGCGTAAAAGACTGCCGGAGAAATAGACGGGGACAAGAGTCCCATCTTCTCTTTTTATGTTCAGTTCGGCTTTGCCTCCGTCCCTCGCCGACAGCATGGCGCTCAAAACCGTCCTGTCTTCCGCTGCCACAAAATCCGGAAGATACGAACCGACTACGCGCTCCGGCGGCTGGCCGGCGATTCTGGCGAACTGATCGTTGCAAAAAAGGATCAGGCCATCGAGGGCCAGAGTGACGGCGCCCTCCGCCATTCTCTCGACAAAAAGGCGATAGCCCTCATCAGCGCCCTGAAGAGTATACACCACATCACCGTCAGGACCGGATGCCACGAAGGCATCCACTTCTCCGCTGCGGATGGCTCTCAGAGTCTCCTCGGCTTCAGCAAGCCGCACCTCCAGAACGGCAATTCGCTCCAGATAACCATCGTGCGCTTTAGCGGCCACGGCCAGGCTCCGGGTGTCCGGCGGAACGATGCACAATATCGAGACCGGCAAGCAGGCGTTGTTGGTTGGACAAATCGCCGATTATGCGCCGAACCGGGAGCGGCAGACTCTTGATGAGCGTGGGCATAACTACGACCTGCTCCGGTTTGGCTTGTTCCGGATGCTGATAGATGTCCACGATTTCCAGGTCGTAGTGACCAGACAACTGTTCATCACAGATAGCGCGGAGGTTTTGAATCGCGCGAGCCGAGCGGGGCGTACTTCCTGTTACGAACAGCCGCAAGACGTAATCCTCGGCTGTAGGCTGTTCCGAAAGGGCCGACTCATAGGCGTTGGTTTCCGATGACAGTTTATCGGGCTGCATATTACCCCTCCCCTCGCGGCCGCAGATCGAGTCCCACCAGCACTCGCTCGGTGTTGGAGAGATCCCCGATAATTCTACGAACTGGTTCCGGAAGTTTTCTGACGAGCGTCGGAAGAGCCAAAATTTGGTCGCCTTTCGCCAGTTGCGGATTCTTAAATAAATCGATCACTTCGATCTGATAATTGCCGGCCAGGTGCTCTTCGCAGATCCGCTTCAGATTGGCGAATGCTGTTAACGATTTCGGCGTCTGTCCCGCTACATACAAGCGCAGATCCCAAGACGGTCCAACCGGCACATTGTCTTCGCGCTTTTCCGGCGCGTGCTGCACATTCGTCATTTTCGCCCTCCTGCCATCCTCCCCTTACTACCGTTGTCCTCGGAAGCCCCAACGTTCACTGACCGGCTCCTCGCCATGGCGAGCTGATCCTCTTCCAACTGCTTGCGCTCGAGTTCTTGATGTGCAATGAGGCGCTGGGTTTCCTGCTCTTCGGATTCCAGTTCGAGTTGCAGAGCGGCGATCTGGGCTTCAATCGCCCGGCGTTTTCGCTCGCGCAGCAACTCCTTACTTTCGATGTCTTGCCTCAGCAGTGCGGCCTCGGAAGCATCCTTGGCCTCCTGGAAGAGGCGCGCCGATCCCATCAACATGCCTTCTCGACCCAGGTAAACGTCACGCAATTCCACTCCATGACCGGTCAACAGGAATTCGCGGATCTGGTTGGAATGCGCGGTGCCTCTGGCTTTGAGAACAAAGATACCCCGATTGCGCTCTCCCGAGCTTTCGACTTCCTGAAGAACTAGCCACGCGTCTACCATCGAGGAAATATTCATTCCGGATTGATCAACGGAATCGTCGTTATCGGTCAAGGTGGTCAGCAGCGCCGTGATCTGTCTGCTTTTCAGGAAATCGACGAGCCGCAGCACCATATTCCTGGTTTCCAGTTCGCTGCTGGAGTTCAGCATGGCGGTAGAGGGATCGATGACCACAATGCGGGGATCGAAACGGTTGATGATGGCATGCATTCTCACCAGGTGCATTTCGAGACCCAGAGTGGTAGGCCGGATGGCACGGAATTGGAGCAACCCGCGTTCGATCCATTGCTCCAAATCGATTCCGATGGAGCGCATGTTGCGGACTACCTGTTGTTCGGACTCTTCAAAAGAGAAGTAGATGCACCGTTCGCCGCGCGCGCACGCCGCATTCACGAAATGAGCGGCCAGGCTGCTCTTTCCCGTTCCGGCCTTTCCGGAGACGAGAACGCTACTTCCCCGGTAATAGCCCTGTCCTGCCAACATGTCATCTAAAGACGCGACTCCGGTCGAAACTCTTTCCTCCGATACGGAGTGATTCAGGTCGAGCGAAGTGACGGGTAAAACCGAAAATCCGGTGCTGTCGATCAGGAAGGGAAACTCGTTGGTGCCGTGCGTCGTTCCGCGGTACTTGACGATCCGCAACCGGCGGGTGAAGACGCTTTCCGTGACCCGATGATCGAGCAGGATGACGCAGTCGGAAATATACTCTTCGAGACCGTGACGGGTGAGGCTGCCCTCGCCACGCTCCGCGGTAATGATGGCCGTGAGATTTTGATCTTTGAGCCAGCGAAATAAACGCCGCAACTCGCTGCGCAGTATCGATTCGCCGGAAAGCCCTGAGAACAGTGCTTCGATGCTGTCGAGCACCACGCGCTTGGCGCCGACCGATTGCACCGCATGCGCGATTCTGACAAACAGGGCCTCCAGATCGTATTCGCCGGCCTCTTCGATCAGGCTGCGCTCGATGAAGATGTAGTCGATGGCCAGCTTTCCGCCCGCGACCAATGCGTCGACATCGAATCCGAGTGAGGCCACGTTGCGCGAAAGTTCTTCCGCAGTCTCCTCAAAAGAAATACATACGCCCGGCTCATCGAATTGCGTGGCGCCACGGACCAGGAACTCCATCCCCAGGAGGGTTTTGCCGCATCCTGGGCCACCGCAAATTAAGGTCGGCCTTCCCCTGGGGAGGCCCCCAAAGGTGACTTCATCCAGACCCTGGATGCCCGTTGCGGCCTTCGGAAGGGCATTGGGCGCCTCAGACTTGGTGATCAAGGCAGTGTCAGCCTGCATCATTGACTCCACGCCCCTTTCGGAATGTCAACAAGGAAATAATAGAACGGAGCTTGTGAACGGGGTTACCCCAAAAGATTACCATCTGCAGTCTCGAAAATCATCGTTAGGAAACCGAAAGATTGGGCGCCAAGGGGACGGCAGCGCATCCGTTGTTCACGAATTAACGGTTTTAGATTTACATACTCCTTGCGATAGGATTAGGAATTATGAACGTTCGAACCGTGATTTCTTCGGCCTTTCTGGCTGCCTCCGCTTTCCTCCTGGTTCCCGGCCGAGCCGCTCAGCCGGAACAACCGGACCCGAGTATCGTCACCTATAGCGCCCCTGACAAGATCGTTTGGAGAAAAGGTAAAGGAGCCGACACTGCGACCATCCAAGGCGATCCCTCGAAACCCGGGATCTACATTCAACTCATCAAGTGGCACCCCGGAAATATGAGCCGTCCTCACTATCACTCGACGGCCCGCTACATTACGGTCCTATCGGGCACCTGGTGGATCGGCACGGGTCCGAAGTATGATCCGGATAGCACCTTCCCTGCCCCGGCTGGAAGCTACGTCGTAGATTTGCCAGGGAAGATCCACTACGATGGCGCAAAAGATCAGGAATGCGTCCTCGAAATCGTCGGTATGGGGCCTATGACCACCACTGGCGCTGAACAGAAATAACCGCCTGAATAGCCATTGCTGTGCACCCTTCGACGGGCGGCTACCTCGACGACACCATCGTGGCGGTCTCGACGCCGCCCGGGCGCGGCGGTCTGGGTGTAGTGCGCATTTCCGGCCCGCAAGCCCGTGCCATTGCCAGCGCAATTCTCCGTAGGCCCGGCGGTGGCTCGATCGATTGGCAGCCGTGGCATGCCTGCTTGGCTCATCTCGCCGACGCGGAGGGCCGAACCATTGATGAAGTAGTAGCCACGTTTTTCGAAAAACCCCACTCGTATAGCGCGGAAGACCTGGTGGAGATCTCCTGCCACGGAGCGCCCGTAATTTTGCGGTACGCGGTGGATCGCGCTTTGGATGCCGGGGCGCGCCTCGCCACACCAGGGGAGTTCACCCTGCGCGCCTATCTGCATGGCCGCGTCGATCTGCCCCAAGCCGAGGCCGTGCGCGATCTCATCGAAGCCACGACTCTTTACCAGGCGCGGATCGCGGCCCAGCAAACCGCTGGTTCAGTGTCGCGCCTGATCGCTCCGCTGAAGGCGCAACTGGTGGAGCTGATCGCGCTGCTCGAAGCCGGCATCGATTTCGCCGAAGACGATGTCTCGGTCGCTTCCACCCCCGACATTCTGCTCCGCCTGCAGCCGGCCATCGAGGCAATTTGCAGGCTGGCGGAGAGCTTTCGCTACGGACACATGGTGCGTGACGGCATCACGCTGGCCATCGTAGGCCGGCCGAACGTGGGCAAAAGCAGCTTGTTTAACCGCCTGCTGGAGCAGGATCGCGCGATCGTCACCGGCATTCCCGGCACCACGCGCGACCTCATCTCGGAGACCGCTGCGATCGGCGGAATTCCAGTCAAGCTTTATGACACCGCGGGGATTCGGGAGTCCCCGGAACTAGTGGAGTCGCTCGGAATGGAGCGCAGTTATCAAGCCATGGCTGACGCCGATCTTACCGTGGTGGTGATCGATCTCTCGGAACCGGAGGCCGCCGCGGATCGCGAGTTGATCGGCCGCGCCGCGCGGCAGGGCCGATGGCTCCTGGCCGGCAACAAGTGCGATCTGCCACGCCACCCGCACTCCCCGCAAAGTGCCCTTCCCGTTTCCGCCCTGACCGGCGAAGGTATCGCGAACTTGCGCGATGCCATTTTGCAGGCCATTGCGCCGGGAATCGCCTGGGAACAGGACACTGGGTTCATTACCAGCCTGCGCCACGAACAACTGCTCCGCGAATGCTTGCAGTATCTCGACAAAGCCAAAAAAGCAGCCGAAAATGGGATTCCTCATGAGATGTTGCTGCTTGATCTTTACAACGCGCTGGAACCGCTCGACGCTCTCACCGGCGCCACCACTGCCGATGATATCTTGAACCGCATTTTTTCGACCTTTTGTATCGGCAAGTGACTGCTCAGCGCGCCGGAGACCGTCAAAAAGTGAACCGCGCGACCAATTGGCCTTGCCGCGGGAGGTTGGCGCCCGACGATGACGCCGTGTTGATCCATCCGAAGCCCGAGGCGATCGTCTCGCCCGCCGCGCAGGCACCGACGCTGCCGGTGGGGCCATAGCAGGTGGGCGCCGTCTGGGGACTGGCCGTGCTTGGGTTGATCAACTCAGTGCGATTGAAGATATTGGTGAACTCCGCCCGAACAGACAGGGCGTAGCGTTCCTTGATGTGGAACAAGCGTCCGATTCCGAAGTTCTCCACGGGCCGCCGCTGCTGCCGGAAGGCGGACAAGTACTGCGCGCCGCCGAAAGTGCCGAGAGCGGGATTGGCCCACGCCGCCGGATTCAAAACAATTGTTTTCTGCGGGTCGAAGCAATGGCAGTTGATGTCTGTGAGGTAGAACGGCTGCCCCGTAGGGATCTGATACTGGCTAGCGGTAGTCGCAGTCGTGGCGCTCACGAAGGTGAGGTTGGACATCAAAGCACCGGCGAGGGAACTCGGGTAGCCGGCGGTGGTCGCCGTCGGAGCCGCCAGAGGCAGCCCGCTGGCCCAAGCCCCGAAGGCATCCATGGTCCAGTCGCGAACGATCTGAGAGACGATCTTGGGTCCCCATGCCGGCAACGTGTAGTCGAGGCTTAGGCGAGTCACGAAAGGTTGGTCGTACTCTCCAATGCACTTCGCCAGGGAGTAGTTGTCGGGGTTGGATGTTCCGCAGAAGCTGGTGAGTGACTTGGACCAGGTAAAGGCGAACGTGGCCTGAAGGCCGTGAGAAAGCCGCTTGGTGGCAGTCGTCTGCAGCGAGTTATACCAGGTCTCGCCCAGGGGCGCTTCGATCGGGGTGAGGCCGCTGTTGAATTGCGGGAACGGTCTCAAGGACTGCGCTACCGTGGCGGTCAGCGGGAAGCCGGCGAAAGGAACCTTGTCCATGAAAGGTCCGGCGCCGGGCGAATTGAGGGGCGACAGCAGAATCGCCAAATCGGCCGGATTGCTCAGGCTCAACCCATAGTGGCCCAAGAGCTGCGGGCTGAGGTAGTTGTAGTTCACCATCTGGCCGCCGGTGTCGTTATAGGACGGCCACCAGACTCCACGGTTGCCGACGTAAGACGCGTCGACCACCAGATTGGAAGTGATCTCGCGCTGGATGGTGAAACTGTATTGGTATTGCCGGGCCGGCCTTCCGGCGTTCTGGTCCATATATTGCGGGCCAGTGCCGGGGACGACTCCGCCGATCGGATAGTAGCCGGGGCTTACATTCGGCCACGCGATCTGAGCGGCCGTGAGGGGCGAGCCATTGATGGTTACGCCTTGGCCCCAGGTCATGACCCCCTGACCGGGAACGCTCGGACCGAAAGGATTGCTGGCGGAGGCGTTACCGGATGCATTCCCGAAGATCTGGCCCGCGCCCACGCCCGAGTAGACGATGCCGAAACCGCCGCGAAGCACGGTCTTCGGTATTGCCTGATACGCGAAACCGAGACGCGGTCCAAATGCCAGGGGATAGTTGTGCGCGAATTGGCAGTTGCAGTTGGTCTGGTAAATCGTTGCTCCGGGATGGCCGCCGGCGGTGGGGTTGGCCAGGTTCGGCGCAAAGTTCGGCGAACGGCCGTACTGTTCCGTATAATACGTCGAATAGTCCCAGCGCAGCCCGTAATCCAGAGTGAATTTCGGCGTGATCTTCCAGCTATCCTGCGCGTACAGTCCCAATTGGTGATGCCCGAAACGCGCGTCGTACGTAGGATCGATGTTGGCGTTGTCCACCGAGCCCAGCAGGAAACTGGCATAGGGAAAGCCCGGGGTATAGGCGCCGCTCCCATTAGAGGAACTCGCTCCATTTGAAAGACTCACCTGGTAGGGCTCGGCCGTCTCCGCGTCGGAGAAGGCGAAATTCTTTTGGGCAACGCCTCTCTCGTAAAATCCGACGAAGTCCAGGCTTCCCCCGAACTTTAAGGTGTGATTCCCCCTGACCCAGGTCAGGTTGGCGACGTTGTTGAAAACCGTATAAAGGTCGTCGGCGCGGGGCGGAGGACCAAGTGCTCCCGATGTCGAGTTGCTGAAGCCGCCGCCCAAGCTATTAAGGAGGCCAGTGACGTAGGGGAATGACGTCGGGCTCGTGAAGGCACCGCTGCAGAGGCCGAGATTACCGCAGGAATCGTAAGCGGGGGTCACGGATGGGCGCGCCAGATCGTCGTAGTTGAAACCCACGCCCAGATGCAGCAGAACCGTCGGCGTGAGGGTGCGGTCGTAGTTCAGGCGCTCGATATTCGTGGAGGTCGCCGCACCGTAGGAGCCGGAAATGGGCTGCGGCAGCCCGTCCTCGCCGAAGCAAGTCGAACAGGGGCTGCCCAAGCTGCTCCAGTAGAAGGACAGCTTGTCTTTGGAGTCAATGATCTGGTCGAGTTTGAGCGATGGAATCAGGATCGTCCGGCTTGCGTTCTCGGTATTCTGGAAATTATTGAGGGAGCTGTTGACATTGCATATGCCGCCCGCAAGGCAGAATGGCGCGGGGAACAGAGCCTGCATCTTCAGAGAAACCGGATCCATCCGCGATTGCGGAATGGTGTTGTTCGGAAACGGGCTGGCGACTAATTGTCCATTCACCATTCGCGCGGTAGAGGGATCGAAGATCTCATTGGCTAAGACGGTGGCGCCGGTGGGATCGGTTCCGAGACTGTGATTTCCCGCGGCCGCCTCCGCGCCGCTGAAATTGCCGGCTTCATATGCCGCCGTGGGAAGCGTGATCGGGGCTGGCAGATCGATTTTATGCTGCAGTAACTGCTCCCAACCGAAGAAGAAAAATGTCTTGTCGTGGCCGTTGTAGACTTTGGGGATCCACACCGGACCGCCGAAGGTCAAGCCATAGTCGTTGCGCGTTGTTTGCGGGCGCTCCAATTGGCCGTTGCCGTTATTGGTGAACGGCACCCCCGCGTTCAAATCCGCATTCTCCAGATAGTCGTAAAGGCTGCCATGAAACTGGTTGGTGCCGGACTTCATCACCATGTTCACCACCGCGCCGCCGGTTTGCCCGTACTCGGCCGAGTAGTTGCTGGTCTGCACGGTGAACTCCTGGATGGAGTCCTGGCTGGGCTGGTTTTCCTGTTGGGAATACTGCGCCATGGGGTTGGTGTTGTTCATACCATCAACCACTGCTGTCTCCGTCCCGTACGGGTTGCCGTTGATATGCACCGTAAGTCCCACAGAGTTGTTATTCGGTCCCAGCGCCAGCGCTCCGGGCAGCAATTCTGTTCCGGCGTACGGGTTGCGAATGCCGAAAGTGTCCGCGCCGACCTGGAGCAGCGGCAACTGGTCCATGGTCTGCGTGGCAACGGTTTGGCTTAACTCGCCGCTTTCTGTCTTGAGCAGCGGAGCCGCTTCCTGCACGGTGACCGACTCGGTCGCGGCGCCGACCTCCAGCGTGGCATCGATGCGAATCGTTTGTCCCGCCTGCACCAAAAGGCCAGGCCGGACAAATGTCTTGAAGCCGGCCGCGGCAATCGTCAACCGATAGGTCCCCGGCGGCAATTCAGTCATGGTGTAATTTCCCGTACTCGAAGTTGCTACCGGATACTTGGCATTGGTTGCGATGTTCTCGGCTTCGACCGATGCATTGGCGACTACTGCCCCGGTTGGATCTGTGACCGCGCCCGTGATCGTGCCCCCGCCCTGAGCCAAAGCGGTTCCCGCAAGTGCAAACAGGCTTACTATGACTGCCGAAAAGCGCATGCCCTGTCCTCCCCTTGATTCAGTTGTTCCTACACACTTCAACTCCACGAACCGCGATGTCCCTGCGGACCGTAGATAGAACCAAGCGCCTGGGTGCCGGCAGCAGTGCTACTACGCAGGTGAGCGCATACGCGTTGGCTTCTTCAAGTGCGAACTGCCCTTCAAGCCGTCACGATACCGTAGCGTTTTTCCCCGGTTGCCTGGTCGAAAAGCGGCGCCAAACCCCGAAAAAACGAAAGCAGTATAACAGTAGCGGTGGACATTATATGTTGGTGTGCAATGGCTGTCAACGGCAATTCGACGGTAATTCCGATGAACCCAGTGATACCGTAAACTGCGCCTCTCACCGCACGCAGCGGGTGGAGAATGCCGCGAATCCAGTCTTGCCTGAACTGATCGCTGCGGAATAACGTATGTAAGTACAGATGCCGTTTTGCAGCCATTGCGGGAAGCAGGTGGAGGCGCGCGATGTTTATTGTGCGCAATGCGGCGCGCGGCAGCCGGTAGACGCACCGCCAGCCGATCCGTTCACGCGCGTTTCGCCCCGCACGGCGTCGATTTGCTGCTACATTCCCGGCCTGGGCTGGGTCGCCTGCGTGATCGTCCTGGCAGCCCAGCGATTCAAGCAGGACCGCACCGTTCGGTTCCACGCGTTCCAGGGCCTGTACCTGTTTCTCGCCTGGCTGCTCAATGATTGGGTTCTGGGCCCTGCTACCGCGCGGGTTCCTCATTTTCCGATTCACGGACTGGTGGGTGCGGCCCTGCTGATCATGTCGATTTTCATGATGGTCAAGGCGGCGCACAACGAAGCGTATTCGCTGCCCCTATTCGGCGAGCTCGCCGAGCGCTCCCTTTCGGAACAGTGAAGGCCGGAGCAGAATGGTGGCGGCCAGGCCCATCGCTCCCGCCATCGCCATCCAGGCGCCGGGCATTGCCGGGTTGCCCGTCCGGTGAATCAAATACGTGGAAATAGCGGGAGTGAATCCGCCAAAAATGCCAGCCGCGAGACTATACGCCAGCGAGAATCCCGAGGCCCGCACGCGCGCCGGCATGATCTCTGTGAGGAACACCACCATGGCACCGTTGTAGCTGCCGAAGATAGTGGAGAACCAGAGTGCCACAGCAAGCAACCGGCCGAACGAAGGACTGGCGACGAGCCAGGCAAGCGCGGGATATGCCGTGAGCAGAGCGAGCGAGGCAAACACGGCCAGCAAAGGGCGGCGCCCGATGCGATCGGAGAGAGACCCCATCACCGGCAGCCAGAAGAAGTTGGAGAAGCCTGCACAGAGCGTTACCAGCATGCTTTGTTTGGTTGAGAGGTGTAGAACCGACGTGCCGTAAGTCGGCATGTAGGCAGTAATCAGATAGAAAGTCACCGTGGTAGTGATGGTGAGCATCATTCCGAGAATCACCAGCCGCCAGTTCTGAGCCACGGTTCTCCAGACCTCGGGCGCGGTGGGGCGGTGCTGGCGCGCCAGAAATTCTCCGGTTTCGGCGAGGGAACTGCGCAGCACAAAGAGAAACGGAACGAGCAGGCAACCAACGAGTAGCGGGATGCGCCAGCCCCACGCCGTCATGCGGGCGGGCGCGAGCGTCGAAGCCAGCAGAATCCCCAGCAAGGCCGCGAAGACTACCGCCACCTGCTGGCTCCCGGATTGCCAGCTCACGTAGAATCCTTTGCGGCCGGGCGGAGCGATCTCTGCCAAATACACGCTCACACCGCCGATTTCCACGCCGGCCGAGAGGCCCTGCACCAACCGGCCGGCGACTACCAGGAGAGGCGCGATCAGGCCCAGAGTGCGATAACCAGGCATGCAGCCTACCGACAACGTGCCGACGGCCATGAGAGAAAGCGTGAGCAGAAGGCCTTTGCGGCGGCCGTGCCGGTCGATATAGGCGCCCAGCACCATGGCTCCGAGCGGCCGCATCAGGTAACCGGTGCCGAACGTCATCAAAGCGAGCATCAGCGAGGCGTATTCGCTTTGATTGGGGAAGAATGCGCGTCCGATGGCCGCGGCGTAGTAACCGAAGACCATGAAGTCGTACATCTCCAGAAAATTGCCGACAGAGACGCGAATGATGCGGCCGGCAGGGCTGCTCCCTGACGGTCGCGACTCCGGTACGGAAAGCTGTGGATGTCTGGCGGACGCCGGCATTGAAGTGGCCCTTACCAGATTAGCCTGACCACCGTCTCGAAATGGTAGGTCTGGGGGAAAAGGTCGACCAGAGTCATCTGTTGCAAGCGGTATCCGCCGTGCAGCAATGTGGGAAGGTCGCGCGACAGCGTGGCCGGGTCGCAGGAAACGATGGTGATGGCGCGCGCGCGCAGTTCGAGGAGGCGCTGCACTACGGTCTTGCCGAGGCCGGCGCGGGGAGGATCAAGCAGCAGGAAATCGGGAGCGGTTTCGAGGGATGCGAGATAACTTTCTGCTGAGGCATGCGCCGGGCAGAACGCCGTTGCGCTGCCTTGCCGTTCGAGGTTGAAGCGGAGATCGCGCACCGCGTCCGCTCCGGATTCGACCGCGATCACCCGCTCGAACGAGTGCGCCATCGCCATCGCGAACAGCCCGACCCCGGAGTAGAGGTCGATGGCCGTTTCGCCAGTTGCGCCGGCGATGGCGCACTCGGCCAGTGGATCGATGAGGAAACGGTTCACCTGAAAAAACGAATGGCGGCTCACGCGGAAGCGTCCGTTGTAATCCAGCTCAGCGGGAACCAGGGACGGGATTCGCTCGGCACACCATTCGAAAAAGCGCCGTGCGACCGGTTGCGCCGAATCGAGCACGTTGATTTGCGTGCGCTGCTCATCGGTAAAGATTTCGAGAGAGCGCAAGAAGCGTGGCCAGCGGCGATCGTGCACCATCTGGTTGAGTGTCGCGATGGCCTCGTTCAGCTTGGGCGACGCGATCGGACAGTTGGTGATGGGGCACAGTTTGTGGGAGTGCGCCTGGCGGTAGCCCAGGCTTGATCCTTCAAGATGAAGCTGCACGCGGTTGCGATAAGCCCACGGTTCGGCGGCAATGATCGGAATATCGGCGGGCGGCTCGATCTTCGCCTGCCGGCGCAGCATTTCTTCCAGAATGGCGCGTTTCGAAGCGAGCTGCGCCGGATAGGAAATGTGCTGGTATTGGCATCCGCCGCAGCTCCCGAAATAGGGGCAGGGCGGCGGCACGCGGTCCGGCGCGGGTTCGAGCACCTCGACTGCGCGCGCCCGCATCAGGCCGGGTTTTTCGTGCTCGGGTTCGACGCGCACCCGCTCGCCGGGCAATACAAACGGAGTAAGCACGACCAGGCTTTGTTTTCCAGGTTCAGCCACGCGGGCGAGGCCATCGCCCCCGTAGACCAGCTTCTCGACCGTCACTTCGAAATTGCTTACGATAGGAGTTTACCCTCCCTAATGAAAACACGAGTCTTCTCCGGAATGCAGCCTTCCGGGAATCTGCACATTGGCAACTACCTGGGTGCCCTGAAGAACTGGGTGCGCATTCAACATGATTACGATTGCATCTTCTGCATCGTGGACCTGCACGCCGTTACCGTGTATCAGGAGCCTCGAGAACTGCGGGCCAAGATCCGCGAAATTGCGGCGCTCTATCTGGCGGCCGGCATCGATCCCAAAGTGAGCGCCATTATGGTGCAATCTTCCGTCGCGGCACATGCCGAGCTGGCCTGGATGCTCACCTGCGTGACGCCGGTCGGCTGGCTGGAGCGCATGACGCAGTACAAGGCAAAGGCGGCGAAGCAGGAATCGGTAGGCGACGGCCTGCTGCAATATCCGGTATTGATGGCCGCGGATATTCTGCTGTACCAGGCGGGCATCGTGCCGGTGGGTGAGGATCAGGCGCAGCATCTGGAACTGACGCGCGACATTGCCCAGCGCTTCAATACTCTTTATGGCGAAACTTTCGTGGTTCCCGAGACGAGTCTTCCCACGGTGGGAGCGCGGATCATGGGTCTCGACGACCCGATGCAGAAGATGAGCAAATCGGCCTCAGGCGCCCATCATGCCGTGGCTTTGCTCGACCCTCCCGACAGAATCCGCAAAACCATTATGCGGGCGACGACCGATTCTCAGCCGTCTGTCGATATGGACTCCGCCGGACCCGGTGTGCTGAACCTGCTGGCCATCTACCAGGCATTTTGCGGTTGGAGCGACGAACAGATGCGATCTCATTTTCAGGGAATGCGCTACGGCGACCTGAAAAAGCAGGTGGCCGAGATGGTGGTATCGCAGCTCGAACCGTTCCAGCAGCGCTACGGGCAGATCGTTTCCGAGCCGGGATATCTCGACGCCATTCTGCGGGATGGGGCCGCGCGCGTAGCGCCAGTTGCGGAAGAGACCGTGCGCCTGACGAAGGAGCGGATGGGCCTCTTCTAACCGCCGAAGCTACCGGAGTCCCGCAGGCGGGGCAGGCTCTTTGCGGGTGGTCTTCACCAGCGCCAGCTTGTGGACTTTTCCCTGTTCGTCTCGTACCAGCAGGCGGTCTTTGGATAGCGAGTAACTGACAGGCGAGTTCACTTCGATATGAGGGGCCTTTTTGGCCACCTCCTGGGCTTCGTAGATCTTGTCGCCGCCATCTACGGAATACGTGAATATCTTATCCGGCGCCGGCTTCCCATTCTTCTGCTGCGCCGTACTCACATTCATGTTGACCAGAGTTCCCTGTCTCCAGCCGGCGGAAAAGGCCGCGGAACCGTATAACAAACCAGCTACCAGTGCGAGATACGAAAAGCGCAACCTCATGGCAGTTGTATCGTAGCACTCCGGCACGGGCTTCCGTCGCAGCCGAAAGTAGGATCCACCACAGGCTTCTTACTGCGGCGGCGGTGGCGGCGGAGCATTGCCAGTGGGGTTCTTGCCTTTATCGCCCTGCGAGGCGCCAGTGGACGAGCCAGCGCCGGGGGCGCCTGCGGTAGAGGTCCCCGCACCGCCCGGTGTGCGATTGTACAGCATCTCGTATACCGCTTGCGCCGCGGCTCGCAGCACTTGTCGCGCGATGTTGCCTTTATCGACTGTGCGCGCCGCCAGGCGCTGATCCCGATAGACACGGATCGATTCGCCGGCGTGGAGTTGCACGGGGTTTCCGCCGAAGATCTGGTGATAGACGTCCACCACGCCCTCATCGACACTAATGAATGTGGTGGCGTCCTCATCCTCGACTACTACATCGAAGATGGTGCCGCGCACCGAGATGATCGCAGTTTGCGTGGTCACGCGCTTGTGGTTTGGCCCGTGGCTGTGGTCCACGTAGACCTTCACCCGGCCGATGAGGATGCTGAGGAACTCGTCCCAAGCGGAAGTCTCATGGAAGATGGCGCGCGTGTTCTGAAATACTTCGAACGTGCTGCCGTCGGATAATTGAAACTTGGCATAGCCATCGGGGCCGGTGATGATCACCTGTTTTGGCTCTACGATATCGCCCACGTTCCTGGCCCATTCGACGCCATCTTTGATGACGGAAACCCGGCCGGTCATGACGATCAGCTTGGCGTCGCCCGGTTGCAAAGGCAGGCCCGGAGCCGAAGGGAAATTATTTTGGGCGGAGAGGGATCCCAACGATACGGAGATCACGGCCGCCACAAGCAGCGTTTGGGCAGCCGGAAGATGCGTCGGGCGCGAGAACATAATCTGACCCAGACCCGGGCTTCGAGACCCAGGCCCGAATGCCAGCCTCCTCAAAAGTCTAGCATCAAACCTGCTTTGCAGGTCAGTAGCCGAGCGCCACTTTCTTCGGCAAATAACGCAAATTCAGCAGTTTAATGGCTGGCTATTTCGGCGAAATGAGTTAGAATGAGCCACAGCGGTGTGTCATAAAGGTACATTCGCAGGATCTGTGCGCTTAGCCGGAGTGTCATTTCTGGCGGCGCTGGCGGCGGCAGGTCAGGTCAGGCTGGACTGGCGCAAGGTTGGGTCTCCCGGCGTGGAGTTGTCTTTAGCCGCGGCCGCCACGGGACCGGTCACACAGGTTTGGTTTTCCCCTTCCGGAGGCGAGCTTTTTGCCCGGATGTATAGCGGAAAAACCTTTGTAACCAGTGATTTCGAAACGTGGTCACCAGCTCCGGCGAACGCTACTCCCCCAAGTGCGCCTGCGACGCTTTCACCGGCGGACGCGCCACGCCTGCCGGAAACGGGCGCTCTTCCCGTGATTGCGGCCAGCGATCCCGGGCGAATTTACGCGATTGGCCAACAGTTGTTTCGCTCCGACGATGGCGGCCGCTCCTGGACCGATTTGACCCAGGCCCACAGGGCCTCGGTTGTGGGAGCCGGGCAACGCAGCCTGGCGGTATCGCCAACAAATGCCGATCAGCTTGTATTGGCAAACAATTATGGCGTATGGCAGTCTCTAGATGGTGGCTTGTCATGGGCCGGGCTGAATAACTCCCTGCCGAATCTGCCGGTGCGGCGGATTCTGGCGACTCCGGGAGGCGGTTCGGGAACACAGATCGAAGTCGAAGGTTTCGGGGATCTGGAGTTGCCGCCGGGAGGCTCAGTCTGGTTTCCCAGCAATAAAGGTCAGGATTTAGAAACCGCTTTACGCGCGCGGTATTCGAGCGTGGTGGGTACGCGGATTACCGCTACCGGGGCGGGCGGCTCGACCGTCTACGCCGGGTCCGGGGACGGCCGCATATGGGTTTCTTTGGACGGCGGCGCCACTTTCCAGCTTTCGCGAACGGATACCGGAGGGGTCGTAGAGCGGTTCTACGTGGATTCGCAGGAGCCCAATGTGGCGCTGGCGGTGCTTTCCGGCAACGGGGCGCGGGTGCTGCGCACTACCAGCACCGGAAGCTTGTGGGACGACTTGACGGGGAATCTGCCCGAGGTGGCCGTCCACGGAATTACGGCGGACCGGACGGCTGGCGCGGTTTATGTGGCGACGGACCAGGGCGTTTTTCTGGCGCATACGGATCTCGAAAATGCCACACAGCCAGCGGTAAATTGGGTGAGCTTGAGCAACGGACTGCCGGCGGCCATCGCCTGGGACGTGAAACTCGATCCCGCGGGCGTGCAGTTGTACGCGGCGCTCGATGGCTATGGCGTCTACGCCACTGCGGCCCCGCACCGCCTATGGAACCTGCGCGTCGTCAGCACAGCCGATTATACGCCTCATCCGGCTGCGCCCGGAGCATTGTTGAGTGTTATCGGCAGCCGCGTCAACACGGCGCGCGGGGGCGATTTGAACTATCCCGTGCTCTCCGCGTCCGATAGCGAATCGCAGATTCAGGTGCCTTTCGAGGCGGTGGGACCGAACGTGGCTTTATCCCTGCAGACCAATACCGGCGCTGTAACTCTGGGCTTGCCGGTACAGCCTACGGCGCCCGCCATTTTTGTATCGAGCGACGGCGTTCCAATGATCTACGATGCCGATACGGGCCTGCCGCTCGATGTCCGCAATACCGCGCACTCCAACGGGCGCATTCAGATTTTGGCTACGGGCCTCGGCAAAGTACGGCCGGACTGGCCCGCCAACCTGCCTGCTCCCGAGCACGATCCACCAGCAGTCGCGGCGGCAGTGCAAGTCTATCTGGATGGCACCCCGCTACAGGTATCGAGCGCTACCCTGGCGCCTCTCGAGATCGGATTTTACGTGATTGAGGCGCAACTGCCTTCCATTACGAATCTGGGAACTTCGGAACTCTATATTAAAGCTGACGGGCAGGAGAGCAACCGCGTGCAGATCGTGGTGGAACCGTAAACGTTTCCTCACGGCCGCGGCTCAGGCCGGGAGGGGGCATGGAGAGGGCCCATAACGGGCCCTCGGTTAACGGATCGAAAGTTTTGGGGGAATTTTCAAACCCTCATGACATTCTCGGCTTGCAGACCCTTCGGCCCCTGCTTCACCTCGAACTCCACTTCCGTGCCCTCGTCCAATGTGCGATAACCATTGGTCTGGATGGCGGAAAAATGGACGAATACATCATCGCCCGTTGGCCGCTGGATAAACCCATAGCCTTTGGCGGCGTTAAACCACTTCACAACTCCTCTTTCCTTCACTACACCTTCTCCTAATTATTGTTCGCCAAGCTCCTGGTCCCCTGAAGACTTTCGAAGCCCGTACAAACAACTGTTTCAAACTGCGTAGGTATTTTCTCATTTGGCATTCGGGGGGTCAAGCAATGTGCGGCGAATGGCGGCGAAACAGCGGGTGTGCAGGCCGTTCCCGTACAATAAAGCTTTCTATGCAATTTCAGGAAATCGTGGAGGCGGAAGGCCACCTGATCGACTCCCATGTGATGGAGAACATTTTCGACAAGGTGGTGGAGCACGGCGCGCGTTTTGAGGTGGAGCAGTTTCGAATCGGCCGCACCAATAGTGAGCCCTCTTATTTGCGGTTGAAGGTGGAATCGCCGGACCAGGGATCGCTGCAGCATCTATTGCAAGAACTGCTGATGCTGGGCTGTGCGGCCGCGGAATCGACCGATGCTATGCTGCGCGAAGTGGAGCGGGACCGCTGTGCGCCGGAGGATTTTTATTCCACTACGAATCACCGCACCTATATTCGTCACGGGGGGCAGTGGATCGAGGCCGGGAACCAGCGCATGGACGCTCTGATCGTGGTG
>JASIAM010000163.1 GCA_030041985.1 Bryobacteraceae bacterium | reverse complement strand
AAACGGGACCGATTTTACTGGCCCGGCGGGGAATGGTCGTGGGGAGGCATGCGCTCGACCCTGCTTACGTGACCCAGGATACCACGCGCTGTTATGCTGTTGGGCTTATGGAACTCAAGCTGGTGCCACTAGAAATTCCCGAGGGCGGCAACGTCATTCTGGGCCACGCGCACTTCATCAAGACGGTGGAAGACGTGTACGAGGCGATTGTGAATACCGTGCCTCAAATGAAATTTGGGGTGGCGTTTAACGAAGCATCGGGACCTTGCCTGACGCGCGTGGACGGCAACGACGATGCGCTGAAGGAAATGGCGCAACGGAACGCAACGGCTGTGGCGGCGGGGCACGTTTTTGTGGTGGTGCTGCGCGATGGATACCCGATTAACATATTGGGGCGGATTCACAATGTGCCCGAGGTGTGCTCGATTTACTGCGCTACTGCGAACCCCGTGCAGGTGGTGGTGGCGGAGTGCGAACAAGGGCGCGGGGTTATGGGCGTGATCGATGGCTTTTCTCCCAAAGGCGTGGAAACGGCCGCGGATGTCGAAAAGCGGCGCGGCTTTTTGCGAATGATCGGCTACAAGCGGTGACGGGGCGTGGCGCGGGCTACCGGGCCGCGTTGGCGGTGGTTGGCTTCAATTCCACACGATAGGCCTGGTACGCCACTTTGCCCAGATTTTCGACGGAGTGCAGCGGCTGGCTATTGGCGTCGTAGCTGACTTGCAGGGTTTTCAGTTCGGCGCGCTCGGTAAACTTGCCATCCTTCGTGTACCGGCGCGAGGGCGGCAGGCGAAAATAGACCACCACAGCGGGCCAGGTGTGGGTGTGCCACGGCTCCTTGCCGCCCGGTGGGATTCTGACGCTCAGCACGCGGAAGTAAGGGTTTTCGAGCACGACGGTCATATTCGGGTCGTGGATATTCACGGCGTCGGTGGCGGGGAGGCTGGCGGCGGGGGCTGGTTGGCAATCCGTGTTTTTCAGTTCGATCAGCAGATTGTGGCGATCGCGATCGCTACTCTCGAAGCCTTTGCTCGGGCCTCCTTCGGACCAACGGATACTCACTTTTTGAAACGGAGGGTCACCAGGGCCGGACGTTTGTTCGAAAAAAACGCTGGGCCAAAAATGGGTGTGCGGGGGTTCTTTGCTGTGCAGAGGGACGGTGGCCTCGAGGATACGCACGCGATCGTTTTCGAGGATGACCTTGTGGTTTGCAGGCGCCGCGGCCACTGCATCAGTGGCGTCTACCTTGATGCGGCCGCATCCGGCTGCCCGCGCGTGTGCAGGCCAAAGGAGGGCGCATGCTGTCATGGCAAGCGAAAGTGTCAGCCAGTTTCTCATGTTCGATAGTATGATAGTAAGCTTACTCGACAACAACCCCCTCGGCGGGGAGGAAGTTTTGCGATGTTTCTGGTTTACGATCCAACAACCAATCCTCTGAACAACAATGATTGGGCATTTCCGCTCCTGGAGTGCATTCACATTGCCGGATTCACGCTTTCGATCGGCACGATCGCTATTGTGGACTTCCGGCTCCTCGGCTTAGGCACGCAGAAACCGGTGCAATTGCTCAAAGAGACCGCGCCCTGGACTCTCGTTGGGCTGGTCATCATGCTGATTTCCGGCCCGCTCATCTTTTCCTCGGACCCCTACATGTATCTGGGCAACTATTCGTTCCGCTTCAAGATGGTGGCGCTCCTGGTGGCGATCCTTTATAACTACACCGTGCATCGCAAGGTAGTTCTGGCGGGCGCTTCGCCGGGTGTCAACAAACTAGTGGGCGCTCTGTCGCTGGCGCTGTGGGTGTCGGTGGTGGCGGGCGGGTTGTTTATCGCGTTTGTGTAGGAGCATTTTGTGTCCATTGCAGAATCGATTCAGAGCATAGGTTTTCTAACGGCTTTTCGGGAATCGGCGATGGTTTACCCCATAGTGATGACGACGCACTTGTCGTGCATTGCGGTGTTTGGCGGCATGATTCTGATGACGGATTTGCGCCTGTTGGGTGTGGCTATGACGGACCGCACTGTGACCGATGTCGTCAACCAGTTTCGCTGGTGGAAGCGGGTGGGTTTCTGCATCATGGTCACGATGGGCTCGCTGCTGGCGTCGTCGGAGGCCGTGAAATACAGTCCCAATCCGTATTTCTGGGCCAAAATGTCGCTACTGAGCCTGGTGGCGGTGCATGCGGCTATTTTCCGGCCGCTGGTTTATAACAACACGGCAGCTATCGATAAAGAGCGCACTCTACCCGCTAGAGCGAGACTGGCGGGTGCACTTTCGATAATGTTGTGGTTATCGATTCTCACTATGGGCCGGATGATTGGTTATTGGGATGGGCCGGGATCGCCCAGTAAGCCCGCGGCGCAAAATTCCCATACCGCCGCCGTGGTTCAACTGGCGACGGTGGGACGCGCGCCCTCGCGTTGAGGCGCCACCGCTCGCATATAGCGATGGACGTAGAGGCTCAAAACGATCGTGGCGCCAAGCGTTAGCGCGGCTGTGGCCACGTGGGCGGTGGTTACGATCGCCACTGCCGTAGCAGTCTCGTCCATCATCAGTTTCAGGATGAAAGAGCCGAATCCCAAAAACACCTGAATGCCGATAATCACCATAAGGTGAATCGCGGCGGGACGAAGAGGACGATGCTCCGGCGCCTCATGGAGGACACACATGCCCAGCATCAAGGCAGCGAGCGCGACCACCACGGCGAAGCCGATATGCGACATCGCGCCGAGCAGCTTATGACGCAGGGAGGCTCCCAATACGATTTGCACCAGCACCATGGCCACTGTGATGTCTGCGAGCGTCCGCATGGGCGGGCGCATGTGGTCATCGACTAAGTCGTCTTCATTGCTCCAACCGGGCGAAGTAACCACCGCGATGGCTACGGTGACGCCGAAGAGGAGCTGTGCCAGGATGGCGTGAAGAGCCGCAGTCGCGGGAGCCAGCATGCCGAGCACGGCTTCGGCGAGTACGAGTGCCAGTGCGATCCAGCCGAGATTCGAAATCCAGAGATGGTTGCGCTCGCGCGATAACCAGAAAGCCAAGCCTATGATGAACAGGCCAACTACCGCGGCCGCCCCGCGGTGGACCAACTGCTCGGGGCCGTGCGCCTGCGCCCCACGATATGTACTGGTAACAACCGCTCCCGTAATGACGAGAAGCAAGGCGAGCACCGCAGTCGCCCATGCATAGCGATGTAATGACGCATCGCGGTGCAATCCGGAGGTTTGCATAGGAATACGTTTTCAGTGTAACGCCGATAGCGCGCTGCGGACGGTTCGCGCAATCTCAGTCTTCATCGAGCGCGCGCAGAGGCACCTCTATCGGAGTCCCCTTGATTTTCAGAATGCCGTCCAGCAACGCGCGGCTGCCCGCGGCAGTATGGAGGTCGCTTTCCAGCGTTTCCGGATCGATCACCCAAACGTACCGCACACCGAAATCCAGGATTTCCCGAACTTTTCGGTTGACGCGAAAGGGCCGATCTTCCGGCGAGAGAATCTCGATCCAAATGAGTGGAGGTGAGCCAAAGATTGGCTCCGCAGGCCTTTCCCCAAGAACTACGCAGAGATCCGGGATCATGTACTTGCCGGGACGAAGGCGAGTGTGCTGGCTCATGTACACCTGAATACCCCACTGCTTTCGTCTATGAAAAAGGTACGCTCCCAGCGCACACTGCAACCAGCTATGAGGTTCAGTTCCCAAGTTGCGCTCGATCAGGACGCCGTCTTCGTATTCCCATTCCGGCTCGTAGCCGGTGTGCAGGTATTCTTCTTCCGAGACCCGCCTTGCGACGCTCATTCGCTCACCATTCTATTTCAACGACGCTTTCACCTTCATGCCGTATTCGGCGGCTTTGGAGAGGATGAGCTTCTCATCGAGCGTGAGGATTTGGCCGTCGCGCACCACCGGCTTGCCGTTGACCATTACATCGCGCACGTCGTCGGCTTTGAGCGCGTAAACCATCTGCGATACGGGATCGTATAGCGGAACGGCATTGGGGCGGTCGAGCCGCACTGTGATGATGTCGGCGCGCTTGCCGGTTTCGAGCGAGCCGATTTCCCGTTCGAGGCCCAGCACGCGCGCGCCGCCAATGGTGGCCATTTCCAAGACTGCACCGGCAGGGAGCGCTTGGGGATCGAGCGTGGTGACCTTCTGCAGCTTAGCGGCGAGGTCCATCTCTTCGAACATGTTGACGTCGTTGTTGCTGCCGGCCGAGCTGTCGGTGCCCAAACCTACGTTGATACCGAGCGCGCGCATTTTGAGGACGGGCGCCACGCCGCTCGCCAGCTTCATGTTGCTCGAAGGGCAGTGGGCCACGCCCACTCCGCGCCGCGCGAGTATCGCCATATCGCTGCCGTTCACCCAGACGCAATGGGCCGCCACGGTGCGCCCCTGGAATAGGCCGAGCGACTCGAGCGCCTGCACAGGCGTCCTATGGCGTTTGGCCAATTCGTCGTCGTTTTCCTTCTTTGTCTCCGAGACGTGGATGATCAGGGGAGCGCCATACTTGTTGGCCAGGGCGCGCGCGGCCCGCAGCGTCTCATCCGAAGTGGTATAGATGGCGTGCGGCGCCACGGCCGGAATCACCAGCGGATCGTTGCGGAAGCGCGTGAGATAGCGCTCGGTGAAGCGCAGCGAATCGGCCGGCGTTTTCGCGTCAGCCACGGGGAAACCGATGATGGTTTCCCCCAGCACGCCCCGTATGCCGGCTTCTTTGGCCACTTCCGCCACCACGTCTTCGAAGTAATACATGTCGGTAAAGGTGGTGGTGCCGCCCAGCAGCATCTCGAGCGCGCCCAGCCGCGTGCCCCAGCGCACAAACTCCGGCGAAAGGTTTTTGGCCTCGGCGGGGAAGATGAAGCGGTTCAGCCAATCCTGCAATTTGAGATCGTCGGCAATGCCGCGAAACAGAGACATTGCGGCGTGGGTGTGGGTGTTGATGAGGCCGGGAGCGAGAATGGCATCCGGGCGATCGAGGCGCTGGCGAGGCTGGAAACGCGCATCGATCTCGATCTTCGAGCCCACGCCCACAATGCGGTCTCCGCGGATCGCCACAGCGCCATTCTGGATGACGCGCCGCGCGTCATCCATGGTGATCACATAACGGGCACTCCAGATCCAGTCAGCGGGCTCGGCCGCGAGAAGGCTGGCGAACAGAAAGAGGCCAAGAGCGCGAAACATCCTGGGCAAGGCGCCGGTCATTGGGGAAGCCCGCCCTCCTCGAGGCGCGGCAGCACGCGTTTCAAAAGCTGGATCAGTGTGCCGCGGACCATCGCCCCGGTCTCCAGCACCTCCTGGTGCGTGATTTTTTGCGGCAGAATGCCCGCAGCCATATTGGTCACACAGGAGATCGCCAGCACCTTCATGCCCATGTGATTGGCCACGATCACTTCCGGGACCGTGGACATGCCGACCAGGTCGGCTCCAATGGCGCGCAGGTAACGGATTTCTGCGGGGGTCTCGTAGGATGGTCCCAGCATGGCGGCGTAAACGCCCTCCGTAATGGAAATCCCCAGCTCAGCGGCGGCGCGCCGCGCCATCTCGCGGTACTGCGCAGAATATGCTTCCGACATATCGGGGAAACGCGCTCCGAAGCGATTGTCGTTGGGGCCGGCGAGCGGGTTCACGCCTTGCAGGTTGATGTGATCGGAAATCAGCACCAGGCCGCCGCGCTGAAGCTTGGTATTGATGCCACCGGCTGCATTGGTAAACACCATGGAGCGCACGCCCAGAAGGCCCAGCACGCGCACACCGTAAGTCACCTGCGCGGGCGTGTAACCCTCATATAGATGGGCGCGTCCCGCCATCACGGCGATGGGCAGACCGGCCCTTTCAGACAAATCCAGGCATCCGAAGATCAACTTGCCAGCATGCCCAACCGCTGTGGAAACGGGCCAGCCGGGGATCTCCGCATAGGGAATCTCGCGAGCCGCTGTGAGTTCTTCGGCGAATGCTCCCAGACCGCTCCCCAAAACCACGGCGACCGCCGGCTCGAGGCCGGTGGCGCTGCGAATCTGGCGAACGGCGTCTTCCATCACAGCAGCATGCCCGCAATGCAGGCCGACATGAAATTGGCCATGGTGCCCGCAGCCACGGCACGCAGCCCCAGCCGCGCGATATCGGATTTCCGGTTCGGCGCGAGCCCCCCGATGCCCCCGATCTGAATAGCGATCGAGCTGAAATTCGCGAACCCGCACAGCGCATACGTAGCGATGGTGAAGGAGCGCGGATCGAGCCGCGATTGCATCGGCCCGAGCTGCGTGAAGGCCACAAACTCATTGAGCACCAGGCGCGTGCCCAGCAGGTTGCCGATATCGAATGCATCCTTCCAGGGCACGCCGATCACCCACGCAACGGGGGCGAAAACGATGCCAAACAGTTGGGGCAGCGTACTTGGTACCCAACCCAGCCACGGCAGGGAATGGACCCATCCCAGGATGCCGTTCATGAGGGCGATCAGGGCAATAAAGGCGATCAGCATCGCGCCTACATTCAGCGCGAGGTTGAGTCCGTCAGAGGCTCCCCGCGCTGCCGCGTCGATCACGTTGACCGCGGTTTTTTCCACCTTGATCTCCACGCGCCCCGCGGTGGCCGGCTTTCCCGTTTCCGGAATGAAGATTTTGGACAGCATGATGGTCGCGGGGGCCGTCATAATGACCGCCGTGAGCAGGTGTTCGATCCGCACATGCGCGACCAGAACGTAGGCAGCCATGACCGCACCCGAAATATGCGCCATCCCACTGGTCATAACGGTGAACAGCTCGGATTCCGTGAGGCTCGGGAGGAACGGCTTGATAGTAAGCGGCGCTTCGGTCTGGCCCATGAAGATGCTGGCCGCCACATTCAGCGACTCGGCTCCGCTGACGCCCATTAGCTTTTGCATGCCGATAGCCATCACACGCACGATCCACTGCATGATGCCCAGGTAGTACAAGATGGAAAAGAACGAGGCGATAAAGATGATCAGCGTAAGCACCTGGAAAGCGAATACCACGCCGAACGGCCCGGTAGGCTTGCCAAGCTGATCGCCGAACACGAAACTGCTGCCGGCCTGCGAGTAATCGAGCAGCGCCGTTACGGCCCGGCTGACGCCCTGGAAAATTTTGCCGAAATCGGTTTTCAGAATCAGCAGCGCAAACAGAAACTGCAGCCCCAAACCCCAGGCGAGAATGCGTCCCTTGATGGCCCTTCGATCGGTGGAGAACAGCCAGGCCGCCGCCACGATGATCACAAGACCCAGCAGCCCGGTGAAGCGGCCCATCAACTCCTTTCGTGCAGCGTAGCTTGAATAAGCTAGCCCACTACCTCAAGGATCAGTTCCCGCTCCTCCGGCTTTTGGGCGGAGATGTGGAAGGCATCTTCCACCATCTCGGCTGCCTCTTCTACGTGATCCTCGCGCGTGTAATAGATGCGGCAAAGCACGCTACCGGCGTCCACCTTTTCGCCCACTTTGACTTCGAGAATAATTCCCACCGCGGGATCGATGGCATCCTCTTTACGGTCGCGCCCCGCGCCAATCATATTGGAAGCCGCCCCGATGTACTCCGCCTCGATGGTGCTGACGTAACCGCCGCGCGGGCTGGTGACCTCGCGCATCCCGGTGGCGTTGGGCAGTAGTTCGAATTTGTCGAGCGCCTGCGGATTGCCGCCCTGCGCCGCTACCGCCTGTTTGAATTTCCTATAGCCGGAGCCATCTACCAGTTTCTCCTCGGCCAGGCGGCGGGCCTCATCCAGACTACTCGTCTTCCGCGCCAGGTAGATCATGCGCGCGGCCAGCTCGATCGATAACTTAGTCAGGTCGTTCGGCCCGGCGTTCTGCAGCGTTTGGGAGGCTTCCATCACCTCCAAAGCATTGCCGACCGCATAGCCCAAAGGCTGGCTCATATCGGTGATCAGGGCTTGCACGCGCTTGTCCATCCGCCGCCCGATACCCACCATCATCTGCGCCAGGCGGCGCGCATCCACCTGCTTCTTCATGAACGCGCCGCTGCCCACCTTCACATCCAGCACCAGCGCATCCAGGCCCTCGCCCAATTTCTTGGACATGATGGAGGAGGCAATGAGCGGAATCGACTCCACAGTGGCCGTAACGTCGCGCAAAGCGTACAGTTTCCCGTCGGCGGGTGCGAGCCGGTCCGTCTGGCTGAGGAAGCACAGCCCCACCTCGGAAAGCAACTGCCGCGCCTCTTCCGGCGTAATATCCGTGCGGAAGCCGGGGATGGATTCGAGTTTGTCCAGAGTGCCGCCGGTATGCCCCAAAGCGCGTCCGGACATCATGGGAACCAGCACGCCGGCCGAGGCCGCGAGCGGCGCCACAATGAGGCTGGTTTTATCACCCACGCCCCCGGTGGAGTGCTTATCCACCTTAATCCCAGGCACCGCCGAGAGGTCCACGGTTTCTCCCGAGCGCAGCATGCACTCGGTTAGCCGGCTCACCTCGCGGTCGGTCATTCCCGAGAAGTAGACCGCCATTAAAAAGGCGGACATCTGGTAGTCGGGGATTTCGGCGTTGGTGTAGCCGTCCACCAGATAATCGATCTCTTCGGGCGCGAGTTCATCCCCGTCGCGTTTCCGCTGGATCAAGTCAACTGTACGCATTATGAGACACTTAGCCTAGCATTCCAAGGCAGTGAAAGTAAAGAATGTTTTCGAGAGAAAGTGGATCGGCCGGTTTCCACCACCCTCACCACACCCGATCCATCTCTAAAAATTCCCGGATATGCGGATGTTCCGATTTTTGCAGATCGGCTACCGGCCCAAAGAATATCACCCGCCCTTCGAACAAAACAACCACGCGGTCGGCCACTTTGTACATCAGGTCCAGATCGTGGGTGACCACTACCGAGGTCAGCTTCAATTGCCGCTTCAGGCGCAGCATGAGGTCACTCAGATGATCCGACATAATCGGATCGACCATGGTGGTCGGCTCGTCGTAAAGAATGCACTCGGGCTGCGCGGCCAACGCGCGCGCAATCGCCACAGCGCGCTTATAGCCGGTAGACAAATCCGCGGGATAACTATCGCGCGCCTCCGAGATATCCACCATCCCCAGCAGGCCGTTCACCACGTCTTCTTTGTTCTGCTCGTTGTAGTCCTCGCGCAGTTCGAGCGAGAACAGCACATTCTCCGCCACTGTCATCGAGTCGAATAACGCTCCGGACTGAAACACCATGGTGACCTTCTTGCGAATACGGCGCAGTTCGTTTTCCGGAAAGTCGGTAATGTCCTCGTGCGCCACGATCACACGGCCCTCGTCCGGCCTGAGGAAGCCCATGATGTGAGAGAGCGTTACGGATTTACCCACGCCGCTGCGGCCGATAATGGCCACCGTTTCTCCGGCATTGACGTGAAAATTGCTGTCGACTAAAACCGGATGGTCGAACGTCTTATATACATGCCGGAACTCCACGTAGTGGGGAAAGGAATCAATTTCGGGCATAGGCAACCCAGCGGGCGGGCGTGCCGGCGTCCAGTGCCTGGCGCACACGGAAATGATACCATCGAGAATTAATAGGGGCGCCGCGCGCGGAGCCGGAAGGAACGCTTGCAGCCTCTCCAGGGATTCTTATAATTAGGAAGGACCAACAAATTGCGGCGTATTTGTTTTAGCTTGGGGAGGGCGGCGGGGCTGGCGTCTTTGGCCCTGTGCGCAGGAACCCTGCCGGCTTGGGGTTCCGATGCCCCGGTTCGGGGTTCGGATGTCCCGCGCGTGACCAGCACTGTTCGCGCCGACCCTCACTCCGGTAAGCTGGTGCGCGTGGCACTTGCCTCCGGCGCACTGGATGTTTCCCGCAGCGCGGCGCTATCCTCGGCCGTTGATCGCATTGCGCTCGAAGAATCGCTGCCTCCCGAGCTGATTCATTCCGTAATTAAAGCCGAAAGTAACTATAACGCGTTCGCGATTTCACCCAAGGGAGCGCTGGGAATCATGCAACTGGTGCCCGCGACCGCCCGCCGTTTCGGTGTTTCTAACGCATTTAATGCAGAAGAAAATATTCAGGGCGGCGCTAAATATTTGAAATACCTGCTGGATCTTTACCATGGCGATTACCCTCTGGCTTTGGCCGCTTACAATGCCGGCGAAGGCGCCGTAGCCAAGCACGGTGGCATTCCGCCATACCCGGAAACGCAAAACTACGTAAGTAAGGTGCTCAGCCGGCCGCGCGCCGCGCAGGCCAAATCGGCCGCGGCTGCAAAATCCGCCAATACGGAGCCGCCGGCCGAGGAAACAGCCGATAGTTCATCCCCGTACAATCACATCCGGCAAATTGTGGAACCGGATGGTAGCGTCCGGTACGTCTCACGCTAAGGATTCGTTCTTATGAGGCTCATAGCGGCGGCGGTTGCGATTCCACTCTTCGCGGGGCCAGCGCTTGCCGAGCTTCACCTGGTGACTGCGGTCCGGCATTGGAGTGTAGGCAATGTGACCCGCGTGGCCATCGAGGTCACGGGGCAATTCGAAATACGCAGCGACCACCTCCATAACCCGGAACGGATCTATTTCGATATCCTCAATGCCCGGCCCAAGTTTGCCAATGGCCGCCGCTTTCTCAACGAACCAATCGACGACGCCCTTTTGAAGCGGGTCCGCGTGGCAGAGACAACTCCGGGTGTGACGCGCGTAGTCTTGGACCTCGCCGATGGGGTGGAGGCAACTCCTTCGCAATTGATCAATCCGAACCGGCTCATGATCGAATTGCGCCATGGCGCGCCGGACGCTGGACCGCCGCCACTAGCGGCGCCCACCGTGCCCGCGCCCGCCGTAATATCGTCTGCGCCCGTGCTTCCGGCCGCTCCCAAACTGTCCGCGAGCACGCCGCTTGCCGCCGCGCCTGTATCAGAAACTTCCAAAGTGTTGCTGACCGATTCGCTTCCGCCGGCGCCGCCCTCCGCGCCTGCGCAACCGGCCGTTCTGGATAGTTCCCACAGCGCGGCCAGCTTGGGCGCTAAAGTCGATACGGTCAGCAGCGTCGATGGGTCGAATTCCAGCACGCCCCCTCACTCTGCGCCCTCAGGCGAAATTCCCAAGTCGGCCCGCCACACCAGCACCGGCGAGAATTCCCTCATCCGCGCGCTCGGGTTGAAAATCAACCGCGTGGTGATCGATCCCGGCCATGGCGGCCACGATCAGGGCACCATGGGCAGCCACGGGATTTTGGAAAAGGACCTCGTGCTCGATGTCTCGCTGCGGCTTGGCAAGCTGATCGAACAGCGCATGGGGGCAGAGGTCATTTATACGCGCACCGATGATACTTTCGTGCCGCTCGAAGGACGCACGGCCTTAGCGAACGAGAAAAAAGCCGACCTGTTCCTCTCCATCCATGCGAATTCCTCGCCCGCTACCCGCGTCGCCGGCATCGAGACCTATTACCTGAATTTCACCGACTCCAAGGACGCCCTCGACGTCGCGGCTCGCGAAAATGCCAGTTCTCAGAAATCGGTTTTTGAACTCCACGACCTGATTCAACAGATCACGCTGCACGATAAGGCCGAGGAATCGCACGAATTCGCCAACCGTATTCAGGCGGCTTTGTATGCTTTGTCAGTGCGCAGTTTTCCGGATGAGAAGAACCGGGGCGTACGCAAAGCGCCCTTTGTGGTGCTCATCGGAGCCAATATGCCTTCCGTGCTGGCGGAGATCGGCTTCCTTAGCAACTCCAGGGAAGAAGCGCTGCTGAAGAAGTCCGATTACCGGCAAAAGCTCGCCGAAGCGCTGTATCGCGGCGTTTCCCGTTATGCCGAGAGCCTGAGCCATTTTCAAATGGCCCTCAATTAGCCGGTAATCCCCCATTCACTCCCCTCATAACATCTTGCCTCCCCCCCAATTTGGGGGAATTGTGGCGGACCGTTAATCCCTTCCACAATCAAGGTTGGTGGTAAGCACTTTGTCCGATGTACAGCCCCCGGCTTCGCCACAAGCCGGTGCTCTGCTACAAGCCTACTTTATGCCGCAACCGGACCAGTCTCCGTTAGTAGTCGTCGAGGACCCGTTGATCTCTAACCTGGTGCGTACGCTGCTGCTGCGGCAGGAGTACACGGTGATAACGTCCGATGTCGGTGATGCCATCGAGCTGCTGCGCCGGCCGGAGCCGTTTCACGGAATCCTGGTGACCAACACACCCACATTCTTCATCGGCTTCGCGGACCGCTTGCGGCTGTTGTATCTTTCCGGCATGCCCGATCCCGGGATCGAAGCATTATTTCCGCGCTGCCGCGTGGTGCGAAAGCCGTTCGCTCCCGCAGCCCTCCTCCAGGCCGTCAAGGACCTGGAGGCGATGTAGCACGATCGCGGCGGGCGCGCCGTTAGTTTTCCGAAGGCTTTTCGACTTTGTCGATCACCAGCACGTCGGTTTGTGCCTTGGTGGATTCCAGTTTCAGCCCCAATTGCTGCTGGATGGCGGTGAAGAGGTCGGGTTGGGTGTCCGTGCCTGGGGGAGGGGCCGGCGGAGCGCCTGGTCCCCGAAGCTGGGCGAACTGGGTTTCATCGGGGGTCCATAACAATTGGAAGTCCCACCGTCCCTGAAGGCCGGTTTGATCGACCACGGGGCGATCCAGAACAGCGCCTTGCATCACGCCGGCGAATTCTTCCATGGTGGCATTTCGCCCCGGCAGGTTTCCGGGCCCGCGGAACATCAATCCGGGAAGGGTACTGTTGGACTCGTTTTTGGTTAGCTTGGGGCCATTTTTGCCGACGGTGAGCGCATAGACCGAGAGCTCTTTCTTGTCGTGATGAAATTTGAGCTGAAAGCGATCGGCCAAAAGTTTCTGGATCATCACCCGAAACTGATTCAAGTTGGGCAACGCCCCACCTTCGGCCTTGCCGGTGACATCGAACTTATCTGTTTCGGCCCAGCCGGGCATCCCGATTACCTGCCGCACATGAACACCGTAGGCCATGGTGATCATATCGGTTACGGTGGTGTTAATGGTCATGACCTCAGTGCCACGGACGGTGAACGCCTTCCCCGGCTGATCTGGCTTGCTCGGCTTGATGGTCGCGACTTCAAATTCCGGATTGGCGTCCGCTGGCATCATTTTCGGTGGCGGGGGAGGCGCCGGTATTTCCCAAGCGGCTTCGTCTTTCACATGCGCCAAGTTCAAGGGGAGCGGTTTGGGTCCCTGGCTCCAGGTTCCCGTCAAGTTAATCGCGTCGGAATCGAGCTTGCCTTCATAGGTACCGCCGATTCCGGGGATGGTTATTTTTAGGGTGTTGCCTTGAATCGTGACCGCACTAGCAGTAACGCCGGGACCC
This sequence comes from Bryobacteraceae bacterium, assembly GCA_030041985.1. Lineage (GTDB taxonomy): Bacteria > Acidobacteriota > Terriglobia > Bryobacterales > Bryobacteraceae > PSRJ01. Next base: position 1,640 of record JASIAM010000163.1, on the reverse strand, counting down.
GGCTGGTCAATGCTGTAGAACATTGCCCGTAAAGCGCCCCCGTCCGCCTTCGATATCTTGACGACAACGCGCAATTCTCCATTGGGCGCCTGCGGAATAGACAGTTTGCCCTGCCACGTGCCGGTTATATCCTGAGCCAACAACGCGCTGACCGCCGTAGTCAGACCGATTATAATTCGTAGCATCCACTTCGTCATGGCGCATCTCCTGGTGCAATGTTGACGTTTGGACGGTGGAATTCTTAGAAAAGTTCCCCGGACCAGGGGGCCGGAGCCAGTCGCGGCTTTGGGGCTGGGCTGGTGTAGCCTGAAGGAGGAGTCCTCGACGCATTCCGGATGAAGCGCTTTTTGTTACTCGTGGTTTTGTTGGGAATCCTGGTCTACGCAGGTGACTTCTTATCGTTCCAATTGCCAATCCCCAGTGGCCGCCCGCAATTCGGGTCGGTAGAAGTGCATCGCTATTACGCTGTGCCTTACAAGAACAAGACCACCGGGTTTATGTTTGATCAGCCGGCTACCGAGACTTGTGTTCATTCCCTGTTTCCGCATTTCGGCAATCCGCCATGCTGGTATCTGAACAGGCATAAGCAGCAGGAAATCAAAACGAGCGCGCTGTCCCCGGGCGGCTATGCCCGATTTCCTGAGGGCTACGCCCGATCTCCTGAGGGCGAGAGCCCGATCTCTAATGCCGCGCGATCCCACCCGCCCAGGCGCGCGCCGGCATCGTAGGTGCTCTCCAGAAATTCGTACAAGGCTTGCTCGGGCGAGTCTGCCTGGCGCACGTCGTCATACATCAGGATAAATTCGGAGAGCTGCGGATGCCAGCGCGCGGCGGAGGGGCGGACCCGCTCCAGCTCCAGGCCTGCGGGCTTGGGAACCGTGTAGGAGTAGTATGCAGGGCCATCCACGCCGCCTCCGCCCGGCCAGAATCCCGCGCTGGACAATTCGTGCGAATAAGCAGGGCCGGTGATCACGCCAGCGCGAGGCGGGGCGGTGCGGCCGGAAAAGCGCGTACACGCCAGGTCGAAGCTGCCCCAAAAGAAATGCACCGGGCTTGATTTGCCGAGGTATCTGCCGCGAAATTTCTCGAGCACCCTGGCGCTCGAAAGGAGAATGCGCCAGAAACGCCGTGCATATTCCGGATCGTAGGAATGATGCGTGTAATCTTCGTCAAACAGGATCGGGTCGGGCACTTCCTGCGGCTTGCGATTGATTTCGACCGAGATGCCGAGCGATGCCAGAGATTCAATTGTGCGGCGGTAGAACACGGCGACGGGTTCGGGTTCGAGCAAGCGCGAGGCGGTGACGCCACGGCTGGCCGAAATTTGCAACTCATGGCGCAGGAAATCGAATTGAATCTCGAAAGCGCCGTCCGTGTACGGCACCGGGCCGGTGGTGAGGCCGCGCGAGTTGACGTAGAGAGTGACGTGCCACCAGTGATTGAGCGGCGGCGCTAGCGTCATCCGGATTTTGCCCGCTATCTGCACCCACCGCTGAAGCGTATGGCAAGTATCGAGCCACTCATTGAGCGGAAGAGAGGGCCACTGTTCCGAGTCAGCCATACGCTCCAGTGTTGCAGAAAACTGCCGCGTGCGAGCACCATGCGCAAAACATCGGTAGCGCGCCCACTTCAATACGCCC
>JASIAM010000162.1 GCA_030041985.1 Bryobacteraceae bacterium | reverse complement strand
TGCGCCATTGTGACCAGGTCGTCGGAGAGGTTCGGCGCGGCAGCCACAATTTGCTGGAACAGAGACATTACGTTTTGGCGCAGGGCCTCGACTTCCCCGGTCATTTCCGGCTCGATATCCGGGACGCGCTCCACCCGCGCCCGCAGAAACGGCTCCCGGGCCGTAAACTCGCGCGTGCGAATGCGGGTAACGCCTTCACAAAACAGCAGAAAATTCTCTTTTGGCACGCGGACCACTTTATGCAGCAAACACAGGGTTCCCATCGGATACAAGTCGTCCGGACCCGGCGTGTCCACGCGGGGGTCGAGTTGGGAAACGATGGCGAGGCTGCGATTTTCCCCGAGGGATTGCACCAATGCCACCGACGAAGGGCGACCTACAGTAATGGGAATCATAGAACCCGGGAAGAGCACCGTGTCCCTGACAGTAAGGACGGGCACTTCTTCCAGTTCCGTGGAATTGCTTCCGTTTGTCGCACCGGTTTCGGGCGGGGCCGGAATCTCCTGCTCCTCGACAGCCATAGTTCGTTACCCTCAGTGTAGCCTCAGGCGCCCTGCGGATAGCATCCCAGAACGCGCAAAACGTCTGCCAACTCCCGCAAATGATTCAGGGCGTTGCCGGCAGCGGGCGAATCCACCCGTCCCAGAAAGTCGAGATAAAAGAGATATTCCCACGGCTTGCCCCGCAGCGGGCGCGATTCGATCTTGGTAAGGCTCAGGTCGCGTAACGCGAACACCGCCAAGGCGCGGAATAAACTTCCTGGCTGGTTCGGCGTGCTGAAGACCAGCGAAGTCTTCCATTGCGTTCCGGAATCGCTAGCCCCAGACTGGGCGGCCTGATTCTTCAGCCACTCCGGACGGCGCAACAGAAAGAAACGGGTAAAGTTTTGCCGGTCGTCCTCAATGGATTTGCGCAGAATCCGCGCACCGTAAATTTCGGCGGCTACGGCGGAAGCGATCGCGCCGGCATCCTCCGCTTTTTCTTGCATGATCATCTTGACGCTGCCGGCAGTGTCGTAAAAGGGAACACGTTCGATTTGCGGATTCTGCGTGAAGAAATCCAAACACTGGTTGAGTGCCACGGGATGAGAATAGACTCGGCGCATGCGGGAAAACCTCACCTCGGGCCTGGCGATGAGATTATGCACAATGCGCACGCTGGTTTCGGCAACGATGGGCAGTTCGAAATTCTGGAGATGATCATAGTTTTCGTGTACCGAGCCAGCGAGCGTATTCTCGATCGGAATGATAGCCCCGCTGGCGCGGCGATCCTTAACACTGCGGAATACGTCCTCAAACCGCGTGCAGGGGAGGAGTTCGATGTCCGCTCCCAACAGTTTGCGGGCGGCCTCCTCACTGAACGCCCCCCGCTCACCCTGAAACGCAATCTTCTCGGGCCTGGACCGGCTGCCGCGAGACTTACTGGGGAGTCGCCGCTTCACCTGGCACCGTCCCAGCGGCGGGCGTTGGGAACAGGCAACCCGATGAGGTCCATTACTCGCTCCACACTATGATCTACTACTTCTAGTACTGTCTGCGGGTTTGTGTAAAAGCCAGGTATGGGTGGGGCGATAATGGCTCCCATCTCAGCGAGAGCGGTCATATTGCGTAAATGCCCCAGATGTAAGGGACTCTCGCGGACCATGAGTACTAGCTTACGCTTCTCCTTAAGTGTCACATCGGCCGCGCGTACCAACAGGTTAGAACTGATCCCGTTGGCAATGGCAGACATGGTGTGAATCGAACAGGGAGCAATGACCATAGCATCGGTCCGGAAGGAGCCACTGGCCAGCCGGCAGGAGATATCCTCTACCGGATAAGTGCAATCCGCCAGTTTCCGCACGTCGGCGCCGGAAGTGGCGGTTTCGAGAAAAAGAGTTTTTTCACCCGAACGTGTTAAAACCAGATGAATTTCCGCCTGTTGCTGGCGAAGCTGCGTCAACAGGCGCAGCCCATAGATGGAGCCACTCGCTCCCGAGATTCCGACCACAATCACCACATTAAGATCCCTTTAAGGCCCTTAGGCGGCCGTTGTTCCAGATTCGGAACAAAAATTTCACTTTTCATGTTGTCACCTTACAACCATGGAGATAAAATGTATTTTCTCGCACCGGACAGCAGTTCGGAAGCTGTCAGCGAGGATCATAACATGGACCGTCCTGGTGAAAAGCTAAGACGGGTGCGCGAGCGTTTGAAGCTGACCTACCGGGACGTGGAACAAGCCAGCCAGGAGATAGCAGCACGTCGGGGAAACCCCGATTTCACCATTACGCTTAGCCGTTTGGCTGACATTGAAAACAATGGGCGCACCCCTACTATTTTCCGCTCCTATTCGCTTTGTGCCATCTACCATCTCGACTTACACGAAGTCCTGGATTGGTATGGCGTACCAGTCGGCCTGCTGACTGCAGAGGCACTGCAGGTGAAGCTCGCCGAAACGCATCAACTGGAGATCACACCCGACGGGCACTGCGCCATCGCAGGAGACTCGCACAGCGACATCAACTTAAACAAGACGACCTTTCTCAATCAGTTGATTCGACAGTGGGGTAAGGCGCCACTTCATATCATGGAAGGGGCGGAGCAACGGGCGCACCGTTATGGACTAGTAGGCCTGGACGACTGGTCGATGTTTCCTATTTTGCGTCCCGGATCGCTGGTGCTGATCGACGAAACCCGCCGCAAGATCGCGCGCGGGGGATGGACCAGCGAGGCCGACCGCCCGATTTATTTTCTGGAGCATCGGGACGGGTATCTCTGTGGGTGGTGCGCGCTGGGGCAGGGGCGCCTGTTTATCCAGGCGCATCCGGCATCCGAAAAATGTCCGGCTGTCTTCAATTACCCCGGCGATATCGATGTGATCGGCCAGGTCACTGGGGTGGTTATGCTCTTCGAAACCAGGAAAAAACGTGCCGCATTTTCGGCTAGAGCAGATTCGGCCTCGCCCCGTCCTCACGGTAATCTGCGAGTAGTCTGACTAAGTGTTGAGTTTCCCATCACTATCCAGCGCTGAACTTTCTTCGTCATCGAGCGCCGCTCTAAGGCACTACTCTAAGCACCCATAGGTAATTCCCCTCAGTTTTGTTCTGTTTCCAGAAATTTTCCTGAGAGGATTACCTTATGCCAGTACGGTCCCGTATAGTGATTACAGTAGTTACCTTAGTGGAGTTAGAGAAAAGGACGGAAACTCATGAAGAAAATGCTTTTGTTTGCTCTCACCGCGGTGGTGCTGTCCGCCGCAGTACCAGTCAATCAGGCACCTGCGAAGACGGGCCGGCTCGGCGTGTCCCAGGGCCTCATCGTCGGACCGCCCCCCTGCGGCGATTGCCTTATCGTCGGACCGCCCCCTTGCGGCGACTGCGTTCGCTAGTTCTCCTGAAGCTACCTTAGGAATTAGAGAAAAGGGCGGAAGTTATGAGGGAAATGCTTTTATTCGCTCTCACCGCGGTGGTGTTGTCCGCCGCAGTACCAGTCAATCAGACACCTGCTAAGACGGGCCAGCTCGGCGTGTCCCATGGGCTCATCGTCGGACCGCCCCCTTGTGGCGACTGCGTTCGCTAGTTACCCCGAAATTACGCGGCACTTTGATGTTAGAATTAGCTTGAAGAGCGCTAATGTCGAGTGCCGCATTCAATCTCCTTCAGCTTGTTCTAATCGTCGTATCCTTTTTCGTAATTGTTAAGTTCTGGCGCACCGGTTTATATAAGCGTTATAGAGCGCTCCTAGCGTTTCTTAGTTATCTCGTGATCTACTGGCTAGGCGCTCTCTTTTTCTCCCAGGATTATCGATCGCAAGCCTACAAAACTTACTGGGAGGTTACTCAGCCGATGACTTGGTTCTTTTCCGTCTGGGTTGTGCTGGAGTTATACTCCTTAATTCTGGAACGGCATAAGGGACTGGCAAGCCTCGGCCGATGGGTTCAGTATGCCGGTTTCGCCATATCCGTGCTGATCTCGGTTCTGGCGTTACTGCCTAAGATTGAAACTGGCGGAGCAAGGGCAAATGCTGTTGCCTTATACTACTACCCGATCGAGCGCGGGGTGGATTGCGGCATGTTGGTATTTCTGTTGTTTCTCCTGCTGTGGCTGACGCAATATCCTGTTCCTCTGAGCCGCAACGTAGTGGTTCACAGTTTTATATATACCCTCCTGTTCCTTACCAACAGCGTCGGTGTGTTCGGGCAAATGTTTATCGGATTCCGGCCGTCGCCGGTGCTCACCTTCGCTCTGAATGCTCTGTTCGGCCTCGGTATTCTCGCCTGGCTCGTGTTTCTTACTCCCAAAGGAGAAGAAATCCGTATGACAGTGCCCCGTTTCTCGGAAGAACACGAAGCCCGCGTATTAGAACAGTTGGAAGCGATAAACAGCACCTTACTTAGAATGTCCAAGAAATAGCACTGGGCCAGTTCCCCGGCGGCTTTGGCTATCCCCGCCCCGCAGTTCCCGCCTTGGTGAGGCGCACGGATACTTTCGACGGTGTACTGTGGTCCACTACCAGGCCGGGCGGCAAATCCAGAGTAGCCGGCACGAGCGTCAACTGGTGCCACCCGGGACCCAGATTTCCCAGATTGAACTGTGCAATCCGGTTTCCCAGATTTACCGAATCCATGATCCACGGGCTGCCGCGCACCTGGATTTCTATGGTGTCTACCGACTGCTGCGCAATCTCCATTCCGCCAGGCACATTACGGAACTCAATAGGCACGCTGATGGTGCGGATGGTCGTACCGGACGCCAGAAACGACATGCTCCAGATCAGAAGCGCCAGCCCCAATGCACCGAGCTTCAGGCCGATGTTAGTGGTCAAAATCCGGCGGATGCGGGTAACGGCTGTCGCGCGTTCGCGGCTGAGATCGCCCTCGAAGGCTGCGGCCAATTCGGCCGGTGTTTCCACCTGGTAAATCGCTTTGCCTTTTATGAGGCTCACGTGGCCGCGCTCTTCGGAAACCGCCACCACCAGCGCATCGCACCGCTCGGCAAGGCCCATGGCGGCTCGATGCCTCGTTCCGAACAAGAGCGGCACGTCCGGGCGATGGGTGAGGGGAAGAACGGCGTTGGCTTTCGAAATGCGATCTCGTTCCACGATTACAGCGCCATCGTGCAGCGGTGAGTCCTTTTGAAAAATCGCCTTCAGCAGCTTGGACGAAATTTCCGCTCCCAGCGAAACTCCTCCTTCCAGCAGTTCCGCGACGGAGTCCTTCTGCACGATCACGATCAAAGCGCCCACATAATTGGCGGCCAGCTCAAAGCATGCCGTTGCAATTTCACGATGATGCTGCAAGGGAACCGGCCGGGCCAGCGGGAAGCTGCGGAAGACGCTGTCAAGCCCCATGAAAAAACGGCGCAGCTCCGGCTGGAACACCAGCAATAAAAGCAAAACCGCCAGGATGGCCAGAAAATCGAGGAGCCAGCTCGTGATAATCAGATCGAACTGGCGTGCCAGCAGCGCCAGCGCGTGGAGACCCACCACTCCCAGCGCAATGCGCAAGGCCCGGGCCGAGCGCGCCCATCCTAAAAGGATGTAGAAGGCGACGGCCAGGACCAGAAAATCTACCGCGGTCTGCCAGCGTACCAGGTTCAACGATTCAATGTTCTCATGAACCTAGAGGCGCTGCGGCCGCATTCGGCGCTTAGTTGCTCGCAATCGGACGAATGGTGGTGCGCCGCGGCTGATTGTCGGTACGCAGCCACAAAAAAAGCTGCGCATCGGGATCCGGCGGCGCGGGAACACGCATTTGCAATTGCTGCTTCTGGCCATCGCCAATGGGAAGTGGCAGGCCTTCCACCGGTTCGCTCTGATCCGCCGTCCATCCGGCCTTTTGGATGGTTTCCAGATTTTCTCCCGTGAGGATCACGTACAAGGAATCGCTGGCATCGCCGGTGGGCTGAAAGTCGAAGGTATCAATCTTCGGCAACAGGACAATCCGCCCGATGACGTAGGGCGCGGAAGATCCCATTTCTCCATTGGCAATCGTCGCCGCCAGCACGCAGCCGTTGGGCCAACCAGCAGTGTCGAACGACACAAACACCTGGCCGGGCGCGAGCGGTTGCGTCCGCAATCCTCCCGAACTGCCGCCCAGACGCGTGGATACGCTCTTGGTCCAGTTTTGGCTGCAAGCGAGTCTGACTTCGCCTTCCGGGTCGAGGTCCTTCACCTGCAGCATCGCGCTGACGAATCCGCCCGCCGGCAATTCATTCTGGCCGAAGCTGACAACCTGCTGCGGAGGGCTTCCTACCTGCACACCAGTGATCACCGGGCGCGGTCCCACGATCTTCAGAGCGTCGGCGAACTGCAACGGCTCACTGTGGCCTTCGACATACGCCCTCAGCGCATAGCTGGAACCCGCCCTGGCATCAGCAGGTATCTGCAAAATAGCGCCGCGCTTCGTTTGCCCCGCAACCGGCGAATCCAGCCGCACACTACCTTTGGAGGCTTCGATGCGCTGGATAAGATCCAAATGCTCGCCCTTCAGCACTACATCGGTCTGCGTGACACCCTGGTTCACTACAATCGGAAGATTGTCCACACTGGGCGGAGACGGCAGAAGGTTCCAGGTAATGTCATGTGGTTTGCCGTCCACTTGCAATACGATCAACTTGAAAGGTCCGGGATCCAAACCGCTGGTATCGATCTGAATGTCCATTTTTTTCTGGACACCGGCCCGCAGACCTTGCGGCAAGATAAACGGCACGGCCAAGGGCGAAGCAAACTCATCGTGTAATCGCTCGATCTGTGCCTTAGTTACAAACTCGAAATCGGCCTTGTCTCCCGCATCCAGAGTGACCGTTACCTTCCCGCTATTAGTGACTAACCGGTCCTGAGACGCGGGAACGATGCGTGCCGTTGCGAAGTCACTCAGACTCCGCACATCGATAAATCCAGAGGCCTCGAAGTGATCCCAGTCCCAGTTTCCCTGGAGAGTGTATTTGCCGGGAGTCACTTTGCTCAAATCCACATCGAGTTTCTTGGTGTCACCCAGGGTTTGCACTTTCACCGCCACCGGCTTTGTTTTATCGGGCTGGCCCTTTTCCGGCTGGAGTGTCCAGTCCCGCGCGCGGTCCAGCAACTTCCAGGAAGCATCGGAAACGGTAACCGGCAAAGGCGATTTCTCACCGGCAGGCAGCGAATTGTCTTTGCCAATGTGCAGAGCGGGCGAGGCGGCGTTGGGCACCCGCATGGCCCACAAGTAGGCCACGCGCGTGTGAGCGGGCACGGAACCGGTTTTTCCGCAGAGTCCCAGAGCGTCGTCGGGCATCGGCTGCGAAAACGAGGAGCGGAACTCGGAATTGGGGAACGCGAGCGAGCGCAGATCCAATAGCAGCGCCGTGCCTCCCGCAGCCAATCCGACCGGACTCCCGAAGAATAGTTCCCCAACCGACGTGGCGAGCATGGCGGCTTGCTTGGCCGAAGCGCTGGGCTGGGCAGCAAGGGGATCGTAATTCGCAACCGCCGGATTCAGCGCTTGAAAGGCGGCGTAGGCCTGCGCGTCGGTGGTGGCATTGCGCGCCAGTTGCACATTCAAACCGTATTGGGAAGAGAAGCCTTCGAGCGCGGCATTGAATCTTTCGGAAGACACATTGGGTGTGGCCAGTTCTGCCAGCAGAGCTTCCGTCTTACTGGTTTTCTCGGCGTAGTCGGCAAGCTCTCCGACCACCTCCACATCGTTCGACAAAAAGCCTTTCACCTTGCGAACGCTGAGACCCTCCGGGCCATAAATGAAGGCCACGATGCCCACGCGCCACGGCACTTTCCACTCCTCGGGCCGCTCGGCGGCTTTTTCATCCAGCACCAATAATTTATCGGACGTGGTAACCCCCGCGGCGGGGACCAGCACCATGTCTACTTCACCCTTGCGCACCTCCTTAGCCCGCAGCACAGGTTTGTAGGTGAGCGTTTCCCCCTCTTCCAGGCGATTGATGGTGCGCAGGGGCAAGGGTTTGTCGCCCGTGTTGGTAGACACCACGCGCAAGTCCACCGTGCCCACGGGCCCGCCGGAAGAGCACACCAAGGGCTGCACAGCCGCGGCCCATCCGCACTGGCAGCCGATGAGCAACACCAAGCTCAGTAGAGGGCGCACTTCCCGCATTGTAGCGCTGAAATGCGAGGGCTCACTTTTGCGTAGCGCGGGGTTTGCGCTTAGCGGCATCTGATACTGGCAGGCATTTGATAGAATGACTGCTCAAGCAGGAGGCTCGTTGAAAATCGCGCTCTTTTTGGCCTGTGTATTGGGGTGCGCCGCGGCGCTGCCCGCTCAGGAGGGACATCCGTTAACCGGTTCCTGGCACGGCGAGTGGCATACGGCTTCGGAAAAGCACCCGCTGCTCTTCTACATGAAGTGGAATAGCCCGAATGTCGAAGGCACTATCAATCCCGGACCCCACGCCATGCCGCTCAAAGTGGCTACGCTCGACGCTACCAACTGGACTGTGCACTTCGAAGCCGATGGGAAAGATCAAGCTGGCAATCCGGTCCACATCGTCGCCGATGGCAAGCTCGAAAATATCGGCTCCTATAATCGCACCATCACCGGCACATGGACCGAGGGGGCGATCAAGGGCGATTTCAAACTCACGCGGGACTAGGGCCGATGAATGGGAAGAGCACGCCGGGCCGCCTCACTGCCTGGCTTGCCCTGGTGGGGTGCATTTCGCTCCGGCCGGCCATGGAAGCTCAGGAAAAGAGCCCACGGCTTCCGCCCGGCGATGGCAGGAAAATCGTGCAGACGACCTGCGCATCCTGCCACGGCCTGGAGATTGTCACCAGCAAAAGCTATAGCAGGGAGCGGTGGCAGAGCGTGGTAGAGGAGATGATCGCCCAAGGCGCTCCGCTGAGCAAAGCGGAGGCTGCGCGCGTGGTCGCCTACCTCTCCAGAAACTTTGGTGAAAGGGATCGTCTTCGCGAACAAACCAGCCGGCAATTGTATGAAGAAATCTGCTCCTACTGTCATGAGCTGGAACGTACCGCCAGGCAAGCCCTGACCCGCGAACAATGGCGGGGTCTCATCCGCGGCATGGTGGATGAAGGCGCCCCCGTTACCGACGAGGAATTTTCTATGATTCTTGACTACCTGGTAGAACACTTTGGACCGAAGCCGGAAAGAGAGGCATCCCGATGACACTGGCCTTTTGGCGCGTGCTCGGCCTGGGCCTCGGCGTGTGCGTAGCAGCCATCGAGTTGCATGCGCACCACGAGCTTTCCTCCGAGTATGACGAAAAGAAGCCCGTTACCTTGAAAGGCGTGGTCAGCAACGTGGAGTGGTCCGACCCCCACGTGTACGTCTTTGTCGATGTGCCCGGCCCGGCGGCGGACAACGTCACCACCTGGGAAGTCGAATTTGCGAGCCCGATCGATTTGAAAAAGGCGGGATGGACTCGCGACTTCGCGCAAGTGGGCGAGACGATTACAGCGGAAGGAAGCGAGGCGCGGGATGGCAGCAAGCGGGCAGCCGGCAAAGTGCTCATCCTCGCAGGTGGGAAAAAATTGCAGGAGCCTGCCGATGCGCAGCTTGTTCCGCCGCGCGCGCGCGAGCGAAAACCCACGCCCCGATTGCCTGATGGTCACCCGCGGCTCGGCCCTGTGCCCGGAGAAACCGGATATTGGTCTTATCCCACCGCCAGCACGCTGGTAGAGAACAGTGCCAATATCAAAACCGACAGTGAAGGCCTGCTGAAGAATCTGTCAGATGCTGATAAGGTTGCGCCCTTCCAGCCGTGGGCCAAGGGCCTCTACCTCTACCGCCAGCGCACTCTTTTGAAAGACGACCCTATGGCCAGTTGCCTTCCTCCCGGTGGGCCGCGGCAGTTCCAGACCCGCTATGGGTTCGGCGTTCTCGAGCAGCCCGAACGGCAGCGCATTTTCTTCATGTCCGCCGGCGGCAATCGCAACTGGCGTCTCGTCTATCTGGATGGCCGCAAACTGCCTTCGGGTGATGATGTCACTCCCACCTACTTCGGATATTCCGTGGGCCAGTGGGAAGGCGACACTCTAGTGCTGCACACCACCGGCTTCAACGAGCGCTTCTGGTTCACCAATGGCGGCCTGCCCCACACCGAGAAACTGACGCTGACCGAGCGCTTCTCGCGGCCCGACTTCAACACCCTGAAATATGAAGTTACCGTGGACGATCCGGGCGCTTACACCAGAACCTGGTCCGGCGGGTGGACGCTTCAATGGGTGGCCGAAGAACTCCCTGAGTATTTTTGCCAGGACAACGACCAGGATCCGCGGCACATGGTGGGCAAATAGCGGCGGCGCGTCGCAAGATAGTGGGCGAAACAAACGTGCTTCTCTACGTTTTATTCTCCTGCCGGTACGGTTACTGGCTGTGCCCTCTGTCCCACAGGTAATAGAACCTTTGCAATCTGGGAAGATGCCCGGAATTGTGCCATTTCTTGCACCCATTGTTACGAAAAACAGAGAACTGATGGGGCCTGAATCAACCTAATGTTTATGTGCCCCTCATGTCCCAAAGATGCCGACGCAATTGCTGAGGCCGCTATCCTGGGAAGTCTCAACGAGCAGCAGGCTTCGCGTTTCGCCTGGCATGTCTCCGAGTGCCAATCATGCCGCAGGATTCTTGCCTTTAACCTTAGGTATATTCCCGCGATGCAGGAAGCGGCAAGAAACTATACCGCCCGAGCCGATTCGGCATCACCGAAAGTCAGAAGCGCAAGCTCGGCAACGGCCCAAGCGCGATGAAGCAAGCCTTTCCACCGCCGAGACGCCGAGAAACCAAATCCCAAAGCTTTACTCTGTGTTCTCCGCAACCTCAGCGGCCTCAGGTTTTGATTTTAAAATTGTTTCTCTGCGTCTCCGCGCCTCTGCGGTGAAGATCACTGAACAGCCGGCAATTGCAATCCGTCACCCAACGCCGCGAGGCCCGGAATGCTGACCGGCAGGTGGCCGCCAATGGCGATCTCGCCGAACAGCGCGCGCACGGCCGCAGTTTCCGATGTAGTCGCCGTGCTGAAGGTCGCCAGATATGCGGACACTTTGGGAAAGTCCCGCAACAGGTAAGGATTGCCCAACGCCACTAGCGTCACAGGCTTGCCGGACCCGATCAACTGCTCCAGCGTCTGCGGCAGTTCGCCTCCCAGACTCACGGTGCCTCGATACGCCGCCACCGCTGAATAAGCCGCAACCACATACTGCTCGCAGGATGGCAGCCGGCTGATGGCATCATCTACCGCCTCCTTCGTCATCGAAGGGTCCAGCGTGGTGAGCGTTGCTTTAGGAAAGCGGTTGCGTAGTTCCTGCGAAAAAACCTGGCCTTCGGAGGAATAGCGGCCCTCGGTCATCACTACATAGCAAGCGCGCTCCGGCGCAGCCACCGGCACCAGTCCGGGCGCGTTGCGCACCAGGGTGACCGCCCGGTCCGCGATTTCTTGGGCTTTCTCATTGGCCTCCGGCGCGTTCACCACATCGCCAATAGCCTCTAAATTAACTGTGCGGACGCGATCGAGACCCACCCGCTCCTTGGCGGCCAAGATCCTCGCCACGCTTTCCTGAATCCGCCGCCGCGGGATGCGGCCGCTCTGGACCGCTGCCACCACTGCGCGTATGGCGGCATCCGGATCGGGTGGCATCAGCAGCACATCGGCTCCTGCTTCGAGGGCCAGTACCGATGCCTGGCCGGAGTTGTAGCCCTTGGCGATGCCGCCCATCTCCAAAGCATCTGTGACAATAATCCCCTTGAAGCCCATCTCCCCGCGCAAAAGGCCTGTTAGTATTTGCGGCGCGAGCGTCGCCGGCAATTCCGGAGGCGCCAGCGCAGGTACCGCGATGTGCGCCGTCATCACCGAATCCACACCGGCCTCTATCGCGCCGCGGAACGGCACCAGTTCCACTTGCTCCAGCCGCTCGCGGCTGACATCGACCGTCGCCAGGTTCAGATGCGTGTCAGTGGCAGTATCCCCGTGCCCCGGAAAGTGCTTGGCCGTGGTCAGAACATAATTCTTTTTGTCGCTGTGAGCGCCTTCAATAAACGCCTTCACCATGGCCGCGACCTTCTGCGGGTCTTCGCCGTATGACCGCGTGTTGATCACCGGGTTGTCGGGGTTGTTGTTCACATCGGCCACCGGGAAGAAAACCCATTGGATTCCGAGGGCGCGCGCTTCCCGCGCGGTCACCTCTCCTTCGTAGCGTGCCAACTCAGGATCGCCCGCGGCTCCGAAGGCCATGGCATGCGGAAACGGCGTGGTCCCGTTCACCCGCATGCTAGCGCCACGCTCCAGATCGCCGCTCACCATCAGCGGCACCTTCGCCAATCGCTGGACGCGGTTCAGGAACGCGCCGAGCGTGTAAGGTTCCGCCTTCTGCGTGGTGCGGCCGTTGGCCCAGTTAACCAGGATCAGCCCGCCTACGTGGGTGTCGCGGATCAGGCGCACGAAGCGGGCATATTCCCGCGAGCGCGTGTTGGGGAAAACGCCGTAAAACGGAACGAATACCAACTGCGCCACCTCGTCCCGCAAGGTCATGGTGCGCATCCAACGGCGCACGGTGGCGGAGGTTTTCAGTGGCGCAGCCGCTGGCGACTTCCTGGCGGGCGCAGGCACGCGCACTGCCGTCCCTGCGTCTATTCCAGCCAGCAGGCAGGCGGTTGTCAGCCAAGCCAGGCGGCGAGTCAGCGAAGCCAAGCGGCGCGTCACCTTTTATAGTGTGCCAGATTTTCCCGCGCCATTCGGCGGCATGGCATCCTGGCGTGCAGGCGGCTTGCGTGGCGTCGTGCTGATCAGCCGTCTCACCCAACGCACCAGATGCACCGGCTCGCTCGAGCTCTTGGCGACCACCGCGTCAGCGCCGGTGTTGGCTTCGGTAAGACCGAGCGGCTCCACGAAGCCAGAAAGCAGAATGATGCGCACGTTCGCCTCCAGCGCCCGCAGCCGCACGATCAATTCGTCCCCATTCATAAGGGGCATACGGTAGTCAGTGACCACCACGTCGAAGCGGTTGGACCGGAACAGGCTGAGCGCCTCCGCGCCTCCCGTAGCGATTTGCACTTGAAATCCGGCCTCTTCGAGCACCAGCCTGCGCACCAGAAGACCATCTCGATTGTCATCCACAAGGAGAACAGTGGGGGCTGCCAACGACGTACTTTTCATGTGAGAACCGAGCGAGCGTAACAGAGACGTAACCACAATGTCAATCGATTTATACCGATTGCGTATGGCTTTGGAAAACCAGCAGATTTCCCGCTTGACTTTCCGGTGTGCGCGTACAACTACTCGACTTCGCGCGGCGCTTTGTATCCCGCCTTGGCGACAATCTGATACTTGATGGGCTTGCCCGATTTCTCATCCTTCATCGCTATGGGTTCGTTGGTGGAGGGATTCACCAGCTCTACCTTGATCTTGCGGTAGGCGCCATCATGAGCCTTATTGGTGGGCTCATAAGTGATGACATACTGGCTGCGCATCGCTTGCTGGATCTGTTGGAAAATGGTTCCGAACTCCGCCATAAATCTCGGGAAGAACGCCATGCCGCCGGTCTCTTTCGCGAATGTCCGCATGGCGTTGTCAGCCTGCAGGAAGTCCAGTTCCTGAGTGCCGCGCAGCATGCCTCGAGCTTCCGCCATATCGCGTAGCGCCTGCATCAGCCCCACTGCATACACCGGCACTCCGTCTTCCTGCAAGATCTTCCGCGTCTCACCGTAATTCTTTTTGCTGAACGTATCGATTCCGGAAGAAATCAGTACGATCGCTTTACGCCCTTCGATTCCCGACATCCGGTCGGCTGTCTCCGTCAGAGCATCGTAGAGATTCGACTCTGAAAAACCCGGAATGTTCAGGCGCTGCAAAGCCTCTTGTATCTTCGCGCGGTCGGTGGTGAAATCGGTCAGAATCTCGGTGCGCAGATCGTAAGCGATGATCGCCAGATAATCATCGGGCTTCAAGCTTTGTGCAAATCCATAAGCAGCGCTTAGGGTCTGATACCAGGTCGGACCCCAGAACTGCTGGAAGCGCGCGCTGAACTCAATCACCATCGCCACCGTCATCGGCGCTTCGCCCATATTCACGGATTTGATCGTCTGGGGAACATCGTCTTCGAGCACCCGGAAATCGCTGGACGGGAGCCCCGGGATGAAGTGACCCTTTGCGTCAGTCACTGCCACATCCACCGTCACTACGGAAACGTCACTCTTGAATGTTGGCAGACCCGTGGTATCCTGGCCCCTCTTGTACTTCGAGGGGATCTTCGGCAGATCCGTCTCCTGTCCCGTAGTGGCGTCAGGCGCCGCCGTAGAGGACGGAGAGCTGTTGACGGGAGGACGCGGCCGCGCTACTGTGTTGGTGCTATCGGGAGACGGCCCCGGCCCCTGATCCTGGCCAATCACGAAGCCAGCGAGAGCAATCAGTATGATTGCAGACAAAGCGAAGATTTTCCAGAGACGCATAGGATACTTCTTTCTGAAGGTCACTATATCAGACAATTTTGGGCTTCCAGCGGGGAGCGAAGCAAGCCCACGTCTTAATTAACCCAGGGGCCGCCGCCGTGTTTGCGCATGTAAACCTGAAATTTTTTCCGCAGACGCTGCTGCTTCCACTGGTGGTAAGCGTTTGGGAAATCGGGGACGTGGAATGAGCGTCCGGCCTTCAGGTAGACATAGCCCACCAGCATGCCGCCCAGGTGCGCCACGCTGCTGATCCCTGTATTCGGTCCGAAAGTGGCATACAACTCCACCACCACGTAGATCATCACCAGATATTTGGCCTTGATGGGAAACAGGAAGTCCATCAGAACCCGCTGGTTCGGGTATAGAACGCCAAACGCCATCAGCAGGCCCATAATCGCGCCGGAAGCGCCAATCGTGGGGGTGGTAAAAGCGCCCACCGCACCGTTTACCAGCAGAATGCAAATGCCCGCCCCTACTCCGCAGATGAAGTAGTATTTCAGAAACTGGCGCGTGCCCCAGTCCTGCTCCAATTGCACACCGAACATCCACAACGTAAGCATGTTCAGCAGCAGGTGCCAGATCCCTCCATGCAGAAACATGTAGGTGAACGGTTGCCAGATGTAGAAATTGTGGAATACTCCAGCCCACGTGATGGCAAACAGCGTTCGCACCGGGGCTAGCGGCGCGAGGCTGGTCAGAATAAAGATGATGGTATTGCTGAGCAGCAGCCATTTGACGCCGGTAGGGAAATATCCAAAGAAAGCAGCTCGCCTCGTCGGGTAGCGGGTATAGCGCATAGGCGGGTCTCTAGTGGTTAGAATAGCAGAACAGCGCCCTCAGGAAGCCGCCGGCCCGGAGCGTGCGTCACCGCGCCCATAGCGGTTCAAAGCGGATGCGCACAACTGCAGAAAAGCCGCTGCGCCCATCCACACCTGCCAATGAGAAAATGGCCCCGAAGGAATGGCAAAGCTGCCGGTCAGGTTCAGCTCCGCCCCGATTCGCCATATCGCAAGCACCAGAGCCATCAGCGCCGAAGGAGTCAGGAGAGCGGAAATTCCCAGCGCGATGCGGCGGTTCTGGACTCGCTTCGCGGCTGGCTTTGGGCCCTTCCCCAGCCGGATTCGCACCACCATAGAACCGGTTACCAATCTACCAGTTTTTTGTGCTCCAAGAGTAGCGTAAGCTGCGTGCCGCGCCGCAGAGCCTCTTTACTTTTTTTCGGAGACAGCGCTCGCAACGGGCACCGGCCGCAAAGCCGTGTCCACCGGTTGCAGCCCTTCCACGCAGGCCTCTTCCCATTGTTCGTATGCCGATGGATCCGCGTCGCCTGCGCCATCGCCGCCAAAAAGTCCCCGCTTCATGTCCAAAGCAAATGTCCAGGGCCTTGTGTAGACGGACGGGTCGTCGAATACCGCTTCGTAACGGAGATTGTTCGCGTCGAGAAACTTCATGCGAACGATGTTGTGCACTTTGTCGCTCGAGAAATCCCCGGCCCGGCTCAGGCGGCCTTTGGCGTTGTTGTTCGTCACATCGATCACCAGCGTGGCGCCTTCCCAGTGTCCGCGCGAGTCACCCATCCAGAGCTTGATGTTTTCACCGATGTGCGGCCTCCCGTCGAGCGGGATGACCTGATAGACGTGGCCTCCCTGGTGCTCGAAAACAACGTAGCCCGGATACTGCAGGATCTGAACATCGTGCCAGGTGAATTGACGCACTGCGCCGAGGGGCCAGCAACGCTGCTGGGGATCGATGAACTCCGGCTTTGTCGGTTCGAAGTAGTTGGCAAGCAGGAACTTCTCCCGTTCCCTGGCCCACGGCTGATAAGGTATTTCGCCGTCCGGCGTGTCAACGATCCGGCTGGGCGCTTTCGCCTGCTCGCGGTTTCCGCCGCGCCCGCCACGCCCACCTCCGCCTCTGCCATTGCCATTACGCGGAGCGCCGGATTCCTGAACGCAGCCGACATTGCCGTTGGTCGGATTGCTAAGGCAGCCCATGCCGTAATACTTCGTCACCCAGAACCCCTGCACATCGGGCTGGCCGTCCGGAGTGAGCGCTGGTTTCCAAGTTGTAGTGGCCGGCTTCTCCTCTTTTGTTTGAGCGTTCTGCGCCAGAACCGGCATCGTCATCGCCAGTCCGCCCAGCGCGACGGCCAAACCGCCCATGACTTTCATTCGTTTCATCCGCATGGTTACGTTCTCCTCGCTTACGGGTAATATTGTTCATTGTCGAAGGCGTAGCATTCATAATCCAAAAGCTGGAAATTTTTCTCTTTGTGGCGATAGAGAATCATGCTCATCTTCCAGGGCCGTGTGAACACCTTCGAATCTTCAATCGTGACTTCGTAGTTGATATGGTCGGCGTCAGTCAGGGTGTAGCGTTCCACGGCGTGCAGTTCATCGCTATGAAAGTTCCCCGCTTCGTCGAACCAGGTCTGATCGTTGAAATCCACGTTGTCGACGACTAGCGTGTCGCCTTCCCAGTGGGCGCGCGAATCACCCATCCACCAGTCGATCGGTCCCTTGGGATGCGTAAGATTCCTGGTGTAGAGGAACCGGTTGGCGTGGGCGTACTCGTAGAGAATCGTGATTTTGTCCGAGGCTGTTCCCTGAAAGATCTGAAACGGGTGCCCAGAGTAAGTAATCCTGGGCACGCCTAGCAGAAAGCACCTGGATTCCGGATCAAGCGCTGCGCGATTCTTATAGTTTTCCTTTTTCTTCTCGACCGCCCAAGGTTGATACGGAATCTCATTGCCTTCTACGATGCCCTGCCCACCCGGGATGCCCTTATGCGCCGAATGGTCCTGAATGTCGAAATTGGCCGTGTTCATGGTTTGCCAATAGCCGTTCAGGTTGGGTTTGCCGTCTGCCAGGCGCGGAATATTGTTGGGCGCCGGAGACTGGGCGGCGGCTGCGAATGAGAGGACAGCCGCCGCGAGTATGGGTACGTATCTGTTCTTCATAGGCTGGGCCGCTATTCCACGCGTTCGTCGGGTGTCGAACCGCCGGTAAGGAGGTTCCGCCCGTCCGGCAGTTTCACGCTGGTGCCGTTCATCGTCGATGAACCGTCCTTGGCCCGGTAGCCGGTCACAATGACTTCGATGCCTGGCGGGAAATCGGTTTTGCGCAGACCCCGCCGCAACATGGCGTTCGGACTGCCCGTTTCGACGCCCCAGTTCACCACCTTTCCGTTATCGTCGGTAACATCCAGACGAATCCACCCGTGCGGATTTACCCACTCGACTTTGGTTAATTTGCCGCGGATCGTGATCGGCTTATTGGCGTCATATTCAGCAGCAAAAGCGTGATGAGCGAGCAACGGCGCCGAAACCGCCAGGCCGCCCACAACGAGAGACAAAGGAATCAGATGCTTTCTCATAAAGACTCTCCTCTTCTTTTTCCAGGTTGGAATGACTGCTTTCGGTTCACCCCGCCGCCGCAATGACGGCACGGCTCTCCGAAATTCCGCTTGCGCGCGGAGTATGCGAACCGCGAACCACTTCTTCGGCGAGCTTCGTCAGTGCGATGCGCCGCTTTCGGCTCTGACTCCGCAGATAGGCATACGCCAGTTCCTCAGTGACGCCCCGCTCCGCCTGCAGCACGCCTTTGGCCCGCTCCACCAGCTTCCGGCCCGCGAGACGTACATTAGTGATCTTTAACTCGTCGCGAAGTTTCGTGATTGCGCTTGCCGACCACGCCGCCAGCCCGGCAAAATGCAGTGCTTGGAGCACGGTGTCCGGCACGGCAGGAGGCGCGGAGGCAGGCTCGGCGAAGCCGAAAACGACCGCCACGGCCTGCCGGTCTAAATCCCATCGGTGGATAAGAAAAGAC
The DNA here is from genome assembly GCA_030041985.1 of Bryobacteraceae bacterium. Classification (GTDB taxonomy): domain Bacteria; phylum Acidobacteriota; class Terriglobia; order Bryobacterales; family Bryobacteraceae; genus PSRJ01. Next base: position 658 of record JASIAM010000162.1, on the reverse strand, counting down.
CGCGAATGAGACGAGACGATTTCTTGCAGAAGCTGACCCGCCGGGCTTTGGGCCTCAATCGGGCCATCGCCGTCAATTAGAGAGTCATACCTGCGCCGCTGCGGCCCTGAAAGATGCCGCGCGGAATCGTCATCTGCCGCCGCGCTTTTCCATAACCATGCGATATCGGTCCGCCTCTCGGCATGCAATAACACCGCTACCGAGTTAGCGCCCAGCGCGATCGCCCCACGCTTCAGATCGGCCCAGGCGCGATCGAGCGCCTGCGCTATTGTTTCCTGCATTGTTCACCTACCCCGGGTTTTCGCGCGACGGCTTTGTCGACGGCAGTGAATTCAATCGCGATAGAGCCGGGATTTCTGGTGCTGCGATGCAGAACCGGAATCAACCCCTATCGTCGTGAAGGACCAGACGGTTACTTCAACAGGATGAGCCGCAACAGCGGGTGATGGCTTCGTTCGCCATATGTATACTATTTCTATCGACTATTGCACAAAGCCAGATTTCGGTCAAGAGCGAAGGTGCAAATTTCTTTCTAGATAGCTAAAACTGCATAAAAAACTTGACGCGCCAAACGTTCACTGGTATTGTTTACTTATCCGATCGACTTTTAAAGTTGGCTGGACTTAAAGACTTGCCTGCTGATTCGGTGCGCGGCTGC
>JASIAM010000161.1 GCA_030041985.1 Bryobacteraceae bacterium | reverse complement strand
TAGAAGTCGCGGTCCAGATCTCGGATAGATTTTTGCTTTAGATGGCGCCACGCACGCTCCGCCATTTCGTCACCAGCCGCCAGAATAAAACAGGCGTTGACGGAGGTTTCATAGACTACGCGGGCAATCACATAGTCGCCGCGATGAATATTGGACAGGGGTTTGCACTTCATCCGCTTGCGGCCCGCCGCGTCCGCGAGGAAATATACAGCGCCGTTCGCTCCTTGGTTCCGTTTCCCGCCCTTGGCCACAGACGCTCCGGCCTCACTTCACGGCCTTTGCGCTTCATTCTCATTCAGTTCTTTAAAACAGCACCTTTATACTGAACTGCGTCTGCCGAGCGACGCTGCTGAGTCCTCCGCTTCCCACCAGGGTAGTGATTTCGCCCGCGGTCGCGACCGGTGTGGACACATAATTGGTAGCCGCCGATCCCGCGCTGAACACGGACGTGACCGGGTAACTGAAATTGGGGTGGTTGAATAAGTTGAAAAGCTCGGCGCGGAGCTGAACACTGACCCGCTCGGTGATTTTCGTCTCCTTCATCACGCCCAAGTCAGTTTCCACGTAGCCCGGCCCGACCAGGGCGTTCCTTCCCATGTCGCCGAGCGTGCCATAAGCGGAAGCGGTGAAGCAAGCCGGGTTATACCATTGGTGCACGTTCTGATTGGCGTAGACGTTGCAACCCGCCACCACGTTCGGTCGAGGATTATCGAAGTTGTTATTCAAATATGGCTGGGTGCCTTCTCCCAGAGAGAAAGGGACGCCGGTATGCCAAGCCTGGATTCCCGTGATTTGCCAGCCCTCCACCAGGCGGTTGCCTTTGAAGGGCAGTAAGTAGACGGCGTTGGCGGCGATGACCTGGCGGAGATCGAAGCTGCAGTTTCCTTTATCCACGGCCCAATCATAAGGATTGGTATTGGCCGAGCTCACGTTGTTGCCGCCCAGTCCGGCATACGCATACGAGCCATCGATGCAATGCGACCAGGTGTACGAGAATTGGAATACGAGGTTGGAAGACAGCCTGTGCCGCACGCCCAGTTGCAGGGCGTTGTAAGCCGAATAGGTGGTAGTGTCCAGCATATCGAGCGAGCCGAAACTGGGATCGGGCACCGCATTCGCATCCAGGACACTGGGGTTCACCGCATCCGGGTGGACGAAAGTATAGACTCCGTTATTGACGGACGGTACGGGCGCGTTGAAATCATGGAAGGCGAGTAGATGAACGCCCCGAGTGCCCTGATAGCCGACCGTCAGCAGCGTGTTGCCGGGGAGCTGTTGCTGGAGGCTGAAAGTGTACTGAAGATTATACGGAGTGGTGTGGATGCCGTAATACGTTCCGTTGGTGTTGCTCAGCAGAGGCGTTCCGCCACCGACGAACGGCGCCGGCCAGTTCGGATCGCCATTGGCGAAGACTTGATTCTCCGTTAAGTAAGGAGGATTGGTGATATATGCAGACGAAAATGTGTAGGTCTGGAGTGTGTCATGGAAGAGGCCGAAGCCGGCACGAATGGCAGTCTTGTGATTACCGAACACGTCCCACGCCAGCCCGATCCGTGGATCGAAGTTCTTGTCCGACGGATTGTTCGCAAACGCATGCGGCACATTCTGGAATGCGGTTCCGAAGGGCGGTCCCACGGCATTGTAAAAATCATTGTGAACCTCGATCGGGTTGGATTGCCAGTCGTAGCGCAACCCGAGATTCAGCGTTAGACGGTTGGTAATTTTCCAGTCGTCTTGAATGTAGGGAATGAACCGAATATCGCGCTCGCCGCGGTAGCCGTTCGTGCCCCCGTTCGGTGCGCCGGTAAATGTCGAGGGATTGCCAGCAAAAAAGTTCTGAATACTGGTGAAGGTATATTCTCCATTCCAGTATGTTTCGGAATAGGGATTGAGCTGCTCACGGCGGAATGTCAAACCCATGCTGACGGTATGCGCCCCTCGAATCCAGACAAGGTCGTCTCTTTCAGTGAACTTGTTCTCGAGGAACTGGAATGGGTCGGTGATGGAATCGCCGAGTGCCGTCAGGCCGATGGGCATGCTGACGTAAACATCTGACCTGGCCGGGGTGAAGATTTGCAGCGGCGAATGCTCGGCCGGTGTAACTTCGCCGGTGACTGGCCGTGAGAAGGACGTATAGAAACTATTGATCAGTGTGGGCGAGAAAATATGGTGTTCGCCGATAGTGAGGAATTGGTTATGAGTGGTATCGAAGGCTGGCCATAGCCCCATACCCGAATAAGTCGTTCGGGTTCCGAAATCGGCCTGATACCTGGCGAAGAGCGAGTCCTTTGACGAGATTGTGTAATCGACGCGCGCGACGCCGAAATTCTCCGGCGTGATCTGGGGGCCGACAAAATCGTATATGCCGACATTGGCGTTGTAGGGAGCATTCGGAAGCGGATACAAATTCAGGATGGCCTGTGACGCGCTATTCACGGTGTACGGGGTGCCGTTATAGATTCCCTGACGCAGTGTGGCGGCCGGCACATAGTTCACATAGGTGGTATCGAGTATCTGCCGGATTCCTTCGTAATTTATGAAGAAGAACAGCTTGTTCTTTTTGATCGGGCCGCCCAGAGTGCCACCAAACTGGTTGCGGCGAAAAGGCGGCGGAGAACCGGCATCGAAGAAGCCGCGGGAGTCCATGTCGCTGTTGCGGAGGAATTCGTAGGCCGAGCCGTGAAAATCATTCGTGCCGGATTTTGTAACGGCGATAATGGCCGCACCGTTGCCCCCGTATTGGGCGCCAAACGTGCCGGTGACCGTTTGGAATTCGGCGATGCTGTCGATGCCCAGAGAAGTGCCGGTCACATCGCCGCCGGCATTCCGCTGCCACCAATTCAGCATGTCTTCGCCATCCAACGTATTGGAATATCCTTCCGGCCGCGCTCCGGCGATCGAATACGCATTGGCCACCGATGTAAGGGCGGAGTTTCCGCCCGCGGGATAAGTCGCCACGCCTGGAGCCAGCAGAATGAGTTGCTCGAAATTGCGTCCGTTGAGCGGCAGCTCGCGCATCTGCGTGGCGTTCACCAAGGAAGCAACCGCCGCGTTGGTGGTTTCGACCTGCGATGCATCCGCGGATACGGTAACCGTTTCCGACGCCTGGCCTACCGGCAATTGAAAATCGACCACCGGCGCGCTGCCTACGGTCAGGGTGATGCCGGTGCGCACAGAATTTTGAAAACCGGTTTTGGAGACCTGGATTTCATAAGAACCGATCGGCAGGTCGGGCACAGTGTACCGTCCCTCGCCATCGCTGAGCGTCGTCTCAGAAGCTGAAGTGCCGGTGTTTCTGACGACCACCGATGCCGCTGGAATGGCTGCGCCTGACGTGTCTGTCACTCGTCCGGTAATGGACGCTGTCCCAGCCTGTCCGAAGAGAGGGCTGGAGCCGATGGCGGCAAGAAGAAAAACAGTAATTGCCGGAAGAATCTGCTTCCGCGAACAAAACATGGTTCTCACCCCTTTGAGACGATCTTTACCAGAAAACCCTGTTATCCCTGGACGGTGGGGCGGCCCTGCTTTGGCGGTCAACAACTCCGCAAATACGACCCCTACCGATTGGGGGGATTTTATCCAATATCTCTGCAAAAGTCTATGGGATACGACACAACGTATCATCCAAATGGAAAAGCAGTTGGTGACTGGCTTCCATTTTTGGGGGCTTTGCGGGTGTTTCCAAACGGCTCCCTGGGGAAACAGGCAAGCGGAGGGCAGGGGAGGTAGGTAAGCCAGCTCAACTTGCGATAAGCGGGCCTTGCCCAAGGGCCGGCTTTCCCGTATCTTGAAGGCATGGAAGTACACTTCACTCCCGACGAGGAAGCGCAGCTTGCGCGGCTCGCCATCAAGGCAGGCACCGATGCCGAGCATTTGGTGAAGGAGACTGTTTTGCGTCTGCTCGGCGGCAACGCTTTCATCGCTCTTCCGCCCGGCAGTGTACTTGCCGAGATGCGCAGCTTGCGCGCCCGCATCAAACCCGATCCGGAAGGCTGGACAACGCGCGATTACGTCCACTACGGCCGCCGCTAGATGCAGCCGCCGACCAGCTCGCATTTTTGACTGCCCTCTCGCACCTACGTATCGACGTTGAAGAGCCGCCGGACGCCTTAACCGTTATTCGCGACGGAACAGCGGCGGCAATCCGCTACCGACTTACGGCCTACGATGCGGCCTATGTTGATCTTGCCGAGCGCGAAGGACTGACCCTTGCAACGCTGGACGAAGCCATGCGCAAAGCCGCCAAGTTGCCAAAGAGTTCGTTTTCGGCACTGCCCCGCTGACACGCCGGAAATGCTCCATATTTACCACAGGTACTCTTTGGCCGTTTCCCGTTTGTCGTAGCCGTCGAGGACGTGGACAACGCGGATTTTTTTCAGGGAGACCGGGGATAGCTGGCCGAGGGGAATGTAGATGATAGTGCGGCCCATGCGGGCGGCGATGGTTTTGAAGAGGGAGCGCGGGGGTTTGGCGGCTACGTAGACTACGTAGCGATAAATCGAGTAATCGAGCGCGGCCAGCAGGAGGCGTTCGGATTTGGTTTCGGCGAATTCGTAGTCGGGGTCCTGCCAGACGTCGTACATGCGGCGGGGCGGCAGGCTCATCAAGAAGCCGCCGTATTCGGCGCGGCCGATGCCGGGACCGGCCATATTTTCGAACGGGAAGGTGGAATAGAAGGCCATGTCCGATTCGTTCTGGTTTTCGCCCAGCCAAGTGGTCATGTAGGAGTAACGGTTGGCGCGGTCCTCATCAAATATGACCACGACGGAACCCACTTCGCCCTGGATCTTTTGAAACTGGCGCACATAGATGCGGCCTTCGTGCCAGCGGCGGATGGTTTCGCGCATATCGATGCCATCAAGGATGGAGGTGGTGAAGGGCTCGACGCGCGTGCGTTCTTCGGAGAGGATGCTTTTCCCCTTTTTCTTGAGGAAACGGCCGTAGTCTTCGATGATGAGATCTTCGGGCGGATAAGAGCAAATGGCGGTGCCGTTTAATTGGCTGGCCCATTCGCCTGGAAATTTTTCTTTTTTACGGGGCTTGAGTCCGTAGGGGCGGAGGCGGCCCTTGGTGCTGGGGAGGCGGCGGCGCAGACGGAGGTGGCGGGTATCGAGCCAGACTTCTTCGCCGCGGATCGTGACAGTGGGGAGATCGGAGGCAGTTTGTTGGGGAGAGTAACGGGAGGCAGCTTCCCAGACTTCCCAAGCGTAGTTATCGTCGACGACGGAGCGCGCGGCGACGGTGAGGTCATAGAGGCCGGCGGCGAGTTCGTTTGAAGCGAGCGCGAGGTTGCGGGTGTAGCGAGCCAGCAGGTTGCGCTGCCAATGAGCAACGCTCTCGCCGGTGCGAACTGCGTATTCCTTCTCGGCCTCGCGAAAAACTTCGAGTTGGGCGTGCCGCCGGTCGATGAGGCGGGGGTTGACCGGGCCATCCATCATAGCGGCACGCGCGTTTTCGTAGCGCCACTCGAGGGCCGGATACTCGACCATAATTTCGCCCAGGGATTCGGGATGAGGATTGAGCACCTGAACGCCTGCGCGCCGGGTGCGTGACATGGGTTGGGCTTGAGGCTCTTCCATGGCTTCGAGGACAGCATCGAGGAGGTTGAGCGAGACTACGACGAATGCGCTTGCCTCGGGATTAGCGCCCTGCAACTTCCAGGCGATACCGGCGGCATGGCGTTCGATTTCCGGGGAGCGCGGCTGGGGATAGACGCGGTAGGCGTCGATATAGTGGCGCAGGCCAATGTGGCGGATGGCGTAGGGATCGGGGTAGGCGTCTTTGAGATGGGGGCGTGCGCCGCAGTCGGGGTCGGCGAAGACGATTTCGGCGCCGATTTCGAGGCCTGTGCGGATGGCCTCGGTGAAGGGGTCGGCGGGCTCGATGGGGACATAGATGGCTTGGTCTTCTTCGCCGCTCTCCTCGGAATAAAGGATGACGGAGATTTCGGGGAGGCGCTGGACGGCGCGGGTCCAGGCGTTCTGCAGGGTGGAAGGCAGTTCGACGGCGACCACGGCGGGTTTTTCGCGGAGCAGCGCCTGGCGCACTTCGACGGCGAACTCGAGGCGCCCAGACACCACGGGGAAGTAGGTGAACCGGCCGCGGACCAGACTGCCGGGATCAGGAGCGGGTGGGGCGGTCTTTTCGGGCATAGCGCAGGGCCTCTTCGCCGAGGACCTCGAGGATGGCGGTTTCGAGCGCCTCGGACTCGTGTATCTTTTGGGTAGCCAGGCTCTTCAGCTTGATGGCGAAACGCGCGACGTTGATGCCGTCGCGGGCGGTGTAGCGCTCATCGGCGGCATGGGCGAGCTGTAAAAAGTCAGTGACGTAGTTGAGGATGCGGTCTTCGGCGAAGGGGAGGTTTTCGCGCAGGATGTGATACTCTTCATCGCGCTCCGGAAAATCGATGAAGATCTGCGGCTGCAGGCGGGAGTGGATGTACTCGGGGAGCTCGAAGGTGGAGGCGTCATCATTCATGGTGGCGACCAGGCGGAAATTGGCGTGGGCCTTGATTTTGATGCCGGCGACGATGGATTCGACGTAGCGGCGGTTATCGAGGAGGGGGGCAAGACTGGCCCAGCTTTTTTCGCTCATGCGGTTGCCCTCGTCGAGGATGGCGACGCCGCCGCGGATCATGGCGGTGACGAGGGGCGAGGCGACGTAGCGGAGGGAGCCATCACCTTCGATGACCGGAGTGACAAGCAGGTCTTCGGGGCGGGTATCGAGGGTGGCCTGGAGGATATAGACGTCGCGCCCCATGCGGCGGCCGGCGGCGTAGGCGAGGGTGGTTTTTCCCACGCCGGGTTTTCCAAGCAGGCGCGGGTTCATGGGAAGATCCTGTTCATGAACCACCATCCAGGCCGCGAGCAACTGGCGCATGAGTTCTTCCTGGCCCACCCATTCGACGGCCAGTTCATCGGGATGGGCGAGGTGGAGGACGATGCCTTCGATTTCAACAGTCATGGCTGCCTATATTATCAGGGGCCGAGAGCCAGGGCCAGGAGCGCGGGAACTGCGGGGACTGGGGACTGGGGATTGGGGACTGGGGGGCTGGGAAGTGGAGGCGCGCTGCCGCGCGCTGGTTTATTAAAGGTGGTTCATGCGATGAGGTGGAAATGAACACATCGAGACCTTCCGAGGGGCCGTTTTGCGTTGATCTCAAAGAATTTCTCTTGACAATGCCCTAACCATCAGTTATGAATATGTTTACCGCGTCCGGTTCATAAGCAATTTTGCGTTTTGTAACCCGGTGAGCACAGAAGATTGTAAAACGACAAAACAGATAGCATGTGCCACCGACAGGACATTAGCAATGCGCCGGAATTGGCATCATCATTCCGGTGATTGAATCTCCGCCCGACACGGAGAAGTTCCCTAGGTTGAGTAGCGAGTTTTGAGTTAGAGGCTCAGGTTGGAAGAGAACTTCGGCCGAATCAACATTGCAATAAACAAGGAGAAGGAAATGGTAGCTTTTCGCAGATGGTTTCCTGCGCTAGCCGTGCCTTTGGTTTTTGCGGGGCTGGCAAGCGCACAGGTGTCCGGAAGTGGCAGTACACCGCTAACTTGCAGCACCAACGTTTCCAACACGCCTATACTCCGTTCGGAGGGTATCACCGAGGAAATCGGCGACATCGTCATCACTTGCACGGGTGGTACGGTATACTCGACCCTCGGTAACGGGGGGACCAGCAATCCGCTGGCTCCGGCGACGAACATTACGGTTTCTCTCACGAGCCAGGTAACCAGCCGCTTGTTGAGCGC
>JASIAM010000160.1 GCA_030041985.1 Bryobacteraceae bacterium | reverse complement strand
GGGAGCGTGTACGCACCTTTCTTCAGGTCGAAGACGATATGGGGTACCTGATGAAAGACGTCTCCGAAGTGGATGTCTCCGACCCGGACAATATCCGCGTGGTCACGCAGGTGGAAAACCGGGCGCTCGAGCTGTTGCTGGGGGATACCAATTTCGCGAAGCGCTACCAGAATTTTCTCAGCCATTATGCGGAAATCGAGAAACACTCGCCAGAGGTGAGGCTGTTCGATCTGCGGCTGGAGGATCGTATCACGGCGAAGGAATAGGGGCCATGGGAGTAAAGCCGATTTACGGAGTGGGACTGGACGCGGGGAGCGTGGCCACCAGGCTGGTAGTTTGCCTGTTGGAGCGAGGCCGCGTGCGCCTCCTGGGTTGCGGCGCCGCCGCTTCGGAGGGTTGGACGAAGGGCCGCATTGGTGATCAGAAGGCGGTTAGCCACTCGATACTGCGGGCGCTGCGCGAGGCGGAAGCCACGGCGGGCATTTCGGTGGAATCGGTGGTAGTGGGGATGGGCGGCCCCACGTTGCGCGGCGCCAACGGCCGCGGCGTGCTCGAACTGGGACAGATGCGCGAAATCGAGCAACGGGATGTGAACCGGGTGGTAAATCGCGCGGCCCGCGTGCAGTTGCAGGAAGACCGCATGCTGCTGCAACTGTTTCCGCAGGATTTCGTGGTGAACGATCATCCGGGCCATCGCGACCCGCGCAAGATGGTGGCCTCGCGGCTGGAGATTCATATCCACCTGGTGACCTGCTCTACACAGGAGCACAACTGGATTATCGGCGCGGTCAACCAGGCGCACATGGAAGTGGAGGAAAGCATTTTTGAAGGGCTGGCCGGGTGCTATGCGGCGGTGTACCCGGAGGAACGGCGCGAGGGCATCGCGGTGGTGGATATCGGGGCGGAATCGACCGAGCTGGCGGTGTATTATGGCGACTCGATGCAACTGGCCTCCACCATTCGCGTGTGCGGCGACCACTTCACGCGCGACCTGGCGCAGGGCCTGTGCCTGAGCTTCGAGGATGCCGAGCTGGTGAAGCTGGAATATGGAGCCGCAAGCGCTCACAGTTGCCCCGATAACGTGTTGGTGGAGGTGCCTGCGCCGGAAAACCGCGAGCCGCGGCAGGTGCAGCGAAAGCTGATTAACCAGATTCTGGAAGCCCGGTCGGAGGAGCTGTTTGAGCATGTGCGCCTGGAACTGGCACGCGTGGGCATGGAGCACGGTCTTTTGGGCGGGGTTTTCCTGACCGGTAGCGGCGCGAAGCTGCCGGAGTTGTGTGATATCGCGGAGCGCGTGCTGGGATGCCAGGCGCGGTACGGACTGGCGGTGGGAATTGAGGGTTGGCCGGAAGAGTTGCGGGATCCGGAGTGGACTACCGCCGCCGGCCTGGCGATGTACTCGGCCAAATTGAAAACGAAAGCGGCCGAGGCGCGGGAAGCAGCAGGGTGGTTGGGAAAAGTATTGCGATAGGGACTAGGGATTAGGGACTGGGGACTGGAATCGGGGCACACGGTTTTGCCAGTCCCCAGCTCCCAATCCCCAGTTCCAAGGGGGAGTTATGGGACGCATCGAATCCGACATCAACGATTTGAAATACGAGATCGAAGAAGAAGCACACAGCGGGGCGCGGATTAAGGTCGTGGGCGTGGGCGGCGGAGGCTGCAATGCCGTGGCCCGCATGGTGCAGGAGGGTCTCGAAGGCGTGGAGTTCTACGCCATGAACACGGACTTGCAGGCCCTTTCGGCCTGCGCGGTCCCCAACAAGCTGCAGCTTGGCGCCAAGATTACCAATGGTCTGGGCGCCGGGTCGAATCCGGAGATCGGAAGGCAGGCGGCACTGGAAAATACCGACCGGATTGTGGAGGTGCTGCAAGGCGCCGACATGGTCTTTGTCACGAGTGGACTGGGCGGCGGCACTGGAACCGGCGCTGCGCCGGTAATCGCTGCGCTCGCCAAAGAGCTGGATGCGCTGACGGTCGCTGTGGTAACGAAACCTTTCGGATTCGAGGGCACGCGGCGCAGACGCCTGGCGGAAGACGGGCTGGCCAAGCTGGCCTCCACGGTGGATACGGTGATCGCCATCCCGAATGACCGCTTGCTGGCGCTGGCCCCGCGGGGCACCAGCTTTTTCGAGTCGTTCCGGATGGCCGATGACCTGCTGCGGCAGGCCGTGCAAGGCATCAGCGATATCATCACTACGCCGGGCATCATCAACCGCGATTTCTCGGATATTAGAGCCACGATGGTGGGGATGGGTTACGCCATGCTGGGCACGGCGGTGGCGCGCGGAGAACACGCGGCGGTGGAAGCCGCGCGGCAGGCCATTAGCTGCCCGCTGCTGGAGGATTCGCGGATTACGGGTTCGCGCGGCATCCTGATCAATATTACGGGGTCGAGCCGGCTGGGACTCCATGAAGTCAACGAAGCGTGCTCGATCATTCGCGAGGCCGCGGATTGCGATGAAGTGCAGATCAACTTCGGCGTGATTCTAAACGAGGCGATGGAGGATGCGGTCAAGATTACGGTGATTGCCACCGGCTTCACGCCGGAAAACGCGCCCGTCGTTGAGCGGCGAATCGTGCCGGAGATCCGAATCGAAGCTCGTGTTCCGGAGCCGGCGCCAAAGGCTCCGGGGTACGTTCCCGACTCCGAACCGCTGCCCGCCAGATTCGAGCCGGAGCCAGAACCGGAGCCGGTCTCCGCCGGACCCGAGCCGCCTGTGCTGGATCTCGACGATTTGGACACACCGGCCTATTTGCGGCAGGGCCGGCTGCTGAACTGAAACCAGCGATCAACTGATCAGTTGCACCACTGACGCCGCGGCCTCGGCTGCCGCGACGTCAGTAGTCTTCCGGGTCTTACGCTCGACCAGTTCGACCAATCCCCCAGCCAGCTTCTTTCCCACGGTAATTCGATAAGGCACGCCGATCAGGTCGGCGTCTTTGAACTTGACGCCTGGACGCTCGTCGCGGTCATCGAGCAGCGCGTCTAAGCCGAGCGCCAGGCATTTGGTGTAGATGTCATGGGCGGCAGACATCTGGGCCGCATCGGCGTTGTTGGCCGGAGTCACCACCACCGAAAACGGGGCAATGGCGGGAGGGAGAATCATTCCGTCGCGATCATGATACAACTCGATGGCCGCGCTCAGGATGCGCTCGATGCCGATGCCGTAAGAACCCATGATTGGTGGGATCTCCTTGCCTTCCGCGTTGAGCACCCGCAGGCCCATGGACTCGGAATATTTGTATCCGAGCTTGAAGATGTGGCCGATTTCCATCGCCTTGCGGATTTCCAGCTCACGGCCACAATGCAGGCACTCATCGCGGGGCGCCACCTGGCGCAGATCGTGGAGTTCGGCTTCAAAATCCTCGCCCAGAGTGACGTTGCGCAAGTGGTAATCATCGCGGTTGGCGCCAGCGATCATGTTGTGCCGCCCAGCCAGAGCACGGTCGGCGAGGATAGTCATATTTTTGATGCCGACTGGTCCGAGGGAGCCTGCACTCGCGCCAAAGTACTCACGAATCTCCTCCGGGTGAGCCGGCCGGAACTCGGGATCGCCGGAGATGGCCGCGAATTTGGGTTCGCTCAACTGGTGATCGCCGCGCAGCAGCACCAGCACCGGCTTGCCATCGGCCATCAGCACCAGGCTTTTCATCTGCGACGTTTCCGGCAACGCGGTGAATCCGGCCACCTCGGAGATGGTCTTGCGCCCCGGGGTGTGAAAAGGCTCCGGCTTCAGATCGCCTGGCGGATCGTCAATGGAGGGCAGCGCGGGCTGCGAGACTGCCTTTTGGAGGTTAGCCGAGTAGCCGCACGCCTGGCAAAACACCACCGAGTCCTCGCCGGCTTCGGATGCGACCATGAATTCGTGAGACTGGCTGCCGCCCATGGCGCCCGAAAGCGCTTCTACGGCCATGTACTCCAGGCCGCAGCGATTGAAAATGCGGCGGTAGGCCTGGTAATGCTTTTCGTAAGCGATATCCAAGCCGGCCTGGTCCAGATCAAACGAATAGGAGTCTTTCATCAGGAACTGCCGGACGCGCAAAAGACCGGATTTGGGGCGCGCCTCGTCGCGGAATTTGGTTTGGATCTGGTACCAGATCTGGGGGAGTTGCTTGTAGCTGCGCAGCTCGCCGCGCGCCAGCACGGCCGCGATTTCCTCATGGGTCATGCCCAGGCACAAATCGCGCTGAAAACGGTCTTTCAGCCGGAACATGTTTTCGGCCATGATGTCCCAGCGGCCGGATTCCTGCCAGATTTCGGCGGGGTGCAGGGCGGGCAGGAGCACTTCCTGCGCGCCGATAGCGTCCATTTCCTGGCGGACGATCTGCTGGATTTTCAGCAGGGAGCGCTGTGCCAGAAACAAGTAGCTGTAGATGCCTGCCGCAAGCTGCCGGATGTAGCCCGCGCGCAGTAAAAGCTGGTGGCTCGGAACTTCGGCTTCCGCGGGAATTTCCCGCAGCGTGGGGATGAATAGCTTGCTCCAGAGCATGTAGGCGGGAAAAATCCCAATTCTAACATGCTAAAATTGGGCATCCTTATGACAGCCCAAGAGCGAATGGCGCGGCCTTTATCTGAAAGCGATCCTGAAATTTACGAGGCCGTCCAGAACGAAATCGAGCGCCAGCACTCGCAGTTGGAACTCATCGCCAGCGAAAATTTCACTTCCGAAGCCGTCCTGGAAGCGGCTGCGACGGTGTTTACGAATAAGTACGCGGAAGGCTATCCCGGGAAGCGCTACTACGGCGGCTGCGAATTCACCGATGTAGTGGAGAACCTGGCGCGGGAACGAGCCAAGCGCATTTTCGGAGCGGAGCACGCCAATGTGCAGCCACACTCCGGTTCGCAGGCCAATCAGGCGGCTTATGCAGCAGTATGCTCGCCCGGCGACACGATCATGGGTCTGAATCTGGCTCATGGCGGCCACCTGACCCATGGGCATCCGCTGAACTTTTCGGGCAAAACCTATCATGTAGTGGCTTACAACGTGCGTCGCGAGGATGAGCGGGTTGACTACGACGAATTGGAACGGCTGGCGCATGAGCATAAGCCGAAGTTGATCATCGCCGGCGGCAGCGCGTATCCGCGCATTTGGGATTTTCCGCGGTTTCGCGCGATTGCCGACGCAGTGGGCGCGATTTTCCTGGTGGACATGGCCCATTTTTCCGGCCTGGTAGCCGCGGGCCTGCACCCCAATCCGTGCGAGTGGGCCGACGTAGTGACCAGCACTACGCATAAAACGCTGCGCGGCCCGCGGTCGGGTCTCATTTTGTCGAAACAGCAATACGCCGCCGCGATCGATAAGACGCTCTTCCCGGGAGTGCAGGGCGGTCCGCTGGTGCACATCATCGCCGCCAAGGCGGTGTGCTTTAAGGAAGCTATGGCGCCGGAGTTTGTCACCTATCAGAAGCAGGTTCTGGCCAACGCCCGCACCCTGGCAGACACGTTGGCGGCGACCGGTTTTCGCATCGTTTCGGGCGGTACGGACAACCACCTCATGCTGGTCGATGTGTTTTCCCGTGGAGTCCGCGGGAAGGAAGCGGAGCAGGCGCTCGACCGGGCCGGCATCACCGTCAACAAGAACGCCATTCCGTTCGATGTGAATCCGCCGCTCAATCCGAGTGGGATCCGGCTGGGTTCCCCGGCAGTGACTACGCGAGGATTTGCGGAGCCGGAAATGCGCGAGGTAGGCGAGTGGATCGCCGAGGTGCTCAGTCACGTTTCCGACGAAGGTGTGATTGCGGCAGTCCGCGCCAAGGTTCGGGCGCTGACCGCCCATTTTCCACTCTACGGCTGGAAGGTGGACCAGGTTCGCGCGTAGGCCATGACTCACCGTGAGTAAACCCGGTTGCCTAGTCACATCGTCATTGATGCGCGGCGCGTCCGCGATTTCGGCATCGGCAGTTATATCCGGAGCCTGGCGCACGCCCTGGGAACGATTGATCATCGCAATCGCTATACGCTCGTAAGCAGCCCCGCCGAAGCGCGCACGCTAACGGGCCTTCCGGAAAACTTTGCCACGGCAGCCTACGGCCAGACCGACATCCACTCGTTCAACCACGTGGCGTTTCCCTTATTTCTGAAGAGACTCTCGGCGGATCTGGTTCACATTCCGCTCAATCGCGTGCCGCTGCTGATGCCGCGCCCGTATGTCGTGACAGTTCACGACCTTTCCAGCTTGCTGTTCGAATTCCGTGGCTCGGCTACGAGAATGAAGTTGCAGCGTTACCTGTACCGGCGCGGACTGATGCGCGCCAGCCGGGTGATCGCCGTTTCCGAAGCCACCCGCCGGGACCTGAGTGACCTGCTGGGTGTTCCACCCGCTCACATCCGCCGCGTTTACGAGGCCCCCGACCCCGGATTTATGGCGGCGGGCAGCGGCTGCGATGCCGCCACCAAGTTGCGGATCCTCGAGCGATATCAGATCCAACATCCATTCCTTTTGTACGCCGGCAATATTCGTCCTCACAAGAACGTGCCGCGGCTGGTGGAGGCCTTTGCCGTAGTGCGCGAGCAGCTTTCCACGCACCCGGTCTATCAGGATTTGCGGCTGATCATCATCGGCGACACCATTTCGCAGTACCCGGAGGTGCGGCAGGCCGTGATCAAAAGCCGGGCGGAAAGCGTGGTGCGGTTTCTAGGATTCGTTCCCTTCGATACCTTACGTTGTTTCTACGAAGCGGCGGCTGCGTTTGTCTTCGTCTCCCGTTACGAAGGCTTCGGTTTGCCGCCGCTGGAAGCGATGGCGTGCGGCACGCCCGTGGTCACTTCGAACGTTAGTTCTTTGCCGGAAGTGGTGGGCGATTCGGCGGTGCAAGTTAACCCGGAAAACGTTTTCGAAATCGCCCGCGGCATCAAGGAGGTTCTGCTCGATGAAGTACTGCGTGCCACGCTGATCCGCTGCGGCCGCGAGCAGGTCCACCGTTTCAGTTGGGAGCGAACCGCGCGCGAGGTGCTCGCCATTTATCGCGAGGCCTGCGCTGGTGTGGAGTGACGCCGCGGTTGGAGTAATGCCCGTCGATCTGGTTGATGTCTATCGCAAGCGGGCTTCCCGTCACTGGCTGAATCGGATGCTGCGGCTGCTCAGCCCTCCAGCGCCGTTCATTATGAATCCCGGGGAGCCGAAGGACTTTCCGCTGGGCCGTTGGAATCTGTATATCGGCGGCGCAGGCCGCAGAGTGGATGGGTACGTGAACATCGATCTGTTCGCCGTATCGGGGGTGGATGTGGCTACTGACGCGGAGTTGCTTCCGTTTCGTGGCGATCTGTTTCAAAGGATCGAATGCGATGCGGTGCTGGAACACGTGCGCGATCCCCAGCGCGTGATGAGCGAAATGTGCCGTGTTCTGGCGCCGGGCGGCTATCTGCATATCGTGACTCCATTCTGCCATCCCTTCCACGAGTACCCGCGGGACTTTCGCCGCTTTACGATCGATGGCCTCGAACTGTTGGCGGGGCCGATGCAGGTGGTGGCTGCGGGATGGCGCACCGGACCTACGGCAACCCTGCTGGTGGTGGCAATCGAGTACGTGAAACTCCTGCTGCCGTTCCGGATCTGGCGGGCTTTCGCCCACGTGGTTTGCGGCTGGCTGTTGTTTCCGCTGCGCTATTTGGATTTGCTCCTGCTGCGCTCACCTGAGGCGCGGCGGATCGGGAACCATTGTTATATCTGGCTGCGAAAGCGGGGATGAGCACGGCACGACTGAGATAGTGTTCCCCACGCGGATTACGCCGCTCTCTACCACGCGCGCATAGAATCCGCTCATTCCCCAGCGGGGCGATGCGGGATCGCGGGCCTTCACGCCAGCGTCGTAGATAGCCGCTTTCAAGGTTTCCCCATAGGCATCAAGCGCGGCACAGGGGCCGCGCGGCTGCGTAATTTCCAGCAGGGCAGAGCCGGCTGCGAGACGGTCGCCAATGCGCAGTTCATGAAAAGGGATGCCGCGCACGGTGAGATTCTCGCCGAGCGCGCCATAGAACAGGGGGAACCCACGAGCCGTGAGTTCGTCAACCGTTTCGGCCGCGATCAGCAGAATAGCTTTGTTCGCGCCGCCGTGGATGGCGGGGTGAGAGTGGCTATCACCTTCGATGCCCAATTCCGAGAGGCGGCCTTCGGTAATTGGCCACTTGGGCAAGCCGCCAGGGGACGTGTTGATCCGGACGATCGTGCCTTGCATGAACGAAAGCCGCCGCGGCCGCTCCCTGACGGCCGCGGCTCTCCAAACAGGTGCTAGATGTCGTAATACAAAGCGAATTCGTAAGGATGCGGCCGCAGGCGCACGGCATCCGCTTCGTTTTTCCGCTTGTAATCGATAAAAGTCTCGATCAACTCCTCGGTGAACACATCGCCACGCAGCAGGAAATCGTGGTCGTCTTCGAGACAACTCAGGGCTTCTTCGAGCGACCCCGGCATGGACGGCACGTTTCT
>JASIAM010000159.1 GCA_030041985.1 Bryobacteraceae bacterium | reverse complement strand
GGATCCGAAACGGTGCCCGTGATCGTGCCCCCGCTCGTCTGGCCGAAAGCGACGGCGGAACAAGCCAGTATCCCAGCTACAACAAACCTATAAGCCAATGGACCTCCTCTGGCGAACCGGTTAGGACCGGTCAAGCAGTGTGGTAATTGCGGAAGTATATCAAAGACCGTGCGTACATGGAAGCAGAAAAATTCAATTGGCGCCGCGGTTAGATGAAGAGTTCCGCTTTGATCCAGGTAGAAGGCCGCTCTTGCCAGCCTAAAAGGCTGAAAGGTGGAACGAATCGCGAGGAGCGAGACGAGTTGCACTGGCGGAAGAATGCGAAAGATAGTAATCAGGCAGAGGGAACCGGCATCAATGATCTGACGAGACGCCAGTTACTTTGGCGCATAACTGACGCACACACGTGAAATCGAGCTGCAAGCTTCCGATGCAATCCGGCCACCATCAAAGCAGGCTATCGGCCCGATTCCGCAATTCTCGCGGCACGCCGATCCGCACATTCCAATCTTGCAGAAGGCGAAGGCGGAATATGCCGCGCTTCAATTCGCAATAAGGCGACGACCAGCAATTTTACGGCAGTGCAAACGCAACCAGTGATTGGCTGTTCCGCGGCGTTCCTTCCGCTCCTCCCCCGCTTGCGGCAATAATCGCCACATATTGCTTTCCACTCTTGCCCTGATACGTGATCGGTACGGCAGTCGCCACATAGGGCAGCTTGGCGACCCACAACTCCTTGCCCGTTTGCGAGTCGAACGCTCGAAAGCGCCTGTCGTTGGTGGCTCCGATGAAGACGAGCCCGCCCGCCGTCGCGATGGGACCAGCACTGCTGGCGCCGCCCATATTCTGCTTTCCTTCGGGCAGGCCCTCGACTAAGCCCAGAGGAACCTGCCAGGCGAAATCTCCGGTATTGGCATTCACCGCGATCAGTCTCGCCCATGGCCCTTTGAAACATGGCACGTTTGCCAGAGTGCGCCCATTGCCATCCTTAACCGGTGCACTGAAGGATCCACCCGGCCCGCTCCTTATGTATTCCACCAGCCCTTCGCTGTTGCCCGGTGTGTACTTCGGGTTTTTCTCCAGCCACCCGACTACGGGGCTATCCTTGGTGGCAAAGAACACGTACCCGGACTTCGGATCGGTTGCTGTGCCGCCCCAGTTAACGCCGCCTCCGAAACCGGGAAAGATGATCGCCGGCGCCGTTTTAGTACCTTCCTCGTGATACGGCCAAGGCGTATAAGGTCCGGCGTTATACAGCCCCCCGAGTTTGTCGTAAAGCTCTTGACAGGCTTTGGCATGCTCCGGCGTGGTATCTTCCGCGGTAACGATATCCGCTTTTGTAAAGCTGACTCGCGCGATCGGCGGCGGTTTCACCGGGAAAGGCTGCGTGGGCGAATACCACTCTCCCGGAACATTGCCTTTCGCTACCGGACGTTCCTCGACTCCAAAAACCGGCTTCCCGGTCGTCCGGTCCAGGATGAACATGTATCCGATCTTGCCCACTTGCGCCAGGGCAGGAATCTTCTTGCCATCCTTCACAATGTCTACTAAGCCCGGCGCCGGGGGGAGATTGTAGTCCCACAATTCGTGATGGATGGTTTGGAAATACCATTTCAGCTTTCCTGTCTCCGCATCCAGGGCGACGATCGAGTCTGAGAACAGGTTGATACCGGGCCGGTCTCCGCCATAAAAATTCGCTCCTGGCTCGCTCACCGGCATGAAAACGGTGCCGCGTTGCTCGTCCACTGTCAATGCAAATGCCCAGACATTATTGCCGGTCCGATTTTTCCAGCTATCGTTAAGCCACGTCTCATTGCCGGGCTCACCAGTATGCGGAATATTGTGAAACTCCCAGAGCAATTTGCCGGTCCGGGCATCGAAGGCCCGCGAGTTTGCGATCTGGCCGCCGGCCTGATCCAGCGCAGGATTGATGTGGCGCTCTCCGGGTCCATAGAAATTGCTTCCGATCAGAAGTACGTTCTTATAAATCGTCGGCGCTCCGGCGTAAGTCACAGTCAGTTCGACTTCTCCTTCACGCCCGAAGCCGGGGTCGAGCTTACCCGTCTTAGCGTTCAGCGCCATCATTTTATGGCCGGCCGTAAAAATAATGCGGGGTGGGTTGTTCCGGTCTCCGGGCCAGTACGCCAGTCCGCGCTGGGAAGCCATGCCTGTCTGGAGTTCGTACCTCCAGATCTCCTTGCCCGTTTCCGGATCGAGCGCCACGATGCGGTCGCCGGCGGGCATGTACATGATGCCATTCACCACAATGGGCGTGATCTCTTGAAAGATTTCCGCCGGGCTAGGAGAAGTGAGTGCCCGGCCTTCCGGCTGCAGCCGGTAGCTCCAGGCCTCGGTTAGCTTCGAAACGTTGTTCCTATTGATTTGAGTGAGTGGGGAATAGCGAGTGCCCGCCAGATCGCGGTTATACATGGGCCAATCGGCCGCGCTACCCGGTTTGCCTTGAGCCAGCAGCAATGGAGCAGACTGCCCGGCCACCAGGAGAATACTACATAGAAGCCGCATAAATATCCTTTGTAGAAACAGTATGTATCGTCAAAATTGGAACCGTGCTACCAGTTGACCCTGACGCGGCAACGGTGTCGTTGTCGTGGCCGCGGTGCTGATGTAGCCGAAGCCAGCAGTCGTTTGTCCGTTTGAGGCCGTCTGGGTCGCTAAGGCGTTAGTCGATACCGGGTTGTTCAACCCCGCCCGGTTGAAGATGTTGGTGAATTCCGCGCGAATTTGGAGGCTGTCGTGCTCTTTGATGCGGAAGATGCGGCCTAGAGACATATTCTCTACCGGATGCCTCTGATAGCGGTAATCATCATAGTAACCGGCGGCAGTCCCAAATTGGCCCGCGGGCGGGTCCACCCAGGCGGCCGGATTGAGAACGAATGTCTTGTTCGGATCAAAGCAATGGCAGTTGAGATTGTCAGTAAATAGAGGCACTCCGGGTACGCGGTCGAAGAATGTGCCTCCCGTAGTGCCGGCCGGTCCGGTACCGCGAAACAGGATCGCGCTCAGGCCGTTTTGGGCGATGGGCGATTCGATAGGCAGACCGCTCGAGTACCTTAAGACTGCGCCGAGAGTCCAATCGCGAGCAATCCAGGAGAGTACTTTCCCTCCTGTGAAGCTCCCGGTAAGTCGAGGTGTGGTGTAATTGGCTGCCAGAGTAAACAGGAATGGCTGATCAAAGCCGGACAGATATTTATTCTGTTGGCGATTTTGTATGTCATTGGTTGCGGGGAATATCGGTCCGCTGTTTGCGAAATTCTCTTCCACGCCGATCATCTCCTGCTTCGACCAGGTGAAAGAAGAGAGGAAATCCAGCCCATGTGAGACCCGCTTGGTGGCTTTCGCCTGGAGCGAGTTATACCAGGTGTCTCCGTCCGGCGCATAGTGGAAATTGGTCAGGCCGCCGAACTGCGGGAACGGGCGCAACGATTGCGCCACCGTAGCGGTCAGAGGGAAACCGGAATAGGGTGGCGTACTGAAGCCGCGCGCAGCCGCTATCGCTGAGTTGATCGGGGCAGCGAGAAGTTGCAAGTCGGCCGGGTTGTTGAGACTGAGTCCATGCGCGGCAAGAATCTGCGGTGTCAGGATATTTGGGTTAATGATAAAGGGCGCGTTCCACCACACGCCGCGGTTCGCCACCCATGCGGCTTCCACTACGAGATCGCGACTCACCTCTCGCTGTACGCCGAGGCTCCACTGTAGCGTCCTGGCAGGCCGGCCCGCGTTCTGATCGAACTGTTCCGAAGGTGAGGTCGTTTCCCCCGGAAGGGGAACGATGCCCGGGTTGAAGTTTGGCCAAGTTATGTTAAACGGTAAACCATTTCGCATGTAATAGGCAGGATTGCCATAGGAAGATGTGGCATATGGTTCCTGTGATCCGGTAGAGAGGGACAGATAGTTATTGTCATCCGTTTTATAGTAGGAAATGCCGATGCCCCCCCGAAGCACTGTCTTCGGCAGAACTTGATAAGCAATTCCGAGCCGCGGTCCAAAGGCGAATGGATAATTGTGCGCCATGTGGCAGTGACAGGTAGCTTCGTAAATGACAGCTCCCGGTAAATCGCCAGCACTCGGGTTCAGCGCCGTGGGCGAGAAAACTCCAAACCGGCCGTACTGCTCTCGCAGATACGTTTCAAAATCGTAGCGCAAGCCATAGTCGATAGTCAGTTTCCGGTTTGCTTTCCAAGTGTCCTGGATGAACCATGCGAGCGAATGACTTCCCATTCGCGTATCCGTGGGAGTGGCGATGTATCCGTTATCCACCGCTCCCAGCAGAAAACTTGCATAGGGAAATCCAACCGTGCCCGCGAGCGGCACACCATTCAAAGAGGGAAGCCCGGTCTCGGTGGCTGCGAAATCGAGATCGCCATTCGCATAAGTCTGGACTGTGGCGATGTCCCCATTTAAAATAATTTCAGCCCCGGTCTTGTAAGTATGATTGTTTCGGACCCACGTGATGTTTGTGCTTCCGGTGGGCTTCAAGTTTTCCAAACGGGCTCCGCCGCCGCCCATGCCTGACACGCCGCCCTGGGCTGCCGACAATCCTCCGATCGATGGAAACAGATCGGTATAAGTTCCGGTCAAACCGATCCCCTCGACAGGATTGTATGCCGCACCGATTTGTTGGACTAACGTATCCAAGAGGCCGGCGCCGAAATGCAGAAGCAACGTCGGTGTCAAGGTTTGGTCGAAATTCAGACGGACGGTATTCGCTACTACATTGCTTGCTATAGCAGTTGTAATCGGATACGGAAATCCGCTGGTATTGGGAGTATTGGTTGCGGTTCGCGACCAATATCCCGACAGTTTCGATCGTGGGCTAAGCAGGTAATCCATCTTTAGCGACGGAATGTAAGTGAGTTTCGGATTCGCGTAAGTAGGGAGATAATTATTGATCAGCGCGTTCGCATTAGGACCGGACGGCAGGGGAATGAAAGACTGGATTTTTTGCGCCACCGGATCAAAATCACTCTCCGGTATAGTGTTATTGGGAAACGGGTTCCTTTCCTGCAATCCATTAACGGTGAAGGTAGATGCGGGATCATAAATAGTGTTCTCGTAGATCGGGCGTCCGAGCGGATCGGTTCCCAGAAGGCGGTTGGTCAGCGCCTGCTGGAAATCGCCCTGACGATAAGCTAGCGTCGGGACTGTTAGTGGGACGTTATTCGTGATGATAGTCTGGCGGAACTGTTCAAAGCTGAAAAAGAAGAACAATTTGTCATGGCCGTTATAAACCTTGGGGAGCCAGACCGGCGCCCCGAGAGTGAAGCCAAAATCATTCATGCGATCGCGGGGCCGGAGAAGATGTCCAGCGCCATCACTAGTGAAAGGAACACCGGCGTTGAGCGCTTCATTTACGAAATACTCGTAACCGCTCCCATGAAGTTGGTTAGTTCCCGATTTCATGGTAACGTTGAAGACGCCGCCGCCTGCCTGTCCGAACTCAGCCGCGTAGTTGCTGGTCTGAATCGCAAACTCCTGGACGGCGTCCACACTCGGCTGAGTTTGGGATTGGTAGAAGATGATGCCATTGGATGCATCCTGGCCTTCGAGAAGGAAACCTTGGGTATTGCTTGGCATCCCGTTAACCCGGATGCTGACATCGGGCCGGTAGTCGCCGCCGGGAAGCACCTGGAGCACGGCATAAGGATTACGGATACCGGCTTGGCCGGCGGTGGACCCAAGTGATAACACGGGAAGATTATCGAGCTGATTCGTCGTCACATTGTGGCTCAACTCCCCACTATCAGCTTTCAGGAGGGGAGCGGCATCCGTGACAGTAACGGATTCCGTACTCGAACCTATCTGTAAGACGACATCGACACGGTAGGTTTGCGCCACGTCGACGGTCAAGGCGCGTTGGACATATTGCTTAAAACCCGGTGATGTTACGGACATTTCGTATTGGCCGGCAGGTAACTGCGGCAGTGTATAATTGCCGGTCGCGGAAGTGCCAACCTGGTAGACGGCACCGGTAGCCACGTTCTTCACTTCGATCATTGCACCGGCAATCACTGCTCCGGCCGGGTCGCTTACAGTGCCCGTGATAACTCCACGATCGCTCTGAGCAAAGGCCGTCAACGTGGCCGTCAATATATAGATGGTGCCGATGAAGTAACGCATGGACGTGCTTTTCCCTTTTCGGTGGCACACTTATATCACCTCCGAACCGGGGAGTCAATGACTAGTTGTGGCCGGAGAGGTTGAGATAACCGCCGGAAGCGCTGATAGCTGTAAGTCAATAAATGTCGATGTCTTAGATGGGAGTAACCCACACCTTCGGGTCGAACAGATACAAAGATGTTGGCCACCGGTCTCCGTACAACCAACCTACTGTAATTGCTTTGAAGGGTAATTAGACTGAATGCGGCTAAAACACAGTCTCCTATTGCCGGAAAACGTGGCGTGCCAGAAAGAAGACATTCGCCGGACGCTCGGCCAGCCGCCGCATGAAATACGGGTACCAGGCCTTTCCGAATGGCACATAAAGCCGCAGGCGATAGCCATCGGCCACCAGCCGGCGCTGCAAGTCCCTGCGGATTCCATACAGCATCTGAAACTCGAAGCGGCCGGCGTCGATCCCGCGCCGGGCAGCGTGGGCTTTGGTCTCTTCGATCATCTTCTCATCGTGCGTAGCGATCGCCGGATATTCCCCTTGGTCGAGCAGCAGTTGCATCAACTCGATATAGTTGCGATCCACTTCGGCCTTGCGCGGAAACGCTCCGTTGGGCGGCTCCAGGTAAGCCCCCTTAACCAGGCGAACGCGGATGCGCTTCGCCGACAACCGCTCAATGTCCTTGCGGCTGCGATAGAGATACGCTTGAATTACCGTCCCGACAGCGCCGTATTGTGCATGCATCTCCTCCACCAGGCTGAGCGTGCGATCGGTGTACGCGCTCGACTCCATATCCACCCGGACGAACGTGCCAAAGCCCGCCGCCAGCGCTACAAGCTGCGCTAGGTTGGCGCGGCACTCTTTTTCCGAAAGGTCCAGGCCAAACTGTGTGAGCTTCAGAGACACATTGCCGCGGATGCCATGGTCGTGAATGGCGGAGAGTGTCCGGATGTAGCTGTCGCGCGCCTGGGCTGCTTCGGCCAGTGAGGTAACGCTTTCGCCCAGGTGGTCCAGGGTCAGATCAATGCCTTCCGAATTGATTCTTGTTCCTGCGCGCAGCGCATCTTCGAGGCTTTCCCCGGCTACGAAACGCGATGCCAGCCCCTGGACAAGGGCCGAGGTCTCTACCCACTTCCGCAAGTGCTTCTGGCCCGAGAGGAACAGGAAAAAGCGGCGCAGCACGACTCCAGCCTAACACCCGGTATTATCC
>JASIAM010000158.1 GCA_030041985.1 Bryobacteraceae bacterium | reverse complement strand
CACCAAGCCTACGCAAAACCACTGCACATAGGGCCTCGCAAACCACTGCAGAATACTGTGCCCGAACAAGAGCGCCAGCACGCCCAAACCGCCGAATCGCACCATGCGCGCCAGGCCCACGACGGTGAGCAGCTTTCCGCGTGGATACTGGAGCGCGGATGCCGCCACAATGAACGGCGTAAAGGGAAAAGGCGGCGGCGCCATGGCGGCCACAATCAGCGCCCAAACCGCGTTTTTTTGCACCTTGCTTTTGACATAGGCCAGCCGCTTTCGCGGCAGGTGTCTTTCGATCCCCGCCTCGCCCAAGCGCCGCACTGCCAGGTCGATCAGCATCACTCCCAGCACCGATCCCGCGCTCGACATGAAGGAGTAGTAGAGCACGTGCGCCCAGTCGCGGTTGTAGGAAGTCATAGCCACCACCAGGAGGTCGTTTCCGAGCGGTGCTACCAGGAATGAGGAATCGAGGATTCCCAGGATGAGTAAACCCGGGCCGCCCAGTTTCCAGAACAGGGCGAACAGCACGCTTGCCACGTGCTCCATAACATCGGGCTGCGTACACGTTTTTCACCAATTGCAGCCCGTCCGGATCTGCTGCGGGCGTATCTTCACAGAACACACGGCCCGCAGCCGTGCAAGAATAATAGAGAATAGAGGGAAATATGAGTCCGCATCAGAGCTTCACCCGGATTCCGCTGCAGGTAGGCAGCGAGCTACGGATTCGGAATAATGGCGAAATCAGCGTTAGTAACGCCACTATGGAAGGCGAGCCTGCGCTCGATGCGGCCGATGCCGTCCTCGATTACCGCTTTGATGCCCAAACCGGCGAACACGTTCTGCGCCTTGAGCGTCCGCTAGCCGCGCCCGAAGGAACTACTTCACACCTGGGAACCTCTTAATTTAATGAAACTTTCAATATTGCTTTTGATTGCCGCTTTGCTGTGCTGCGGATGCGGCGCTGGCTTTTACAACCCCGGTAAGTATCCGTACGTCAGTGCCAATGATAAAGGAACGCCCCCCGACCGCACGGGTGGGGCGCGCGGCGAAAAAGTCCCGGATCCCGCTTACCCTCCGCCGGAATCGCCGAAATAGTTTTAGAGGGGACGGCCCGCCTCACCGGGTCTCCACCAGTCCTTCCAGATCCTCAAAGGAAATCGCCCAGGCTGTGATGGGAACTTCGTACCCCTTCAGGTCCACCTCGCAGCGGCGGAAGCGTCCGTTTTCGAGGCGGTTCCAGGCAGAAAATGCGCCTTCGCCCAGGATTACGCTCAGCCCGATGGTTTTCGTCGCCGCCTCCAAACGAAACGCGGCATTCACGGGCTCGCCTAGCGCGGTGTAATCGGTGCCGCCCAGAACGACCAGCCCGGTGTTGATCCCCGCACCGATCCGCAAGGGACGAGGCAGCGGAAGGGTGCGGCTCAGGTCGGAGGTGCTCCGGTGGAACTCACAGACCGCGCGCAGCACCCGCTCGAGGTCGCTCCCTACAAAGGATACGTCCCGATGAACCCAGACCGCCATCACGGCATCGCCGATATATTGCTGCGCCCAGCTTCCCCACCGTTCCGCTGCTTGGCCAACGCGCAAGAACCATGTGCCGATGGTTTGCGATAGCAACGCTTCCGAGACGGTTCGCGCGAATGGTGTAAAGTCCCGGATGTCCACCACCGCAATAGTCGCCAGGCACTGGGTTTGCATTGCCTCTGTGGGCAGGTTGCGGGTGCTTGGCTCCTGCGAAACGGGGTGCACACCCGTTCCCGCCGGATTGCGGAAAATCAGTTCCTGCTCCGCAAACACGAGCCGATCCTTATCGTGAAGGCGCACCGGAAGACCCACGCGGCGCCCATTCACGAACGATCCATTGCGGCTGCCCAAATCGACCAGGTAGTGGTCACCTGCATTCCGCCGCTGAATCAGGGCATGCAAGCGGGACACGGACCGGCTATCGAGCAGCACGGCGCATCCTTCTCCCCGGCCAATGGCCCAAGTCTGACCGCCCGCCAAGGGAAACTTGTACCCGCCTGAAGCGGCGATTAGACAAGCCTCTGGGAAGTCCCCATTCACCGTGCTCTCATGCTAGCAAAGCGGGAGGGTTATGACCCCGCTCCAGACTAAAGACAGGGTACGGGTTATCTCCCTAAAAGCGGCAAAAGAAATATTGCTTCCGGTAACAGAACTGTAGTAGTCTGGAATGGTCTTTATACGGTTGGCGACCCGTAAGATCTTTGTTTTCTGTAGTTAGAAACCCATTATGGATAGTCGAACAAAGACTTTTTTATCCTTTTTGTTCTTATTGTCAGCTTTGAGTGCGTTGTCGTGTGCCTCCAACCAGCCCTCCCGCTTTGAAATGTCCTTTCTGCCACCGATGCCGCGCCAGTCGCCGTTTACCGTGGAGTTCGCGGAGCCTCCGGCACTCGAACCTAACGTCTACCTGCAAAATGTTCCGCTCCTAGCGCCACCGCTGCCGAATTCGAGGAAACTACGCGCCGAGGCGCTAGTCGAACGCGCCGATCGGGAGTTTCAACGTGGCAGACGGCTCTACCAGGCCGGTGATAGCACGGGCGCACGGCGGGAATTCGATCAGGCTGTCGATAGGATGCTCGAAGCATTCGAAGAGAACCCGGCTGACCGGCAGGATTACGAGAAAAAGTTCGATGATATGGTGGATTCCATACATCGGTTCGACTTGGCAGGATTGGGAGCTTCCGTCAATGTTCAGGACGCGGGATTCGAGAAGGCCCCGCTCGAAGATCTTTTGCAGATGACGTTCCCCGTAGATCCCAAGCTTAAGGACAAGGTTAGGGAACAAGTTGCCGCCACCGTCTCCGAGTTGCCTCTCATGGTGACGGACTCCGTGCTGGGCTACATCCATTTCTTTGATACCCGCGGACGAAAGACCCTGCTCGCGGGTATCGAACGCTCCGGGCGATATCGGCGCATGATCCTGCGCATTCTCGACGAGGAAGGCCTGCCCCAGGAGCTTATCCATCTGGCGCAAGCGGAATCCGGCTTTATGCCGCGCGCTGTTTCTTACAAGGCGGCCGGCGGAATGTGGCAGTTCCTGGCGTGGCGCGGCCGCCAGTACGGGCTGATGCAGACCAAGTATACCGATGACCGCATGGACCCCGAGCGCGCCACGCGTGCCGCGGCGCGCCACCTGCATGATCTCTACAATGAATTCGGCGACTGGTACCTGGCCCTGGCGGCTTACAATTGCGGTCCCGGAGTAGTGGAAAAGGCTGTCGAACGCACCGGATTTGCGGACTTTTGGGAACTGCGCAATCGCGGTGTGCTTCCGCTCGAAACCACCAATTACGTGCCCATCATTCTGGCGATGACGATTATGGAAAAGAATGCCGCCGAATATGGGTTGCAGGACGTGCCCTTGGATGTCCCCATCGAGTACGACACCATAGAGACCACTGCTCCGACCAGCCTCTCCCTGGTTGCTGATCTGGCTGATGCGCCCCTGGCCGAAGTGCAGGAGTTGAACCCGGCAATCTTGAAAGACACTGCGCCCGATGATTACGTGGTGCGCGTCCCCAAAGGCTCGGGAGAGCAGGTAACGGCTTCGCTCCAACTCATTCCGGCGGAACACCGTACCACGTGGCGCATCCACCGTGTGGCAGCGGGGGAAACTTTAGCGTCTATCGTGAAGCAATATGGTTTGCCCGTCAGTTCTCTTATGGCGGCCAATCGTATGGACAAACCCGAAGCAATGGAAGGTGACCGGTTGATCATTCCCGTTACTCCGCGCACCGTGGCTGCAGCGCGGCCGCAAAATTCCGCGCGCCGGCCTTCGACAAAGCACAGCGCTGCTGTCCGCGAAACCAGGCAGACTGCGCTCCGCAAGACTCACGCCACCGGCGGCCTTGTGGCGCGCACTTCGGCGCAATAATTCGCTCGAGCCTGGCTTCGATCCCATCCAAAGGCCGAATTTTCACGCCCTGCGTTATTTTTCGCTATTGCGGAACACGCAAAAGGAGTATTCTATGGGTGATTGTGTGCCTGACTATTGGAGGCTTGCTTAATGTTTGATAGGCTAACACTCGCTCCTGCCAACGAAGACGAGATGGAAGATTTCCACGATTACGAAGATGAGGAAAACTCGGAACTCGATTCCAAGCTCGACGAATTTGACGAGGACGAGGAAGACGACGACGAAGACGAAGACGAAATCGAAGAGACCGTGACGATAGGCGTAATCGAGCCCGTGCCCGCTACCGCGCCCGTGGAAGCAGAGCCGGAACCCGCGCCGCCCAAAAAGCCAGTGAAGAAGGCCGCCACCGCCAAGAAAGCTCCGGCTAAAGAAGCTCCCCCCAAGAAGGAAGCCAAGGCAGCTAAGAAGGCGCCCGCCAAAGCAGCCGCTAAAAAGGCGCCTGTCAAAAAAGCCGCAGCCAAAGCTCCTGTGAAGAAGGCTGCTGCCAACAAGGCTGTTGCTAAGAAAGCTCCTGCGAAAAAGGCTGCTAAGAAAGCGCCCGCCAAAAAGGCTGCCGCTAAGAAATCACTCCAAAAAGCGGTCAAAAAGGCGGTGGCCAAAAAAGCGTCCAAGAAAGGCGGCAAACGCCGCTAGCATGGCGTTCAGGGCAGTGCCTTCACTCAACGCGCACCAGGGAACGCCGCGGCGCCCTGTGCGCTTTTCCCGCCTGCCCTGCGCCGTAGCCTTTCAGCTTTCTTTGCGAACCACGCGCCGGCAGCGCTCAAACAGTTCCAGTAATGCCTCGGCGTGCTCCTCCGGTGACCGTGTTATCGGTTTTCCGGAGAACCCGGCCGCGGGCTGGGACGATCGGCCAAATCCCGTAGAGACTGCGATGAATTTCATCAGTTCCAGTGCGACTTCATCACTGCTGCGTGCGGGACCGGTAGCTGGTGTCGCGGCTTCCGGCTGGGTCGGTGCTTCTGTTGCGGCCATGCGTGATGCGCTCCTCGTGTGATAAAACTCCAGTGTAATCCTTTGAATCCCAGCCAGCGATGCCTATCACGGCTCTACGCCACATTCGCAGAATGCGAGGGGGTGCCCAAGCACACCTGCTCGAGGCGGATGACGGCCATTTCTACGTGGTCAAGTTCCGCAACAATCCCCAGCATCATCGTGTGCTGGTCAATGAATTACTCTCTGCCGTGTTCCTCGATTACCTGCAAATCGCGGCTCCGGCGGGCGCGGTAATTCAGATTACAGCTTCCTTTGTGGATGCCAATCCCACCATGCAAATGCAGGTGGGCGGAAGGGAAATCCCCGTCGAGCCGGGCTGGCATTTCGCATCGCGCTACCCCGGGGACCCGGCTCTCGCCACCGTGTACGATTTTCTGCCCGACGCGCTGCTCGCCCGCGTAGCCAACCTCGAAGATTTCCGCGCCATCCTGGTGTTCGATAAATGGACGGGCAATGCCGATGGCCGGCAGTCGGTGTTCTTTCGCGCCATGGTGCGCCATGCAGGCGGCGACCCCGAAGGCGGCCCTCAGGCCCGCCCGGTCTTCGTGGCCCGCATGATCGACCACGGCTACGCCTTCAATGGCCCGCACTGGGATTTTCCCGAAAGCCCGATTCAGGGCCTGTATATGCGTTCCCTGGTATATGAAGCCGTACGCTCTCTGGACGATTTTCAGCCCTGGCTAGACCAAGTGGTCAATTTCCCGGAAACGGTAGTCGATCGGGCGTGGAAGCGCATTCCCGCGGACTGGATTGCGGACGAGGAAGATGCCCTGGAAGGGCTGCTCGAGGAATTACTGCGGCGCCGGACACGTTTGCCGGATCTGATCAGCGCGTCCCGGTCGGCCCGGACGAATCCTTTTCCGAACTGGAGGTAATTGCTTGCGCCACTCGCGACGCCGTGACCGGCGCCATGAGGATGCCATTCCGGTAGTGGCCATACGCCAGCCACAGCGCCGTTCCGCCCGCGGGGCCGATCACCGGGCCGTCGCTCTCGATTCCGGGCCGGAAGCCCAGCCAGCTCTCTGCAAAATCGCAATTCGCGAGGCGGGGTGCCAGTCGCGCAGCCCTTTCGCGAATACCGGCCAGGATCAACGGGTCGAGCGCGCGATTGAATCCGCACTGCTCGGAAGACGCCCCCGCGATGGTGAAGCCATCGGCACGCTGCACGATATAGGTCTGCTCGTAGCGCAAAATCGGGCCTATGCTGCCTGGTTCGAGGTGCAAACCGGTCAGGTGGCCCCGCACCGGAAACGCGCGCGGGAGCGAGCAGCCGGCCACCGGAATCAGGCTGCTCCAGGCGCCCGCTGCCAGGACGCCCCATCGGGCGGAAATAGCGCCTTCGGCCGTAATAATTTCGGCTTCTTTCGGTTTCGGACGTATCGCGCGGACCGGCACTCCCTCCCGTATCACCACGCCCCACGCAATACAGGCGGTTCGCAGCGCGCGCATAATGTCGCGGGGGTTCACCAGGCCTTCTTCCGGGTAGAACCACCCACCAGCCGCGTCGCCTGCTGCCATGGGGACCTCCTCATGAAGTTCTTGGGGAGACATCCGGAAAATCGTTATGCCCAGCATCGACTGCGCGCTGGCCCGCGCCTCGATCAGCCGCCAATCGTCCTCAGAGAAGGCAACTTCGATCGCTCCGAGCTGCTGGAAATCGATGGTTTCGCCCGTCTCGGCGGTGAGTTCTTCAACGAAATCAGGGTAGCTGCGCAGATTCTCCAGCGCAAACGCAGCCCACGGCGAGTCGGCTTCGAACTCCCCTCCCGGGGCAAGCATCCCGGCGCCGGCCCAACTTGCTTCCGCCCCCATCCGTCCGGAATCGAGCAAAGCCACCCGCAAACCCGCCTGCGCCAGACGCCACGCGATCGAACTGCCAATGATTCCCGCGCCAACCACCACTGCGTCAAACCCGACCAACACCAGCCCCCTAACTCAAAATCCATCGCCAAATCGAGCCGCACGCGCCCGGCGCGGAACCGTGGGCTGAAAGCTGATGGCTGATAGCTGAAAGCTTTCACTGCCGGCCGACCATGTGCCGGGAACTCTTCTCGTTTTCCTGACAGACGTACTCCATCAACTCGAACCCCGGCCTCCAGCGGACCGTGTTGCTGGCGGTCCATGGCTTCGCGTAGGCTCCCGGATCGTCGATGGTGACCTGGTATTTCAGAGTCATCAAATCGGTGCGCGTGTAGCGCTCGGTCACGTGGAGTTTTTCGGTTTGCGGATGGCCAGCCTGGTCGAGCCACGCCTTATCGTTGAAACCGGTCACATCTACGACGAGCGTGTCGCCCTCGTAGTGGCCTACGGCATCGCCCAGCCACGTAGGATTCAGTTCCTTGGGGTGAGCCGCTCCAGGACCGATACGCACAATGCGCCAGGGATAATTGTCCCCCTCGAAAATGAAGATCACTTTGTCGTCCGTCTGGATCATCTGAAACGGGTACGGATCGAACATGTAGCGCGGCACGCCTACGGGCAGGCAGCGGGCCTCGGGATCGTCTTTGGAGTCGCTGTTCACCCGTTCGTTGAAGAGCTGGAGCGACCAGGGCAGGAACGGAACATCTACGTGATGATCGGCGCTCTTAACGCCTTTCCATTTGGTCTCGGCGATATTGCCTGAAAAGCCTGGGTACCACGCCCCTTTTCCGCCAAAATCCGGGCGCCCATCCGGGAGGTGC
The DNA here is from genome assembly GCA_030041985.1 of Bryobacteraceae bacterium. Lineage (GTDB taxonomy): Bacteria > Acidobacteriota > Terriglobia > Bryobacterales > Bryobacteraceae > PSRJ01. The sequence continues at coordinate 6,744 of JASIAM010000158.1, read as the reverse complement.
GGCGCCGGAGCGGCGGGTTGTGCCGCGCGTTCCTCCCCCCGCGCTAACTCCGGGAGGAATGGCCCGGGATCCTTGGGAAGCCCTTTCGGAAGCTGTTGGCTCGAAGGAGGCTGCTGGCCGAAAAGAAGAAACGAACCCAAACACGTGAAGGCCAGGAGCGCTCGCACAGGCTTTTATTGCTTACTCGTATCTTTGTTCGTATCGGCGGACACCGGTCGAACGAAATTGTCGTTATTCACCTTGGTGTCCAGACCCTTCTTTTCCCGTTCCCGCGCGCCCTTTAGGGCATTGAGCATCATGTAATTGCCCTCGTGGCAGGCGTACTCGTAAATCACATAGCTCGGGTCGAGCTTGTAGGGCATGTGGATGCTCCACGGCCGCGTCCATGTGCCCGGGTCGCTGATCGTGGCATCGTAGCTCAACTGATCCGGAGCCACGCGGGTGAAGCGCTCGGTGATCTTCAACTGGTCGGTGGTGGGACCGCTGCCGCCGATTCCGATTTTGCCGTTGAAGTTGGTGGTCTCGACTACCAGCGTGTTGCCTTCCCAGTGCCCGCGCGAGTCGCCCATATAAGTGCGGACGTTCGGGCCGGGGTGGGGCCGGCCGTCCAGTGGGATAACGCGCGATTCGTGAATCATCTCGCTACGGATCACAACATATCCGGGCGCCTGCACGATCTGGTTGCCGAAATTATAAAGTGTGGGCAGCATGCTGGAAAGCATGCCGCGCGTGATGCAACGGCTGTAAATATCGAAGTCTTCCCAGGAGTTGACCACGCTGGGGAAGTGCGAGCCGGGGCCTAATCCACCCCGAAGTTCTTTCAACCGATTCTGGCCTTCCGGCGTGAGCGGCGGAATACGGCCATTCGGCGGGTCCACTACCAGGGAGGCTTGGGCATTCGGTTTGCCATGCTCTACCCAATAGCTCGGGGGATTGATGGAGCTGGTGCTATTGCTGCCCGCGAATTCCGCATTGTCGGCTTCTTCCGTCTTCTTGTATTGCTCTTCCCTCTTGGCCAGTTCTTCCGGGCTGAGGCTGGCCTTTTCTTCGGCCGAAAGGGGCCGCTGCATCGGTATATTGGCGTAGGCGGGCCACTCGCCCTGAAGGTCCGGATCGCCCCATGGCGTTTTGGGCGGTGTATAGGGCTTGGCACTCTTCGACGCGCCACTCGTGCCCGTGCTTGCGGGTTTGGCCGCCACCGGGGAAGTTTGCGCTGCCAGCGGCATCGCCGCCAGCGATAACATTGCAGCCGCTATGGTGAAAAACCCATTGCGCATGGCCATCTCCTTTCGTGCTTACTTGGGCTGTTCCTTCTGGCTTCCGGGATCGTCCGGATTCGATCCGCCTACAAACAGCCGGTGTCCGTCTTTGAAGGTTACACTGCCGCCGTTTGCCTTATTCTCGCCGCTCTTGGCCTGGTAGCCGTCGATGATCAGCTCGGTGCCTACTTCCAGCGAATGCTTGGTAAAGCCTCGCCGCAACATAATATTGGGGCTTCCGCATTCCACCATCCAGTTGGTGACCTTGCCGTCGGCTCCCGTGACGTCGATATGAATCCAGGAGTGCGGGTTGATCCACTCCATCTGCGTAACTTTCCCTACCAAATGGACCGGCTTTTTGTCGTCGTACTCCGCCTGGAAGGCATGATGCGCCCAAATCGGCCCTACGGCTAATAGAAGGCCTGCGATTGAGAGCTTTGTCCGCATCGAAATTTCTCTCCTGCGAGAATGAGGTAACTGATGTCCTACATTATGTAACTTTGGGACCGGTGTCAATGGGGCGCGGAGAATCGCAGCGATCAGCCATCAGCTTTCAGCGATCAGCTAACAGCCGTTCTTCTCTAGCTGAGGGCTGACGGCTGAAAGCTTAGCGAACCGCGCCACCCGCACGTGCGCTCCGCGTGGAGCCCAGACGGCCGGATCGGTGGGACCGAACAGCGCCAGCACCGGCGTGCCCACGGCCGCGGCGAGATGAGTGATCCCGGAATCGTTGCCGATGTAAAGTTGCGCCTTGGCCAGCCAGCATGCCAGTTCGTAAAGATCTCCGATGTGCACCGCACCCGCGAGCGGCGGGTCCTCCACACCCGCACACCACTGGACCGCCATGCTGCGCTCGAGACCGCGCGCTAACTGCCGGAACTTGTCTAGCGGCCAGTTCTTGCGCGCGCTGCCGGAGAAGGGGTGGATGACGGCGAAGTTTTCCCGCGCAGCCTTGCATGGGATCGAGGGAATCGCGCCCAGCGAAGCGCCAACCTGCGCCAGATAGAAGTCCGTGGCATGTAGGCGGGCTTCGGAAGCGCTCTCGGGCGGCAAAGCGCAATGGAATGTAAACGGCAGTCCCAACCGGCTAACCAATTCCCGAAATTCCGGCCGATTGGCCCCGTACCAGGATACGATCGAATCGAAGCTACCGAGCGCGCTGACGAGCGCCGCGGGCGCATCCGTGACCCCGAGTAAGTCGAGGCCCGTGGAAACGATGGACCGCGCCCGGTCGGCGAAGCGGATCAGCGGAACATTTGGCCCGGCAACCCAGACCTCAAGGTATTCCGCCCGCAAGTATTCGAGGGCCGGAAGCGAAACGATGAGGTCGCCGATTCCTCCCGGGCGGATGATGAGCCGTCTCATTTGGCTCCGGCCGGATGCGCGTCTTTAGCGGTTTCTGAGAATGATCATTTGGCATCCTCTGGCGGCGGCTGCGGCAGAGGAGCCTTGCCGTCCAGAACAAATGTCAGCAGCTTCGGAGTAATGCGCGAGGCAGCGCCGCCGCCGAAGCCGGTGCCCGCGGCGCCCTGTCCGCCCTGGAACGTTACGTATTGTTTTCCATCCAGCTCAAACGTCATCGGTGGTCCCATGGCGCTTCTGAGATTGGTCTGGATTTCCAGAAGCAAGTCGCCCTTATCCGCGCTATAGACGCGGAAGAGGCCGTTCGGGACTACCTGAAACAGAAGGTTTCCGGCGGTTGTCATCGTCCCGCCGCCCGTGCTGCCGCCGCCTTGCTTGCTCCAACGTACGGAATGGCTCACCGGGTCCCACGCAATCAGCAGATTGCCCGTCAGATCCGGTCCGATGACCGGAGGCTCCGGCTGGCGAGTCGCGGCCTTCGCCGGTACCGCAGGAGCAGATGCCGCCTGCGCCGCCGCGGTCGCAACCTCACCGCCCGTCTGCGTTCCGCCGTTCGCCGTTGCCCCGCGTCCTCTTCCCCCGCGCCCTCCTGCTGGCGCGCCGAACACAATACCAAGGTTGAGTTGCCCCGGTTTCAGCTCGAAGTTGGGGTCCGAGGCGTAGCTGAATGTGATACCGGACGCACTGGGAATGTAGACCAAACCCGTGTTCGGATTGAATGACATGGGCGCCCAGTTGTGCGCACCGTTCGGTCCTGGCTGCACCACCGCCGCTTTCTCATCGTCGTAGCGCGCGCCCTCGTTCACGATTGGCTTGCCCGTGGCTTCATCCAAGCCTTTTGCCCAGCTTACCTTTGCAAACGGCTGGCCTGAGATGAATTTGCCCGTCAGACGGTCGAGCACATAGAAAAACCCATTCTTGCTGGCCTGCATGATCACCTTGCGCGGCTGACCGTTGATGGCGATATCCGCCAGCACCAACTGTTGCACGGCATCGTAATCCCAGGAATCGCCCGGCACCAATTGGAAGTGCCATTTGTACTCCCCGGTCTCCGCTTTCAGAGCGACAATCGAGCAAACATAAAGATTCTCCTTGTTCTCCGCATGCCGCAGATTTGCCGGCCATGGTCCGGCGTTGCCGGTTCCGAAATAGACCAGATCGCTCTCCGGATCGTAGGAGATCGAATCCCAGACTGTACCGCCCCAGCCTTGCGTGGTTGCTTTCGTGTCCCAGGTCGCCATGGCGCGGCGCATGGCCTCGTTCTCAGGAGGCTTCGAGAAGTCTCCCGGAACCGTATAGAACTTCCAGGCCTCGCGTCCCGTATTGGCATCGTAGGCAGCGATGAAGCCGCGAACGGGATACTCCGCTCCACTGACGCCGACCAGCACTCGTCCCCGGATTACACGGGGCGCCATCGTCAATGTGTAGCTATTCTGCGGATACGCCACGCGCGCTTCCCATACCGGTTTTCCCGTTTGCATATCCAGCGCGACCAGCCGCCCGTCATTCACCGGAACAAAGACTTTGCTTTCGTACAAACCGAGCCCGCGGTTCACCACGCCGCAGCAGATTTTGGGCGCGACCGCGGCATGATTCACCTCCGGGTCCCACCGCCATTTTTCCTTGCCGGTGCGGGCGTCCAGGGCGAACACGATGCTCCAGTTGGTCACGCTGTACATCACACCGTTCGAAACCAGTGGCGTCGATTCCTGCGTGCCGCCGCCGGGACCCATTTCGTAGGACCAGGCCAAACCGAGACGGCTCACATTCGATGCGTTTATCTGTTTGAGAGGGCTGAAGCGAGTCTCCCCGTAGTTCAGTCCGTTGGTCAGCCATTCCTCGCCGGTTTTGCCGGAGTTCCGCAATGCCGCGTCGTCTACTTTGCGCGGCTGCTGCGCGATGGCGATTCCAACTATCCAGGCAAGGCTCGTTACGCCCAGAGTCCCTGCCCAGAGCCAACTTTTCATCATGCCCTCAAGTATAAGCCTCCCGCCGCAGCCCCTCGCGCTATGGTTTCGGAGGAGGAAGCGTCTTACCGGTCGGCGCACCCATTCCCTTATACACAAACCGCTGGAAGCGCCGGGCGTCGAAGTTTTCGCCCACATAGAGGTTCCCTTTGCTGTCCACCGCCACGGCGTGTGGCACGTTCAACGATCCGCCGAAGATCCCCTGCTGTCCGATGTGGTCGAGAACTTGAAGAGTTTCGCGCAGAAGAATCCACACATGGTGGTTCGCGCCGTCAATCACGTACAGGAAGCGCTGATCCGGCGAGAACGCGATCCCGGAGGCCGCGCCGGCCAGCAGCGTTTTCGGCGCGATGAATCCTTCCCGCACAAACGTGCCGTCTCTCTGGAAAACCTGTATGCGGTTGTTGACACGATCGGCGACATAGACCAAGCCGTCTTTCGATAGTGCAACATTGTGCGGCAGACGGAATTGCTTCACCAGCGGAGCGTCCGGGTTGTACGGACCCAGGTCCTTATCGTCCGGCTTATTTCCGTACGCGCCCCACATGCGTTTAAATGCCAGTGTCTCGGTATCGATCACAATGATGCGCCGGTTTCTATAGCCATCCGCCACATACAACTCATTGTGGGCGGTATCCACTGTCAGATTCGCCGGGCCGCCGAGATTGTGCGTATCCGCGCTGCCGCCGCTTTTGCCCTGATGGCCGAACTGCCCCAGGAACTTGCCCTGCGCCGTGAACTTGAGAACCTGATCATCCTTTTCTCCGCTTCCCGCCAGCCAGACGCGATCTTTCGAGTCTACGAAGATACCGTGCTCGACCGATGGCCACTCGTAGCCCTTGCCGGGGCCGCCCCACGATGCGAGCAACTTGCCATCTTCATCGAATTCGAGCACGGGCGGCGCCGGAATGCAGCATTCCGCGCGCGGCGGTGTCATCCCCGCGCCCGCGAACCGCTCGTTCTTTTGCAATGGGCCCGGCCGATGCAGCACCCAGATGTGATCGTGGCTATCGACTGCCATCCCGCCGATCGCGCCGATCGCCCACTTTTCGGGCAACGGCTGCGGAAACGTCGGATCATATTCAAATTTCGGGACCTGGGTATTCCCCCGCGGCTGTGCGCGGACAATGTTGCTTCGCAGCGCCCACATGGCGCACAACGCCAAGCCGATGGTAGCCACGGCGAGAACTGGCTTTCGATTCATGATCCACCTTCCTTTGTCATGCGCCAAGATCTTATAACACCTTTTGCAGCCTTCCGCGCACTCATGATATTATCCATAAGTCCTCAACTGAGCCTAAGGAAAGGAGGTATGTCCGTTATGCGATACGTCAACCCGCTCCATAAAGCGATGATCGGCGCGCTTCAGGATTGCCTGCTTTCCGCCCGTCCTCGCTAGGCCAACTCTCTAATCTAAGTTCGGCATCACAGCCGAAGTGTGTCTCTAATTGAGGCACAGTGTGGAGTCTTTCTCAAAACTTATGAATCCGAATATCTCCCAGTCACTTCCACTTCTCAGCTCCGGCGAAATCCGCGAGATCCTCGTAAAACGTATTGATCAACAGAAACAAGCAGTCGGCATTGTGGTGGGTGTCATCGAGCCTGCCGGCCGCCGCACCGTCGCTTATGGCAGCCTCGCCAACGGCGATCCACGCACGCTCGATGGCGATACCATCTTCGAAATCGGATCTATCTCCAAGGTCTTTACTTCGCTGCTATTGGCGGACATGGTGAACCGCAACGAGATCGCTCTCGACGATCCAGCCGCCAAATATCTTCCCGAACAGGTCAAGATGCCGGAGCGGAACGGCAGATCCATTACGCTGCTCGATCTTTCCACGCATACCTCCGGGCTCCCGCGCCTGCCCGGCAACCTGAAGTTTACTGACCCAGCCAATCCTTATGCCGGCTACCGCGTGGACGATTTATACCAGTTCCTTTCCGGCTACACGCTGCCGCGCGACCCCGGCTCCGAATTCGAATATTCCAACTTGGGAGGGGGACTCCTCGGTCATGTCCTCGCATGCCGCGCCGGAACAGATTATGAGAGCCTGATCCGAAGCCGCATCACGCAGCCGCTCGGCCTGCCGGACACAGGGATTACGCTCTCTCCCTCCAGCGAGCAGCGCATGGCTACTGGTCACAACACGCTCCTC
>JASIAM010000015.1 GCA_030041985.1 Bryobacteraceae bacterium | reverse complement strand
GTGGCCGCAGTGCGTGCAAAGAAGCAGTCCTCGAAATGGCGGGACAAAAGAGCCCGGTCCTGCAGGTACCGGATCGGCTTTCGCTGGGCGTTCAGAACGGCCTCTATGCTCTCGACGATATCTTCGCGATGAGTCAGAAAAAGCCGCAGCAGTTCGACGTGTGCCTGAAACGCCACCGGAGCAAACGGCTTCCCGGTCACAATGCGCCCCGCGATGGCAACACGGCCCCAGCCAGAGAAACTATTCTCCCGCCGCTTTCTTCTGCTCGTTGTACCGCAGGTTGAACGCCGCCTCGTTGATGTCGATTTCGGTTTTATATCCTTCCGGATCGATAAACGGGTTCGGCCCTTTTCCGAGCTTGGCGTATTTCTCCTGCATGTGGTACATGGCGGGATGTGAACCGAGCGGTATATCGCACTTGAGCGAACGCAATAACTCGAAGCTGCGCCGGTATTCGTCGGCGATCTGGGGAACCTGGGGATTATTCACCAGTTTGTAGCCCGCGTTCACCCCAATGCTTCCGATAATCACCACGTCGTAGATTTTGCCGCCTTCCGGAACCCGCAATTCCCAACTCGTGCAGCCGCGTGTGTGGCCCGGAGTCAGGTGTGCGATTAGGGTGGTCCCGCCCAAAGTCACTGTGTCGCCGTCATGCAGCACGCGGTCAATGGGGTGAGGCTTCCCGCCGGGGCGCATGGCTTCGAGCGCGGGAACATCCTCCGCCATGGCCATCACCTGCGCGCCGGTCAGTTCCTTCACGAGCGCGTCTCCCTCCATATGATCGGCGTGTGCGTGGCTGCCCAGCAGAATTTTGATATCCGTAAATTTGAAGCCTAATTGCTCCACCGATTTGCGGATTACCGGCACCACGCCTTCATAAGCGCTATTGATGAGGATCAGTCCATCCGGCGTGCTGATCAGAAAGGCGGACAGCGCTTCCGTGCCAACGTAATACAGGTTGCCCACGATTTTGTGCGGCGGAAATTGCGCGTACTGTTGTTCGCGCGTGCCCACGTTGCGCCGGAACAGATCTTCGGGCGTGAGGACTTTATTCGTTTGGGCCGCATTTTGCTGCGCGCCTGACTGCGCCAGGGGCAGCAGAAACAGCGGAAGAAAGAGTGCCGTACGCATAGTTAGAGATAGAATATCACCCCCAACGCACGCTAAATTCCGCCCGAATCTGTGGTACAAGGAGGAGAGTTTGGGATGATTTCAAGACGGATTCCCGCTTGCCTGGTGATTTGTCTGATAGCCGAAGTATTGGCTTGGGGCAGGAAACCCGGCGACCCGATCAAACCCGGCTACAATCTGTATTCCCGCGAGCAGGATATTCAGATCGGCCGTGTCCAGGCAGCGCAGGTTCGTCTGCATTACCCGGAGGTGCGCGACGAGTTCCTGGAAACGTACATTCGGCGAGTCGGGGAGCGGCTGGCGAACACCCCGGAAGCGAGAGAAAGCGCATTTCCGTTTCAATTTACATTGCTGCAAGTTCCGATGGTGAATGCTTTCGCGCTACCCGGCGGCCCGATGTTCGTTTTTACCGGCCTGGTAAACAGCACCGAGAACGAAGCTCAGTTGGCGGGCGTCATGGCTCACGAAATGTCCCACGTGATTTTGCGGCATGGCACGCATGAGTTGAGCAAGGCCAAAGCCACCGGCTTTGCGGCCTCATTGGGCGCGGCGTTAGGAGCGGCTGCCGCGGGTAGTAACGCGGGTGTTGGGCAGTTATCCAGAATGGGCGCGGGTTTGGGCGAGAATTCCGCGATTCTGCACTTCTCGCGGGAAGCAGAAAGCGAGGCTGATCTTCTTGGCGCCCATCTCATGGCGGAAGCCGGTTATGACCCCATGGAGATGGCGCGGTTCTTCCAGAAGCTGGCAGAAACGGGAAACTCCGGCCTGCAATTCTTCTCCGATCATCCCAATCCCGATAATCGCGAGCGCACGATTGAAGTGGAAATCGGCGGGCTTCCAGTGCGCCAATATGGATTCGAAACCGGCGACTTTAAGCCCGTAAAGCAAGCGGTAGCCATGCTGCCGCCGGTCCGCGGTCCAGTGACTGCGGGAGGGGCGCTGCCTGGCGGAGCGCGGCAACCCTTGCCGCCGCAAGTGGAGCCTTCCGGACAGTGGAAGCAGGCGCAAGCGCAAACTTTTCTGATAGCTTTTCCAGCTAACTGGCAGGCTTATGGCAATGCGGGTGCGAAGTCCGTGTTGATCGCCCCGCCCGGCGGTGTGGCAAAAGTGGCTAGTGGCGCCCTCGATCTGGGTATTGGAGTAGTGCTCAATTATTATCAACCGGAATCGAAACAATTAGGCCTGGGAACCGCCACGCTGAGCCTGATAGCGCATCTACACGAGCAGGACCCCACCATTCAGCTTGCTTCTGCCCAGCAGCAGCGTGTGCGCGTGGATGGCTCGGAGGGTTTAATCAGCCCTCTACAAGCCACGTCGAAAACCTTGGGAGTAGAAAGCAACGTGCTGCTCACCGTGACGCGTCCCGAAGGCCTCTTTTATGCTTTGGCGATTGCGCCGCAGCGCATGTTCCCGCAACTGCAGCAAACCTTCAACCAGATTATGAATTCGATTCGCTTCGGCATGGCGGCAACTCCGGGCGCGGCGCCGGTTCCGGCCACTCCATCGGCCCCTAACCCAGCGACGCCCACGCCCAATCCGCAGTGACAGCTTACTTCTGCGGCTTCGCCTCATTTTTAAGGAATGAGTCGAAGTTGACATTGTCCTCGCAGATCATCTCCGTGACGTTCCAGGTGGGGTGCAGCTTATAGGTCAGAGTTCCGCCCCACGGTTTGGTATAGGCCTTGGGGTCCTCCATATTGACCGCAATCTGCAAAGTGTCATGATCCGGGCGGCGAATCCGCTCCGTGACGTGCAAGTCCGTGCTGTGCGGGTGTCCCGCGCGGTCGAGCCACGTCTTGTCATTGAAACCGATGGTATCTACCACCAGTGTGTCGCCTTCCCACTTGCCGATCGAATCGCCCATCCAGGTCGGGCCCAGGTCCGTGTTGTGCTTCCGGCCGTCAGTGAAAATCTGGCGAATCAAGTGACTGAACTCGTAGACAATCATCACCCGGCCCGGCGTTTGAATCACCTCCATCGGGAACGGCTGGAGATAAATGCGCGGCACTCCGGGCGGAAAGCAACCGAGCGCGTTGACGGTGGTCGGGTTCACCGGATCATTCGAATCCTCGACAGCGTGCGGACCGAAGGAGGGTTTGTTCAGCTTGAATCTTTCCTGGGCCCAGGGAGTCATGGAGGGTTCCTCGGCCGAGAAAGTGTAAGACTGGTAGCGTGCCGTGTTCTGCATATTCCAAACGCCGGAAAGATCGGGCGTGGAAGCCTGTTGTGCTACGAGGACAGCAGGGAGCGCCGCTGTTGCAATCAGAATCGAACGGATGCCCATCACTAGTTACCGGCGGCAGTTTTCAGCTCTTGCCCGTTGACAACGGTTTTGGTAATCCACAAGGAATTCGACCCGCTTTTGGCGCGCCAGCCCGTGAGAGTCACCTGGTCTCCTGGCTTCAGCGACTGTGCGTTCCATCCTGCCCGTATCAAATGATTAGGGCTGGTGAGTTCGCCTTGCCAAGTCTGGGTGACGCCGCTCGCATCTTTAGCTTCGAGGGTAATGATGCAATGCGGATTCAGAAACTGAAACTCCACCACAGTCCCGCTCACCGTGTATGGGTCTGAAGTGTTGTACGCCGAATTGCCGTGATGCGCCAGCGCCTGGTCCGCACCTCCCAGCAAAACGATGGTCAGCACGAGAAGCGCAAATAACGTAGTCTTCATACGACACTCCCGCATTGTCCGGCCACTATATCACCGGCCTCGGAAAAGTGTCAATGGCGCGTCACTTCAGTGGCTTGAACCATGAGAACGGAATGCGTCCATCGGCTAGTGCACTAAGGACTGCTTCTTGGGAATTGAAAATGTGTTGCCTCGCGGAGAGGATTAAATTGCGCGTCTTGATTTTGTCTGCAGTCCAGCGGCTGACGTGTTTGCGGGAATCGCTGACGATGGCATGCGACCGCCGCAATATCTCTTCATGAGAATCCATGCCGACCCTCCACCTGCAAAAAAGAGTGGCCAGCCGGTCTTGGCGGTTTAGACTGCTCTTGGATGTCGTTTATAGTGTAGCGCCGCTGTCAATGCCCCGTGCGGTTGGATTGCGCACGAACACTATGCGCGAAGACTGTTGACGTCGCCATTCATTAGTCTTACGATGTTTAACAAATGGCGCAACCCGATTCTTTAGGACAATTTGAGCAATTGGTGCTCACGGCGATTCTCACTCTGCGCGAAGATGCATACGGCGTTACGATTCATACGAAAGTTGAGGAACTGGCCGGGCCGATCAGCTTCAGGGAGTGAACGTGCCGGCTGTGTGGCTGAAGCGCGAGGGAGTTTCGATCGGACTGCCAACGGGCGCGATCATCATCTCGGTTCTCATGATCGCTCTGCTGGTTCTCTGGAAAGCGCTCAGTCACTCGTAATGCACCCGTACGCTCCGCAGTGCCCTCAATTCTGCGAGGGTCTTTCCGCGTGATCGATCACGAGAACCTCCACCGGCCCTTTGGCCGATTCCAGCTTCAGGCCGAGTTGCTCCTGGAGAGCGGTAAAGACGTTTGGGGCATCGATCTCCGCCTCTCCGCGCCTCTGCAGTGCGGGCTGAATCTCTGCAAACTTTTTCACTCCAAATCCGTATAATCATTCGATGCATTCCCTCTCGCGCGACCTCCGTTTCGCGGTCCGCCTCCTCCTGCGCAGCCCCGGAATTACGGCCATCGCCATAATCTGTCTCGCCTTAGGGATGGGTGCAACGACAGCCGTCTTTACCGTGGTGGATGCCGTCGTGTTCCGCCCCCTCGCTTACCAGCACCCCGAGCGTCTGGTGCGCATCTATACCGAATTTCCAACCTTCCCCAATGGCGGCCTGCGCCGTTTTTGGGTGTCCCCGCCGGAATTCCTTGAGATGCGGGAGTCGTTGCGCTCCTTCGAGCACCTCGATGCCTGGCAGGTGGATGCGGTCAATCTGGTCACCTCTAAAGATCCCCTGCGCATCACCGCTACCTTAGTCAGCGGAACTCTTTTTGAGAGCCTCGGCATTCGGCCCGAGCAGGGACGCTGGATCAATGCGGATGACGATCGCGAAGGCGCGCCGCTCGCCATCCTCATCTCCGATGGATTATGGCGAAGAGCGTTCGGAGGCGTCAGCGGAATCGTCGGCCATCAAACCAAAGTGGACGGACTCCCCGCCACCATCGTGGGCGTTATGCCAAAGGCGTTTCAGTATCCGCCGGGACAAGTGGATATCAGTGAAATCTGGGCGCCGCTCCAACTCACCGCCGCTGCCCGCCAGCAGCGCGCCAGTCATTATCTCAACATCCTCGCCCAACTGCGCCCCGGCGTTACGCTCGCCCAGGCCCGCCAGGAACTGGCCGCGCAAACCAGAGTCTGGGGTATGCGGCAGTCGAACAACTTCCATACTGTCCACCCCGAGCTACATCCCCTCCTCGCATACGGCATGCAAGATGAAGTCGTGCGCACCGTGAAACCGGCCATGCTGGTCATTCTCTGCGCCGTGGGCTTCGTCCTGCTGATCGCTTGCGTTAATGTTGCCAACCTGCTTCTGGCGCGTGCCGAATCGCGGCAAAAGGAAATCGCTGTCCGCCTGGCCATCGGCGCCGGAACTACGGGCCTCATCCGCCAGTTCCTCGCCGAAGGGCTGCTCATCTCCCTCAGTGGGGCGCTCGCTGGACTCGGCATCGCCTGGCTCGGCGTCCGTCTGCTACTGTGGGCCGGCTCCGATACCATACCCAGGGCCGCCGAAGTGACCATGGACTGGCGCGTGCTCGCGTTCACCGGATTGGTTCTCATCACCACCGCCATCGCCTTTGGCCTGGCTCCCCTCGCGCAGGCGCTCACCCGCAAAACCCACGAGGTTTTGAAAGCCGCCGGCGGACGCACCTCGGCCACTGCTCAAGCCGCGGCTTTGCGGCGCGCGCTGGTTGTCGCCGAACTATCCTTGAGCCTCGTGCTGCTGGTCTCCTGTAGCTTGATGCTGCAGGCCTTCTGGCGCCTCGAAGCAGTCGACCCAGGTTTCGACGCTGCAAACCGCCTCACGATGCGTATCGCTCTTCCGCCATCCCAATTCAACGCTGCCTCCATCAGAAGCTTTATGGACGTATTGGAAGACCATATGGCCCGTTTGCCCGGCGTGGTCTCTTCGACAGTGATGACCGGGCTCCCGCCCCAGCGCCCCGGCAATTTCAATGACACCGAGATCGAGAATTTCGTGCCGCGGCTTGGCGGGCCGGTGCAAAATGTCGATTACTGGCAATTCGCCGGAAACCGCTTCTTCGAAACGCTGGGCGCGCGGCTGGTGGATGGCCGCTTCCTCGACGAACGCGACGGCGAAAATGCGCCCCCCGCTGTAGTCGTCAACAAGACCATGGCCCGCATTTTCTGGCCCGGCCAAAGCGCGGTGGGACATCGTTTGCGTCTTGGCAGGCGGGACGATTGGCGGACCATTGTGGGGGTCGTGGCCGATATCAAAAATAACGGCACAGACGCGCCCACCGGCACGGAACTCTTTGTCCCCTGGCGCCAGATCCACCGGACCCAAGGCTTCCCCGATACTTTCCAACTCTTACTGCGAACCTCCGGCAATCCCATGTCCGTGCTCCCGGCAGTACGCCATACCCTCGCCGATCTCGATTCCACCATCCCCATCGCTGCTGTCCGCACCATGGATGAAGTAGTCGCCCAATCGCGCTCGCGCCCGCGCTTCCTCAGCGTCCTCCTCATGTTCTTCACGCTGGTCGCTGTCTGCCTGGCGGCCATCGGGGTTTACGGTGTGATCTCCTATTCCGTGGCCCGCCGGTCCACTGAAATCGGCATCCGCATGGCGATGGGCGCCGATGCCGCGCGAATCCTACGCATGGTCCTCAAGCAAGGCTTGGCCCTGGGCGGGGCCGGAGTGGTCATCGGCATAGCTGCTGCGGCGTGGCTGACGCGCTTCCTGAAGACGCTCCTGTTTCAGATCCAGCCGCTGGACGTCCCCACATTCACGGGCACCGTCGTGCTGCTGTTCGCATTGACGCTCCTCGCAAGCTGGATACCGGCGCGCCGGGCGACGCGCGTCGATCCCGCTGTCGCATTACGAGATGAGTGAATGATCGCCTCACGCGACGAGTGAATCTTCCACTCGCGGTCTTACTCGTCTTCCCAGCCCTTTACGGGGTGGCCGACAACCTGGGCCAGGCTCATCGGTTTCCGGCGGAAAGGCTGCCCCTGCAGCTTGGTGATCTCCTCGCGGTAGTTCATCACCGGGCCCGGATAGCCGATGAGCTGCCAGCCGATCATGCCCGCGTTGCCGCCATGCAAAGGGTCGCTGAACATCCCTTCGATGGTATGCTGGCGCAACATGCGGAAGAACGCGCTGGTTTCGATGGCGCGCAAACGGGCATCCTGCTCGGCGGGTGGCAGGCTGGCCAGACCCATCAGAGGCTTTAACCCTTCCCGATAAATTTCCTGCGGCGTGGCCTTGCCCTGGTAGCCATGTTCAGGGACGGATTCGACGAAAGGAGGGCGGGTGTAGCGGTACTTGTCGCGCCCGTAAGGGCCGGCGAGTTGGCGGTCAATATAAATGACCACGCCCGCTTCGCTAGCGCCCGGGCCATTTTCGTCGCTGGGAAAAATGCGGGCGCACGCAGCTTCCACCGTGCGGGCTTCCTCGGCAGTAAAGAAGCGCAGCGGAATTTTCAGAGCGCCGGATTGCGCGTGCACGCGAACAGGCTCGCGGGCGAGGGTGTAGAGCAGGAAGCCCCCGAGCGTATTGGCGGGCACCACGAGAAATTCACGCCGCTTCAGTTTCTTCATGCCAAAGGCTCCCTCATGCCAAACTTCCGGGATTTTTGAGATAGCGGTCGCAGATGCCATCGGAGGCGCGCAACGCTAACGCCAGAATCGTGAGCGTCGGATTGCCCGAGCCATTTTGCGGGAATGCCGAGCCGCCCACCACCCAGAGATTGGGAACTTTCCAGTGCTGGAGCCAGGGATTGACCACGCTGGTTTCCGGCGACTTGCCCATGATCACGCCTCCGTTCACATGCGTGCTCTGATACTGCGTGACGGTATAGCGTTCGAGCAGCCGCGAATTCGAGGGGGCCGGGCGCGCGTTCATGGCCTTGGCAATTTGCGCGTGAATTTTATCGAGCATGGCGCCCTGAGCGCGTTCATGGGCGGTCCAATCGAGCGTGAGCCGCATACAAGGGTCGCCGTACTTGTCCTTGTATGTGGGATCGAGGTCCAGGTAATTCTGGCGATAGGCAAAATGCTCGGCCTCGCTCGAGAAACTGGCGCTGCGATCATGCCAGGCCAAAGCGGCTTTCTTCCAAGCCGATCCCCAGTCGGCGGTGGCTTCGCCCGGAGGCAACGCGCCGAAACCGGCAATCGGCCCTTCTCCCGTGCTCATAGCGCGGATATTGCCGCCACGCAGCACGCCGGGAAACCCGTCAACGCCTTCTTTGCCATCGAAATCGCTGATGCCCATGCCGAGCCCGCCCGCTCCCATAAAGGCATTGAGCGGCTTATCAAGAAAGATGCGCGTGGCCTGGTTGACCTGGTGCGTGAGATTCTTTCCGAGAGTTCCTTTTCCGCTGGCCGGATCGTATGGCTCGCCGATCTTCGAGAGCAGGAGCAGTTTCGAATTGTAGAGAGTCCAGGAGGCGATAATTACGATGCGTGCCGGCTGAAACGTCTCGACACCATTGGAGTCGAGGTAAGTCAATCCCTCGGCGCGGCCCTCGCGGTGCATTACGCGCCGCACCGAGCAACCTGTGCGCAGCGTAAAGTCTTTGCGCTTGGCGAGCACCGGAAGTAAAAAGTTGGTGGGTTGCGCCTTAGCGCCGATCATGCAGCCATAGCGCGTGCAATAACCGCAGTAGGCGCAGCCCGGGCGCGTGATGCCGTCCGGATTGGTGTAAGTCTGGCTCAAAGTGGCCGTGGGAACAGGGTACGGATGATAGCCCAGATTGCGCGCCGCCTTCTCGAATAAGGTTGCGAGGTAGGGCATTTTGTGGGGTGGATTGGGAAACTCGTGCGAGCGCGGGCCTTCGAAGACATTGCCGCCATCGATGCGCTTGCCTCCCAGATTTCCCGCTTTGCTACATACGCCCATCAATTGCTCGGCGCGCCAGTAATAAGGTTCCAACTCGTCGTAGGTGAAACCCCAATCCTGCACGGCCAGATTTTCCGGAAGCTTTTGCGCGCCATGTTTTTCCCGCAGCCAGGTACCCAAAGTGAACTGTTCGGGATAAAAGCGATAAGAAATGCCGCCCCAATGCTCCGCGGCGCCGCCGACACCCGTGCCCGGATTGAACGAACCGTACTGGCGGATGGGGACAGCGCTCGCGCGCGCGGAGTGGCGATGCGTGGCCGTCTCCTCGCTCAGATTCTGCATCATGCGGTAACGGAGCGCGTAATCCAGTTCGTCCATACCGGAGGCATAATCAGCCAGCTTGCGCGGCTGCCCGCGTTCCAGAGCGACCACGGAGAGCGGCGTGCG
>JASIAM010000157.1 GCA_030041985.1 Bryobacteraceae bacterium | reverse complement strand
CTGTCACCAGGACTGCTCGGTTCAGCTAACGCGGCAGGCACAGAGTACCTGTACCTGATCTCCGGCACGCCAACCTATCCCAACGTGCCGGTCACGCTTTATAGAGTTGAGGCACAACAAAAGAGCACCCCGACGTTGGTGCGCCCGGTAGCCGATAGCGCCGAATGTGTACTGGTGGATTACGACCGCCGGACGGTAGTGGTGGGATCCCCCCTATCGCGCCAACGGTCTTCTCGGTGATTAACATGGACGCTCCCTCGGAGGCCCGTGCGGTCCAAATTCCGTACGACTCTCAGGAGATGCTGCCAGGGGGGGTGTTTCTCCTGGACCTTCCCGGAATGGGCGAGTCCGTTGCCCTCGTCTTGGGTCGCCTCTTTAAGGAGCCGCACATACCCTTTCGGGATCTGACCGCGGTGCAACTAAACTCACCAGAGAATTCGACGATAAAACTGCCGCCTAGCGATATTAAGTACGTTCGGCTGAGCGGAAAGGCTGGCGGGGCTCTAAAGGGAGATCAAGGCGTCCCAAACGCCCTTACAGCGGCGAGCACCTTAACTCTCGGCGTCCCCAACCCTCAAGCTTGGAGCCTGGAGATCTCCCGGCCCCCGTACGATCCGGGCACCTACAACATCCCCTTATTCGCGAACAATGACTCCGTTGCCGTGCTGGATGCGGTCTCTAACGCTATCGATATCTTCGATAAGACCCAGAAGCAATGGCACCGAACCAACCTACCGTTTCCGTCCAATCGAGTCAGGGTATTCGGTCCGTGGATTGCGGCGATTGCGGAGCAATCCGCTCTGCTTTCAATACCACCGGGCCGCTCGGTGATTACGGGCGAAGAGCTTCAAAAACTACGACGCGGCGAAAGCCCCGGGAAATCCAAGCGCCAGTCCGAAGAAATTAGCTATAAGCTGACCGTCGATGACTTGTTCGAGGACACTCATTCCACGTTTCCCGGCGACCTCTTCGTGCACAATGGGCTCACCGGCGCTTCGTTTCAAATCGCGACCGGACAAGCAGACAGCGAAGTGCTGCTTGCAACCGACACAGCGATATTCTACCGGGTAAATGATGAACTTTATCGAGCCGAAATCCGTGGCCAAGGGCTGGGGTCTCCCATTAAACTCGCCGGTGGCGCTGAAATCGTTCAGGCGCATTGGGCATTTCTGGCTGGCTCGCAGGGGAACTGAGCGAACGTAGGCTTATATGTCAGACCCAAAACGCACGTTAGGAATCGTATGCGCTGTCATCGGATTACTTTGGTTCAGGTTGGCGGCTAACGCCCAAACCTCACCTCCCTCGGCAGGTTCCGCCCCCCTCCGCATCCCTTTCGGGCTCCGTCCGCGACGAATCCAACAACCCCGTCCAGGCCACAGTTACCATCGCGACTCAGGGCCTCCGCCAGTCCCAACCCACGACCACCAATGGCTCCTTCACGTTCTCCCATCTCAAAACCGGCATGTACTTCGTCTGCGCCGTCCCACCGCCTGGCACCAGCGGCCAGCGCTTCGTCGATTCCTGTTTGTGGCAGGATCGCAACTCCGTATACGTTCCGCTCTCCCCTGGGCAGATTCTCCAAAACGTTGCCGTTCCGCTCCAGAATGGATATCCATTGGATATCCGCGTGAACGATCCATCCTCGCTGCTGCCGGCGCCGATTGGGAATGTTGCTGGCAATAGCCTCGCCATTCAAGTCATCGGCCCGTCAGGGTTGGCGCAGCCTGTCCCCATCGCCAGCCGGAACGCCACGGGCCGCGACCACATTTTGGTTGTGCCGTATAGCACTCCGCTTCAGCTTCTTGTCCACAGCTCTTCCTTCGCCCTGAAGGACGCCAGCGGCAATGCTCTCGCGTCCACTACGACAACCAGCTTCACCATACTGCAGGGAGGATCGCCGCCCTCTTTCGTTTTCAATGTGGCTGGCCCGCTACCCTGAAAGATACGGCCTACGCGGTTCGGGCTTCGGCCCGCCTCCACCCGATCGACTCCAGCAGGCCTTTCGATTTGCGCATCACCAATTCGGCCAAGTTCAGAAGAACGGCCAAAACCAGCAGAAGCGGCCAGAGGCTCATGGTGGTGGACGTGGAGCGGCCGCCGGCGTCGAAGACCTGGCGCGGCGTGGGTTCGAAGCGGCCGCCGGTGGCTGAGGCTACCTGGCGAAGGAGCTGTTCGTTGTTGCCGTATTCGAGCATTTCATCTTCGGGGCGGTAGAAACCGACCTCGGGGAAGGCGGGCGAATCCTCGAGCGGACGCACGCGGAAAAGACCCTGGTTCTGGCCAATGGCCAGGCTTCCCCGGTAGTGCGCCGCCGCGACCTTGCTGACGCGCATGGGAGCGCGGAAATCATTGGGGCCGATTACGTAAATATCGGGAAGCGAGGCGGGCTCGGGGACATTAGGGGAAAGGTGGTAGTCCACCACGAGTTCCCCGCTGGCGCGGTCGAAATCGGCGGAGGCTTCACTTTGTTGGGCGTGGGGCAGCAGGTCGCGGAAGGTGTTGGCCCAGAGCCGGTCGAACCCGGGCCAGGTGACCCAGTTGGTGGCCCAACGGTTTTTAGCGTCGGAGGTAAAGACGGCTGCGCGGCCGAGCCCATACTGCCAGCGCACCAGCAGAGGATCTTTCTCGTCCGCATCCAGGATGGTGTCGGCCGTGGGCTTGGACTGGAAACGGATGTAACCAAGGAGCGCGGGGGCATTTTCAATATCGACGCCATCGAGGATTTCGGCGTGCTCGACCACGCGAGGCCGCAAAGTTTTTTCCACGGCTGTCATGCCGCTGTGCTCTTCGACGTCGCGCAACAGGAGTTGTTCGAGGCCAGACGGGTCATCGAGGAAATAGGATTTGCCTTCAGCGCCATTGGCCACGCGGCTGAGGAACGCGCGGTTCACGTCGAGGCCGAGGCCGACGGTGGAGATGGTCACGCGGTTGCGCCTGGCTTCCGCGGCGGTGGTCATGCTATCGCCTTCTTCGGAGATGCCGTCGGTGAGCAGCACGATGTGCTTATAGACCGCATCTTCAGGGAGAATGCGCATGTAGGCCTCGCGCAGGGCAGGGGCGATCTGGGTGCCACCTTCGGGCTGAATTCCGGCGATCATCCGCTTGATGAGGGCGCGGTCGGTGGCCTTGCGCATGGGCACGGCCCATTCATAGGTGTTATCGAAGATGAGCACGCCTACGGAATCGATGGGGCGCAGATTTTCGACTACGCCGCTGGCCGCCGCGCGGGCCAGTTCGATCTTGCGCCCTTCCATGGAGGAAGATTTATCGATGATCAGAACGACGGCGGTGCCATCCTGGGTGCGGGGCGGAGCGAGTTTGGCGGGGAGAGTGCGCTCAAGCGCGTCCTCGTCGCCCTTCTTTTCGACGTAGACATTGTGTTCTCCGGCGATCCATATCAGGCCGCCGCCGCTCTTGACGAACCCTTCGAGCGCCTGTTTGTGCGGGTCGGGGATGACGCGCATATCCCAGTTGTTGATGACGATGAGTTGGTAGCCTTCGAGCTTGGCGGGAACGCCATCGGCGGTTTCGATTTCGAAGGAGTTTGCTTCGAGAGCATGGCGCAGGTGCTCCTCGGTGCCGGGAGGGTCGTTATTGACGAGGAGGACACGCGGCCGGTGGAGGGCGATGGCCTGCTCGAAATGCGCTTCGCCAAGCCCCGCAGCGGCGACTTTTCCAGCCAGATCGACCGCACCGGTGGAGTTCACGCTGCCATGGAGGCGGAGGTGGTTCGAGCCGGCTGCGAGTTCGACCGGATTGACACCGAGCGATTTGCCCTCGGCGGTGAGCTCGACAGTAGCCGCAGCGCTGCGCGGCGAGTCCACGGTGATTTCAATGGGAAACCGCTCGCCGCTGAAAACCTGGGCGGGCAGAGAAACGGATTCCAACAGAAGGCCCGGCTTGGGGCGGCCGGCGAGAGGGACTGTATCGATGGGAATTGCGAGTTGCTGGGCCTGCCAGATGGCGCGCGAAACGCTACCCAGGTTCTCGTTGCCGTCGGAAACGAGGACGATGCGCGGCGTGAGGCCAGCGGGTAGAGATGCGGCGGCATCGCGAATAGCCGATTCGAGATTGGTGGCGTGGCCGGGGGCGCCGGCAGTGTGGCGCAATTGCCAGCCGGTTTTCGAATGCTCATCCGCGGCGGAATTGCGGGTATTGCGGGCGAAGGGGATGACGCGCACCCAGTTGCCGCCGCGCGCGCGGTCGACCGCTGTGGCGAAGGCGGAGGCAGTGGCCAAATCGTCCATAGAGACGCTGGATGAGGTATCCACGAGAACAGCGGTGGCGACTTTGCTTTGCCGAATGGTGATGCTCGGCTCGGCCAGGGCCAGCAGAATGGCGAGAAAGGCAGCAGCCTTGAGAAGCGTTCCCAAATGCCGCGCGGAGGTGCGCCACTCCCAAACGGCCCAAACCAAGGGCGCTAGAAGCAGCAAGAGGAGCCAAGGATGTTCAAAGGTCATCGGTGTACGACCTCCTTAACCGGAGCCGGGGGACGGGAGCCGGTGACTGCGGAAAGGTGCGCCCGCTGCCGGGTGTGGGCTCTTTGGCGGAACCGGCCGTAGAGAAGCCATTCGATTAGCAGACCGATACCGCCGAGGACAGCAAGCCAAGGCCAGAGGCCTGTGGACTGGGGAGCGAACGGCACCGGACGCGGAATGCCGCGGCGCACGGCGGCGGGCGTGTTCCAGCGCGTGTCCCAAAGCTGCGGCAAAGTGAGGGAGTAGATATATTCGCGGTCCCCGGCCGCCACGCGCACCACGCCGGGCGAACCGGAGAAGAAATGGAGCGAACGGCCACGTAAAACAAACGGCAAGGCAGCGCCATCTTCTGCTTCGACGCGGACGTTAGAGGGGGCGATATCCTCGTCGAATTCCAGCTTGACGGCGCCCACGCTGCCGCCGCTCAGCTCCGACCGGCGAAAGATCTCGGGGGCAAACCAGCGCAGGAGGTTGGCGAACAGGAGCGGAGTGGCGAGCTGGTAGCGCATGGCCGAAAGCGCGGGGTGGAACCCGAAAACGACGAGCTTGGGTTTGCTGTCGCGCGCTACGATGACAGGACCATCATCAACCTCACCAATAGGGACAACGCCGGGGGTAGCGGCAAATATGGAAGCTTTTTCCAGCTTGAAATCGTTAGCGCGCAATCCGGAAGTAACAGGATGGCCGGTGTCCCAACGGGAGAACGCGGCCTGTTCCACGGTGCGCCTTACGGGCACGGGGGAGCCTTCGGGCGGCGGATCGATCCAGATGGAATCGGCGAGAGGACGCTGGGGAGGAACGAAGCGATCAAGGACGATGAGGCCCGGGCTCGACGGCACATATTCGGCGGGTTTTTTGTAAGCCGTGCTCACGCGCGGGTTAGCAGCCAGCACCGGGCGAAGCAGCTCGGGGTGATCGGAGTAGACGGTGACAGCGAGAGTGGGCTGGGCGGGCAGTTCGAGAGCGGCTTTATCGTCATCGGGGAAGGCGTCGCGGGGGGAAAGAGTGACGCCCAAGATACCGGGCGCGCGCGTGCGCAATTCGAAGGTCTGTTCGCCATCGGCTCCAGGGTCAAGACGCATGCGGCGCAAATCGATGACAGCGCGGGTAGCTTCAGCGGGCGGGCCGAAATCGATGGCGAGGGTGACGGTGCGTGGACGGGTTCCATAGTTGCGCGCGGACACGTAGATTTCCCATAAATCGGGATCGTCATTGGAGCGGCGCAGGCCGATTTTGCGCAAGCCGGTATTCTCGATGGGATCGGCAATGGAAATGAAGCGCAGATTGCGGGGCACGGGCGGCGCGGTGGCCAAATCGGATTCGGCCACGTGTCCTGTAGAAACGAGGGCGATTTCTCCGGGATGACGCCCGGCCTGCGATTGGACGCGGCGCGCGAAGGCCAATGCCTCATCGAGATTCAAAGCTGTGGAGCCAGGAGTGGAGGCCTGGATGGCGGCTTCGACCTTGCGGCGCTCCGGTTCGAAAACGGTGGCAGGAGTGGCGAGCGCATCGGCGCGCACGAGCATTACGCGATCGATGGAAGGGAGCGCGCGCACGTATTGGAGAGCACGCTGACGCGCGGTATCCATGAGGGTGCGGTTGCCGATGCGGGCGGCCATCCAGGCAGATGTATCGAGGATGAGAACATGGTCGCGGCCCGTGGGGCCCGGAGCGCCAAAGCGGAGGCCGGCTATAGCGAGGAGCAGCAGGGCCATGCTGACCAATTGCAATACCAGAGACCAGGGCTGCTGGACACGGCGGCGGCGCGCCACTACCGAGGGATGCTCGGCGGCGACCCAGAAGCGCAAGGTGGATACCACCTGGCGGCGGCGCGAGCGATCGAGCAGGTAGAGCGCCACGGAAACCGCGGCTAGTGCTCCGAAAACTGCGAGGAATTGGCCGAACGACAGGTTTAGAAGATATAACATGCGCAGGCCCTCAGGCGACACCTCTCATACGAACCAGATCGCCGAAGATGACGGCTTCGAGCGGCTGCGAGGTGGCGATTCCGGCATAGCGGCCACCGCTTCGAACAGCGAGCCGTTGCAGGTCCTGGCAATAGCTGTCGAAGGCGCGCGTATAACTTTCGCGTGCGGCCTCGTCCACATCCATTTTCAAGGCAGCACCGGTTTCGGCGTCGCGCAGGTCCAGCTCGCCCGTCCAGGGTGGTGTGCGATCCTCATCGGACCAGATCTGCAGGAGCATCAGCTCGTGGCCGAAGTCGGAAAGGTGTCCGAGGGCTTTTTCGCAGCCGGCGCCGGCGGGCGCTCCGTCGAGGAAATCAGAAAGAATGATGACGACGCCGCGAGAGGGGTAATTGGTGATGAATTCGCGCACGATCGCCAAGTAATCCGTTTGGCCGCCAGAGGGCATGGCGGCGATGCCATCCATGACCGCCGAAATGCGGTGGCGCCCACCCATGGAAAAGAGCCGGTTGGTGAGACGGGCGGCGAAACCGTGGACTTCGATGCTATCCAAACGCACCAAGCCCACGTAACAGAGCGCGGCTGCGAGCTTGCGCGCGTAGTCCATTTTCAGGCCGCCATGCGCAGTCATGGAGGCGCTCAGATCGAGCAGCATGCGCACCGGCACGCGCGGCTCCACCTGGAACATTTTCAGGAAGAGCTTTTCCAGGCGCAGATAGGCGCGCCAGTTGACCGCGCGCAGATCGTCGCCATGGTGAAAGTTGCGATGATCGAGAAATTCCTGTCCGGCGCCGGCAAAGCGTGAAGAATTGTGCCCACCCACCAGCCCGGCAAAGGATTTTTGCCACTGGATGGTAAGCCGCTCCAGCTTTTCGAGCAGTTGGCGGTCGAGAAGGGGGACGCCGTCAGCCATGGGGAATTTACGCGACAGAGACCTGCGCGGTTACTCCCTTAATGATAGAGGTGAGAATGGTTTCGGGAGTTTGTCCATCGGCGTGCGCGTCGAAGTTGAGGATGATGCGATGACGCAGTACAGCGGCGGCGACGTTCTGGATATCTTCGGTGGAAAGATGGAAGCGGCCGCGCATCAGAGCGCGCACCCGCCCGCACTCCACCAGAGCCTGCGCACCGCGGGGTGAGCTGCCATAGCGGATGTACCGTTTGGCGAGGTCGTGAGCTTCGGCCTGTTCGGGCTGCGTGGCCATGACCAGGTGAATGGCGTAATCGCGCACGTGAGGGGCTACCAGAACCTCGTGGCACACGCCGCGCACTTCCAGGATGGCATCGCGGTCCATAACCGCAACAGGCGTTTCGAGTTCCGGTTGCACGGTGCGATCCACGATGCGATTGAGTTCATCGCGGCTCGGATAAGTAACCAGGATCTTCATGAGGAAGCGATCAAGCTGGGCTTCCGGCAGCGGGTAAGTGCCCTCCATCTCGATGGGATTCTGGGTGGCCATTACGAGAAATGCCTGATCGAGCTGATGGGTGCTGGTTCCGCTGGTTACGGTGCGCTCCTGCATGGCTTCGAGCAGAGCAGACTGGGTTTTGGGCGTGGCGCGATTGATTTCATCGGCCAGCACGAGGTTGGAGAAAATGGGTCCGGGCTGGAAGCGGAGCGCTTTGGCGCCGCGGTCGTCGGTTTCGATGATCATGCTGCCCACGATGTCGGCGGGCATTAAATCGGGCGTGAACTGAATGCGGGAATACTTTAATTGCAGAGCGCGCGCCAGCGTACGCAGCAGGGTGGTTTTACCGAGGCCGGGCACGCCTTCCAGCAGAACGTGGCCACCGGCCAGCAAACAGATCAAGACGCCTTCCACGACGTCGTCCTGGCCGACGATTACCTTGGCGATCTCGTGGCGGACGGCGTTCAGGCGGTCCGCCGCGCGGCGCAGCTTTGCTTCAGGGTTGGGGGTCTCAGGATTCAGGTTCTCGGCAGTCACCGCGTTGCTCCTCTGCTTTGCGCTTCCACGTTTTACATTGTAGAGCACGCGAGCGGCCTGAGTATGCGGGTTCGCGGAATACGCGCAGCAGGGAGGATGCGCGACGGAGGAATGGGAATGTTTGAATTCGTTCCGGGGGCTGTGCTGGCGGCAATTTTCGAGGCGGCCAAATGCAGTGCTGCCACGACTGCATTATCCGGGAATTTCGTGCCGACTACAATTAGCGTGTGGTTTGGGGCGCGAGGCCGGCCTGCTGGCCTAATTTTTGCGACAGGAACGACACCACCGCCGACATTTCGGCCAGAGCCTTGTTGGCTTGCGCGGGAGCAGTGGCACGGGTGAGGCGGTACCACAGGCGCATGACCTTGAAGTCGAACATCAGGATACGTTCTTCGAGGGATTGCTCTTCCAAGCCGGCGGCGTGTTGCCACACATAAGTAAGCATCCGGAAATCGCGCTCCAACGAGCAGCGAAGGGCATCGGGTGTGCTCTCGGCATTAACCGCAGGTTGCGCGGAGTTCGACCGCAGAAGCAGGATGCAAGTGTAGCGAAACCAATAGCTCAAAAGGATTACGGAAACTGCGGTAATCAGTATACTTACCAGCATTTTGAGTTGCCGTTATGAACCGTACTAGACCGACCATGACGAGTCTAACACCACACTACCGTAAATGCAACATATATTACGGATCTCTTGGCGATGCCGGTACGGGAGATTCCCCCAAGGCCAATAGTACTGGTTCCCCGAAGAAAGCTATTTTGCAGCGTTGGCACGGCCTTTCTGGTACTCTTAACCTTAATCCGCGCAAGCAGAGCCGGGTGGGAAAGGAGGAGCGATGCGTTTGAGAACACTCGCAATCGGACTCATTTGCCCGATGGCGGCACTGGCACAGTTTCCGCCGCCGAACCTTACGGAAAACACGATCCGGGTTTCCGATCATGTACAGGTGATTTTAGGATTTCCCAACGTGGCCATCGTGACCGGCGAACGGGGCACGCTGGTAGTGGATACGGGCCTGGGGCCAGCAAATGGAGCGATCGCGGCGCGAGTCGCGCGAAAACTTTCCAAGGGACAAAAGCTGTACCTCACGACTACGCATTTTCACCCCGAGCATGCGGCGGGCGTGGGCGGATTTCCGCCGGAAACGATTCTGGTTCGCAATTCGGTGCAGCAGCAGGAACTCATCGGCCAGGGAGCCGAGATGTTGGTACTCTTCCGGCGCCTTTCGCCGGATTACGCGAAATTGCTTGCCGGGGTGGACAAGCTGCGCCCTCCGGATGTGGTTTTCGACAACGAAGCGAAACTCGATCTGGGCGGAGTTACGGCCCGCCTGTTATGGTTGGGCGCCGGACACACCAAAGGAGACGAACTGACTTTTGTGGAGCCGGACCGCACGCTCATTTCCGGTGACATTGTGCAAAACAAGGTGGTCCCCGGGGTGTCAGGGAATGGCGGCAGCTTCACGAGCTGGCTCGCGGTGTTGGATAAGCTGGAAGCGCTAAAGCCGCGCTATGTTGTTCCGGACCACAGCCACCCGGGAGATGGTTCCCTGATCGCGCAGGAGCGCGCTTTCATACTGGATATGCGATCGCGGGCATTGGCGTTGAAGAAGCAAGGCCTTTCCGCGGCCGATGCGGGTAAACGTCTGACCAGCGATTTTCAGACGGCTTATCCGGAGTGGGCGCGGAATCCGGATTGGCCGAATCTTACGTCGGTCCCCGGCTTCGTGCAGCGGGTGTATGCGGAAGCGCCGTAGGGGCGCGGCCGGCGAAGTTTTTCACCGCGGAGACACACAGACGTGGAGTAAAGTTTTTGGGTTTGGTTTCTCTGTGCCCCGGCGTCTCGGCGGTGGAAAGATCGCACCGCACCAGGTCCGCGCGAACGGAGGGCAACTTATCTGGCCTCCATGCCTTTGGCTTGGTATACCGGAGCTGCGGCTGGGCTCTTCAGAAACTGAATGATTGCTTTGGCCGCTTCGGCGTTGGGGGATTTGTCGCCCGCGGCAGCGGCAAAGTTGATGTACTCTTCGACGGCGGGCGGCAGCGGGCCCACTAATTCGACGCCGTGCACGCCCAGGATCTCACTGCCGAGGGTGAGGACCAGATCTGCTTTACCTTCGGCCACAGTGGCGTCGGCTGCGCCCGAACCGTGAGTGAGAATTGTTTTGGCCTTCATCTGGTCCGCAATGCCAAACCTTTGTTCCATCTTCTCGACAAACACGCGGCTGGCGCCATCTTCGGCATAGGCGACCGCCTTGGCCTTGAGCAGCGCGGCTTTCATGGCTTCGGGCGTCGCGATATCGGGCTTGGGAGCGCCGGCGCGGATGCCTACGCCCACACCACAGCGGGCAATGGCGGTGCGAGACGCGGCAGCGACTTTTCCGGACTTGACCAGGCGATCGACCGCTTCCGCGGTGAGAATAGTGAGGTCGAACGATGCACCAGCATCGATCTTCTTCACCAGGTCGGTTGTGGAACCGTACTGAATGGCGAGCGGATGACCGATGGTTCGCTCACATTGCGGTTTCAGTTGCTCGATCACCGCGCGGACCCCGTTGGAGGCCAGAACGGTAATTGGGCTGGATTGCGCAGCAGCGATGCCGCTGAACACGAATACGGCGAGTGCAGTCCGGCGTATGGTCATGTTCGAGCATGTTATCACGGAATGGCTGAAGCAATTATTTGGAAGCGAGCGGCATGGGAGCAACTTACGTATGGTCTCCGAACCTCGCTGGTTGGAGGTTCCCGTGATTCTATCAGAGGCGCGGACGCCGGGCTTAGGGGATGATTACCGCCGCGCCGTCGATGGAGTCGCTTTTGAGGGCCTGAAGCGCTTCGTTGGCCTCATCAAGCGGGAACGCAGTGACTTGGGGGCGGAGGCCGATTTCGGCGGCAATGCGGAGGAAGTCGCGGGCATCGGCACGGGTCATGTTGGCGACGCTGCGAAGCTGGCGCTCGCCCCAGAGCAGGCTATCGTAATCGAATTGAGGGATGCGATCGAGGTGAATGGCGTTGATCGCGACTATGCCGCCTTTCCGCAGACTGGAGAGCGCCGCGATGACTACGTCACCGCTGGGGGCGAAGGTTACGGCGCAGTCCAGGGGCAGCGGGGGCTTATCGCGCTCGGCTCCCACCCACGCTGCACCCAGGGATGCGGCCAAGCTGCGATGCGACTCGCCGCGGGTGGACACGTAGACTTCGCATTTCCACGAATGGAGCACCGCGATCGTGAGATGCGCGGAAGCGCCAAAACCGAATAGTCCCACGCGATCGCCGGGTTGGACACCCGCCACGCGGAGACTGCGGAACCCGATAATGCCGGCGCAGAGCAGCGGGGCGGCGTGGAAGTCATCGAGAGCGGGCGGCAGGGGAAATACAAAATCGGTACGAGCCAGAGCGAATTCGGCATAGCCGCCGTTGACCGAGTAGCCGGTAAAAGTGGGAGCGTCACAGAGGTTTTCGAGGCCCCTGCGGCAGTAAGGGCAGGTCCCATCGGTGCCACCGAGCCAGCAGACCCCCACACGGGCGCCGAGGGGAAGTTCTGCCGTGGCGCCGTCCGCGACTTCGCCGACGATCTGGTGGCCGGGAATTACAGAGGGCTGAACGGGAGTAAGTTCCCCTTCGACAATGTGGAGATCGGTGCGGCAGACGCCACAGGCACGGACGCGGAGGAGAAGGTGATTCGGAGAAAGTTGCGGGCGTGGAACATCGCGCAATTCGAGCGACCGTCCGGTGATGGGCTTGGGGGATGTGAGGACGGCTGCTCGCATAAACGAACCCAAACGGACAAAAGAAACGAAAAAGGCTCCCGATGTGGGAGCCTTTTCATGATTAACCGGGCAACTTCCTACTCTCCCACATAGTTGCCTATGCAGTACCATCGGGGCTGAGGGGCTTAACGACCGTGTTCGGGATGGGAACGGGTGGGTCCCCCTCGCTAGGGTCACCCAGAAGAGGCGATCAGCTTTCTTGGCGCGCTTCGAGCGCCCTTTGCTCAGCGATCAGCTATCAGCTTTCCTGTAAAAAGCTGATAGCTGACGGCTGATTGCTGACAGCTTCCAACGAATATTGACGGGCCACGAAAGAAGCAGCGCACAGTGTGTTTCCTGCGCTCCAGGGGGAGCGCGCTATGTGTGCAGTAGAGTTTTATGGTCAAGCCGAATGGGCAATTAGTAGCGGTAAGCTCAACGTGTCACCACGCTTACACATCCGCCCTATCAAACTGGTAGTCTTCCAGTGCCCTTCTTAGCTATAAAGCTTGGGAGATCTCATCTTAGGGAAGGTTTCACGCTTATATGCATTCAGCGTTTATCCTGACCGAACTTCGCTACCCAGCGGTGCTCCTGGCGGAACAACTGGATCACAAGAGGTTCGTCCACCCCGGTCCTCTCGTACTAAGGGCAGGCCCCCTCAAATCTCCTACGCCCACCACAGATAGGGACCGAACTGTCTCGCGACGTTCTGAACCCAGCTCACGTACCGCTTTAATAGGCGAACAGCCTAACCCTTGGGAGCTTCTACACCCCCAGGATGCGATGAGCCGACATCGAGGTGCCAAACCGGAGCGTCGATGTGAACTCTTGACTCCGATCAGCCTGTTATCCCCGGCGTACCTTTTATCCGTTGAGCGATGGCCCTTCCATACAGAACCACCGGATCACTAAGGCCTGCTTTCGCATCTGCTCGACTTGTAGGTCTTGCAGTCAACCTGGTTTATGCCTTTGCACTCGTCGGCGGATTTCCAAGCCGCCTGAACCAAGCTTCGCGCGCCTCCGTTACCGTTTAGGAGGCGACCGCCCCAGTCAAACTACCCGCCTTCCACTGTCCTTCACCCGGATAACGGGTGTAAGTTAGAACCACAGAACGATCAGGGTGGTATCTCACCGTTGGCTCCTCCGAGTCCGAGAACCCGGAATCAAAGCCTCCCACCTATCCTGCGCAGACCGCCCCATAGTTCCATGAAAGGGTATAGTAAAGGTGCACGGGGTCTTTCCGTCTAGTGGCGGGCACCCGGCGTCTTCACCGGGACCACAAGTTCGCCGGGCGGCAGGTTAAGACAGTTCTCAGATCGTTACGCCATTCGTGCAGGTCGGAACTTACCCGACAAGGAATTTCGCTACCTTAGGACCGTTATAGTTACGGCCGCCGTTCACCGGGGCTTCAGTTCAAAGCTTCGCTTGCGCTGACCTCTCCCTTTAACCTTCCGGCACCGGGCAGGCGTCAGCCCCTATACGTCGTTTTCGACTTAGCAGAGACCTGTGTTTTTGTTAAACAGTCGCCTGAGACTATTCACTGCGACTCCTCTTGCGAGGAGCACTCCTTCTCCCGAAGTTACGGAGCTAATGTGCCTAGTTCCTGAACCTACCATCACCCGAGCGCCTTAGAATATTCTTCTCGTCCACCTGTGTCGGTTTGTGGTACGGATACCTTTTCCCTCCTTAGAGGCTTTTCCTGGCAGACGACCCGGCGGATTTGCCCATCCGGATCTCCCTTCACTCTGGATTGAAACCATTGCGCACCAGAGCTTACGGTCTGCGTCCCCCCTTCGGTCTTGATCGGTAGAGGTAGTGCAGGAATATTAACCTGCTGTCCATCCGCTACGCCTTTCGGCCTCGCGTTAGGATCCGACTAACCCTGAGCGGATTAACCTTTCTCAGGAAACCTTAGACTTACGGCGACCAGGGTTCACACCTGGTTTCTCGCTACTTATGCTGGCAGAGTCACTTCCTGGCGCTCCAGCCGTGCTTCCGCTCGACCTTCACAGCCGCCAAGAACGCTCTCCTACCATTCCGGCAGAACCGGAATCCATAACTTCGGTACCATGCTTGAGCCCCGTTATATTGTCGGCACCGAGCGGCTCGACCAGTGAGCTGTTACGCTTTCTTTAAAGGATGGCTGCTTCTAAGCCAACCTCCTGGCTGTCTGAGCCTCTCGACTTCCTTTCCCACTGAGCATGGATTTAGGGACCTTAGTTGATGGTCTGGGCTGTTTCCCTTTCGACAATGAAGCTTAGCCCCCACTGTCTGACTCCCTCGCTACACATTCACGGCATTCGCAGTTTGGTTGGATTCGGTAACCTGGGAAGGCCCCTAGTCCAGTCAGTTCTCTACCACCGCGACGGACCACGAGAGGCTAGCCCTAAAGCTATTTCGGAGAGAACGAGCTATCACGGAATTTGATTAGCCTTTCACCCCTACCCTCAGCTCATCCAAGCTGTTTTCAACCAACACTGGTTCGGACCTCCATCGGCTGTTACACCGACTTCATCCTGGCCAAGGGTAGATCATCCCGCTTCGCGTCTATTCCCAGCGACTTCATCGCCCTATTCAGACTCGCTTTCGCTGCGGCTCGCTTTCGCTTAACCTTGCCACTGAGAATAACTAGCCAGCTCATTATGCAATAGGCACGAGGTCAGGCCTTCCGGTTGCCCGGCATAGCCCTCCCACTGCTTGTAAGCGTGTGGTTTCAGGTACTGTTTCACTCCCCTCGCAGGGGTTCTTTTCACCTTTCCCTCACGGTACTGGTTCACTATCGGTCGCAAGTGAGTATTTAGCCTTACCGGATGGTCCCGGTAGCTTCCCGCAGGGTTCCACGTGTCCCGCGGTACTTAGGAGCCACTAAAGAGAGAATTGCATTTTCACCTACGCGGCTGTCACGCTCTATGGCCGGCCTTTCCAGACCGTTCGATTAACACTTTTCTATCCCTCGTTAAACCAAG
>JASIAM010000156.1 GCA_030041985.1 Bryobacteraceae bacterium | reverse complement strand
TCACGGGCAAGGCCCTTTTCGTCTCTGCCAGCCACACATCCCTGCCCCATGCTGAGACCGTGTATTCTTGAAAGAAGCACCGCCGCCACCATATGGGGACCTGCTTTCCGATCGTGCGTTGGTGTATCGTCTTCCTGCTTCTGCATGGGGTTCTCGAGGCGCAGGCCCCCGTGGCTCCGAGTGTTCCGGGACTGAATGTAGCGGGCAGAGTGATCGATGAGAGAGGTTCGGCGGTCGCGGGCGCGCGTGTGGAAGTGATTGGCCCCGATGCCGTTCCCGTGGCGGTCACTTCGTCAGACGCCGCCGGTAATTTCAAGCTCATGCTCAACGCAAGCGGCAAGTACGATCTGCGCGTCGAGCGACAGGGCTTTTATCTCTACCAAGGTAAGGGCCAGCAGTTCGATGAGACCGTTGGCCAGCTCACGATCACGCTCAATCATCTCCAGGAGTTTTCCGACCGCATCGACGTCGAAGCTTCGCCCGCGGCCATCGACCCGCAGCAGCCTTCCGATCATAAGGAACTCGACAATACGGAAATTGAAAATGTCCCCTACCCGGCTTCGCGCGACTACCGCAATGCCTTACCCATGATGGATGGGGTGGTGCAGGATAATTCCGGCCTGGCTCACTTCAACGGAGGCAATACTTACCAGACCAATTACACGTTGGACGGATTCAATATTTCCAATCCGGTGACCGGCAATCTCGACGCGCGAATCAATATCGATAGCATCCAGTCGATGGATCTCACCAGCAGCCGCTACTCGGCGGAAAACGGGAGCGGTTCGGCGGGCGTGCTGGACCTGAATACGAAAATGGGTGATGACCGTTTTCGTTTCGGAGCCACCAACTTCTTTCCGGGATTCTCCACCCAGGATGGCTTCCACATCAGCAAATTCTCGCCGCAACTGGAGTTTTCGGGGCCTATCGTCAAGGGCCGTGTATGGTTCCATGAAGGATTCGACAATTTTTATAATGACGACGTAGTTGCCGGTTTGCCCAATGGGCAAAATCGTACCAACGGGCTTTCGAGCAGCAGTCTTTCGCGTTTTCAGATTAATCTGACGCCGGCGAATATCCTCACCGCGAGTTTATTGGTCAACCGGCAAACCGTCGACAACAGTGGTCTCAGCTTTCTGAACCCGGTGGAGACAACCACCGATCAGTGGCAGATGGTCTACATGAGCACGCTGCATGATCAGGCTTACCTGAGGGGCGGCTTTTTGTTAGACCTGGGATTTGCCGACACGCGCGGCACGTTGCGAACTAATCCTCAGGGAGAAGCCCTTTACGAAATTACGCCCTGGGGCAGCCTGGGCAATTACTTTGTGGCCACGGACGAGCATTTCTACCG
Source organism: Bryobacteraceae bacterium (assembly GCA_030041985.1). GTDB lineage: Bacteria > Acidobacteriota > Terriglobia > Bryobacterales > Bryobacteraceae > PSRJ01. The sequence goes on along the minus strand of JASIAM010000156.1, from coordinate 7,390 downwards.
GCAGCAGGGACGCGCCAATTTGTTTTTGCCGGTATTGCATCTGTGGGGAACACACCAGGTCAAAGTGGGAGCGGATTTCGAAAGGGAGGCATTTCACGAGCTGGTGGAAAGGCACGATTACGAAGTATTGAGCGGCGACAATTCGGTATCGCGATTTGTCCAGTTCGTCGGTGCGCCGTTTGAAGGGGCCAACAACTTCGCAGCAGCGGAATATATCCAGGACCATTGGACGCCGCACGAAGGCGTAGCCATTGAGGCGGGCATGCGGCTCGATTGGAATGAGATCGTCCGCGAGTTCGATCCGGCGCCCCGATTCTCGGTGGCGTGGGCCCCCGGTTTTCTCCACAGCACTAAATTTTCGGTGGGTTGGGGGATTTATTACGACGCGATCAGCTTGCAATGGCTGGCGCCACAGCCGGACCAGGCGAGCCTCTCCACGTTTTTCCCCGACGGGGTAAGCCCGCTAGGGCCAGTCTTGACTTATTTTACGGTCGACCCGCACGCGCTCGAAACCCCTTATTACCAGAGCGCCAGCTTCAATGTGGAGCGGAAGCTGCCTTTCGGCTTTTACGGCAAGGCCGGGTATATACACCGCACCGGTTCGCACGGATTCGCGTTTCAGCCTGCAAGCCCAGCAGAGGCCTTGGCTGAGACTGGGCGCGTGGCCTATCAGTTGACCAACTCACTCAACGATCGCTACGACGCGGTAGAAGTCAGTATTCGCCGGACCTTTGCCGGCGGGTTTGAGTGGTTCGCCGGCTACACTCGCTCGAGTGCCCGTTCCAATGCGGCTGTCGATTACACCCTGGAAAATCCGATCTTCGCGTTGCAGGCGCCCGGCCCTTATGCCTGGGATGCCCCCAACCGTTTCCATATGTGGGGATGGGCGCCGTTGCCCAATCGCATACTCCCGCGTGCTCTGCGCTTCATAACCCGGAATACCTCGGCTGTGTATCTGCTCGAATACCGTACGGGTTTTCCGTTCAACGTCGTCGATCAGAATGATTTTCTGGTAGGCAGCCCGAACAGCGCACGCCTGCCGGCATACTTTAATATCAACCTGGATTTCGAGCGGAAATTTCGCGCGCTCCATTATCAATGGGCATGGCGTTTCGGTTTCACCAACATTACCAACAATCCGAATCCCAATTACGTGAATAACGTGATCGGGACACCGCAATTTCTAACGTACGCGCGGGGACAAACCAGGGCTTTCAACGTGCGATTGAAGTTTCTAGGGCGCCATTAGTGTGCCGTATCGGACAACTTAGGGCCTCTCTTGCCTGAAGTTAGGTGTTTCACTTGCTATTACTCCGGCTGGGAGGAAGTTAGTCAAAATGCGATTCTTAGTATTAGCTGCATCGGTGGCGCTTTCCGGCGCCGCTTTGATGGCTGACACAGCGCAGGAACGTCTTTCGGACGCCACCGCGGTCTTTTCGGAAATCATGAGGACCCCGGATAAGGGCATTCCGCAAGATTTGCTCGCCAAATCCAGTTGCGTGGTGATAATTCCTGGTATGAAAAAAGGCGCATTCATTGTCGGCGCGCAGTACGGACGCGGTTTTGCTGAATGCCGCCGTCCGGCGGGAAGGGGTTGGGGACCTCCGGCGGCTGTGCGTCTTGAGGGAGGAAGCTTTGGTTTCCAAATCGGCGGATCGTCTACCGACATTGTGATGCTCGTAATGAACATGCGCGGTATGAACCGGCTGATGAGCGATAAGTTCACCATTGGCGGGGACGCCTCTGCTGCGGCCGGACCCGTCGGCCGAACAGCGGCGGCGGAAACCGATCTGGAATTACATGCCGAAATGCTGACTTGGTCCCGTGCTCGGGGCGCATTCGCCGGCATTTCGCTCAACGGCGCGACTATGCGGCCCGATCAGGATGTGAACGCGGAATTGTACGGGCATAAGATGTCGAACCGCGAGATTCTGGACAGCGACCTGGCGATACCCGGAGCGGCGCGGCCACTGATTGCTGAGCTGGACAGATACTCGATTCGCAAGGAAGGTACGGGCACGGCAGCGCGGGAGTCGCGGTAAGTAAGCGCCAGATTTGCGGCTGAGCCAACGCCGGGGGAGCCGGGCGGCGCCGGCCCCTCGGGCATCCTACTCCTTGGGTGCGATGCCCAGCGTTTTCATTTTGCGATAGAGATTGCTGCGCTCCAGGCCCAGCAGTTCTGCCGTACGGGTAACGTTGCCGTTGGCTTCGTCTAGCTTCTTCAAAATGTACTCGCGTTCGGCGGCCTCGCGAACTTCCTGCAGGCTGCCGAAACGTTCGGTTAGGGCGCCCGTCGGCCGCCGCAGCGCGTTCAACGGAATGTGCCGGGCGTCCACCCGCACTTGGGGGTTGAGAATCACGATGCGTTCGATCAGGTTCTTCAACTCCCGCACGTTGCCGGGCCAGTGATAGCTGGCGAGGGCGCAATAAGCTTCCGGTGTGAGTTCCTTGGCTTTGCGGCCATAAGCGGTAGTGAACTCGCGCAGAAAGTGATCCGCCAATAGCGGGATGTCTTCCGCGCGGTTGCGCAGTGGCGGCACAAAGAAGGGAATTACGTTCAAGCGGTAAAACAGGTCCTCGCGAAAATTACCGCGGGCGATTTCTTCCTCCAGGTTCTTGTTGGTGGCAGCCACCACGCGCACGTCCACCTGCACGAAACGGGAAGCGCCCACCGGCTCGAATCGCTGCTCTTCAAGTGCGCGTAGGACTTTGGCTTGGGTGCGGAGGCTCATATCGCCCACTTCATCCAGAAACAGCGTGCCGCCATCGGCCTGCTGAAACTTGCCAATTTTGTCGTCGTGCGCGCCGGTGAAGCTGCCTTTCACGTGGCCGAACAGTTCGCTTTCAATCAAGTCTTCGGGTATCGCCGCGCAGTTCACTTCCACGAACGGCTCGGCGGCCCGCGGGCTCATCTGGTGAATGGCGTGGGCTACCAGTTCTTTGCCCGTGCCGCTTTCTCCGAAAATTAAAACGCGGCCGCCCGTGCCCGCCATTAAGGCCAACTCCTGCCGTAGCGCCTTGATGGGCACGCTCTCGCCGATGATCCGGTAGCGCGACTCGCCATCGCCCCGCAGACGGTTGTTTTCGAGCAGCAGGCGGCGGTGATCCATGGCATTCTTCACCACCACGGAAATCTTACCCACGGATAGCGGTTTTTCCAGAAAATCGAAAGCGCCCAGCTTGGTGGCTTTGACGGCGGCCTCAATACTGCCGTGCCCGGAAATCACCACGATCACGGGGCGCTCGGGGAGGGGCATCTCCTGAATCCGCTCCAGCACCTCCATGCCGTCCATACCCGGCATCCAGATATCCAGCAAAACGACTTCGAATATGGAGCCGCGTAGGATCTCCAGACAGGCCTCGCCGCTCCCGGCCGTCTCCGCGATATACCCTTCGTCCTCCAAAACACCGCTGAGGGAGTTGCGAATCGCGGGCTCGTCATCCACCACCAGGATGCGCCTGGGCTTCATAGGTGGAGCACCCCGGCGTGGTGGCCGGAGCCCACGGCGGGGCTGGGTTCCATATCCACCATCGCGGGAATCTCTATAGTGAAGCGGGCTCCGGAGGGCACATTATCTTCTACGCGGATCTGCGCGCCATGTTCCGAAACAATCAGGCTAACGATCGCCAGGCCGAGGCCGGTGCCGCGTTTCTTGGTCGAGAAGTACGGCAGGAAGAGCTTTTCTTTGTCCTCAGGACCGATGCCGGGGCCGGAATCAGCCACGACCAGCTCGACGGTTTCGGCAGCACCGTTCTGGGTGGCGATTACCAGATCTTTGAGCAGCGACTCCTGCATGGCTTCCGCGGCATTATCGACCAAGTTCATCACGGCGCGCTGGAATTGCTCCGGATCGAGATTCACTGTGGGAAGGCCGGGAGCCAGTATGGTGCGAATCCGGATATCGGTGAGCCGGCCTTCAAACACGCGCATGGCATTGGTTACCACCTGGTTCAGATCGCAGCGCACTGGCTGCGCAGTGGGAAAACGGGCGTAAGTGGAAAATTCATCTACCAGCGATTTAACAGACTCCACCGATTTCGAGATGGTGGCCGTGCATTCCTGCACGATCCGCCCCGGACCATCGATGAGGCCCGCGCGGTCGATCTGGCGCGCGATGCGATCCGCCGACAGCGCGATCGGCGTGAGCGGGTTCTTGATCTCGTGCGCCACGCGGCGGGCCACCTCGCGCCAGGCTGCCGCCTTCTGCGCGCGCAGCAGCTCCGTGGTGTCTTCCAGCACCACCACGAAGCCGGAGTTGAGCTTTTCTTCGAGCGCCGAAACGGTGACGGCAAGCTGGAGGATACGGTTGCCCAGGCGCAGTTCTAACTGCCGCGAAGTCACGCCCGTGCGGCGCGCGCGCTTCATCATGTATTTGATCTCGACCGTGTCTTCGCGCGAAAGCAGGTCCTCCAAGCGCGCCGCCTTTGCCACCTGGCCTGCCGGAAAGATTTTGGCCAGGGCCTGGTTGCTGCGCTGGATACTCCCGTCCGGGCCCAGAGAAAGGACACCTGTGGGAATGCTTTCCAAAATTGCCTCGGTGAAACGGCGGCGCCGGTCGAGCTCGGCGCTGTTGGCTTCGAGTTCCTGGGTCATCTGGTTGAAGCCACGCACCAGCGACCCTAACTCATCGATGCCTCGCGCGCTAACGCGGTAGCGCAGGTTGCCGCGGCGCAGCTCGCTGGCTGCTTCGAGCAGCGCCGAAATGGGAACACTGATCTGCTTCGCCAGAAAGAGCGCCAGCCACACGGCGATGTACAGCACGAACAGCGTGATCAGCGCCATCAGCATTACGTAAAACGTGCGCACCTGCTTGCGATACTCGCGAATCTGCGTGGATTGCCGGCTCAGCTCGTCGATGGCCTGTTTTCCATGAGCGACATCGATGGGCACCACGGCGGCCACGGAAATCGTTCCGATTACGCGATTCCCGTCATGCACCGGGGCCTGGGAGGTGACGGTTCGATTATCGTGTGTAGCGGCGATCGGTGGTCCCCAGGACGCAACTGGCGAAGCGGGGGCTTCCCCGGGAGCGGCGCGGAAGATCGCCGCTGATTGAAATCCATACTCCTGGCTGAAGCGTTCCAAAAATCCGGGCGCGCGCGCTCCACCGAGCAGCAACTGCCGCGTTTCGGGCTGCGCCGCCAACAGGGCAGTCTGCGCGTTCACTTCGTCCTGCATCTCGTGCTGCAGCAGCGAACCAACCTTCACAAAAAGCTGCACCTGGTTCTCCGCCGGGCTGCTGAACCACGCCGCCAGGCTGCGGTTCAACACCTGATAACTGAACAGCACCAGAAACAGCACGGGAAGAAAACTCAGGAGCAATGCACCCGATACCAGCTTGCTCTTCAGGCGCGAGCCTTCCTGATGGGTCTGCCGTTCGATATAGAGCTTCAGGCCAGTCCGGAACAGGATAAACCCCAGCGTCACCATCAGCACGAAGATGAGGCTGGAGATGGCCCAAAAAGCAAACGTTTGGGACGGGTCCCGCGGACCAAAGCCCATGCGGAATGATCCCTGCCAGACCACCAGCAACACGGAGACTACCAGCAGAAAGATGGCAAACCCATACAGGAGGCGTTTTTTCATGGCAGCCGGGCCTTGCTTTCGATTATACGGTGAGGCCGTTCGCCACGACGCGCGCAGTGAGAAGCGGGTGAACGGGAACCTGTAGAGAACGGAGGGCGATCAGGCCCCTGCTGCGCCGGCTGCGAAGCTTTGAACCGCGGCGGCTTCATCCTCATAATTCGGAAAAACCGTGACGAGCTTGGTGACCACCAGCAAATCATGGATCCGCGTTTGCGCATTCAGGAGCCGGATTTGGCCGCCGGCATTGGTCACGCTGGCATACCCGCCGACCATCTCGCCCAAGCCCGAGCTGTCCAAGTGGCTGACGTCCTTTAAATTAAGGACGATCGATTTTTCGCCATCGGCAATTAACTCTTTGATGGTATTGCGCAATATGCCGGAACCTTCGCCCAGCGTGAGGCGGCCGCCTAGGTCGACGATCGCAACATCCCCCACGTGGCGCACCTCGGCCTTGAAGCTCATGGATTACCTCCGTTCGTACATTATCCCCGATCGGGGGTTCGCGCGGGGAGTTGAGTAAGCGAGACAGCGAAGGTCGATTGCGGCATTATTCGCGGAACAGCGCGCGAAAACCTTCTTGCTCGAAATGATGCCCCAGTCTAGAGAAAAAGGTCTACGGGGACGCGGAAGCGTTCGGCCAGTTGCTTGGCCTGCGCCTTGCTGATGCCGCGTTTGCCGCTTAGGATTTCTGAGACCCGGCTTCTCGGAATGATCGGCCAAAGATCGCTCGGCTTCATATCGTGCTGTTCCAGCAGATAGGACAGCATCTTGTGAGGCTTTGCTTTAGGCAGTGGATGCGCGCGGTCTTCATAGGTTTCGATCAACACTGAGAGCAGCTCGAGCAGCCGGCCTTCTTCTTCGGTGATCTCCTCCTCCGGCTTCTCCATAAGTTCACCGGCGGTCTTCAAAAGCCGCTCATATTCGGCTTCCGTACGGATGACCATGGGAAGCGTTTCGGTAAGCAGCTTCTGATATTTGTGCTCGTCAAGCAGTGTGGCGCTCATTGCTTCCATTTCCCCCTGTTGTACTCCGCGTGGGTAAGGATGTTGCGGAGATAGATCACTTGCCAGCGGTACTTGATCGCCGTAATCATCCGGTATTTGTTGCCTGCGATGTTGAACACCGTGAAGACGCCCACGGCATCGGCGTGCGCGAAGTCTCGGCGGACATCAACTAGAGTTTGCCAAACGGCGCGTTTCGCCACTTGGTACCAGTGCAGCAGCGGCTCCAAAGCATCGGGATGTCCTTCCACGAACTCTGTGATGGCCCGCTTGCTGACAATCCTCACAACACTAGGTTACCAGAATGGGAACCTGCAGTATCGGGCGCTTGATTTTACGCCCGTTACTCCACCGTCACGCTCTTGGCCAGATTGCGCGGCTGGTCCACGTCGCAGCCCCGGCGCACCGCAATGTGATAGGCCAACAACTGCAGCGGCACGATCTCCAGAATCGGGCTGAGCAGGGTGTGGACCGGCGGCACTTCAATCACGTGGTCCGCCGACTTCACCGCATCCTGATCTCCCTGCGTCACCACGGCCACCACAATTCCTTCGCGCGCTTTCACTTCCTGAATGTTGGAAACCGTCTTCTCGTACAGCACGCGGCTCTCTTCGTCGTTGGGGTCGTGAGTGGCCAGTACGACCACCGGCAGTTTCTCGTCGATCAGGGCGTTGGGCCCATGTTTCATCTCGCCCGCCGGATAGCCCTCCGCGTGGATGTAAGAGATCTCCTTCAGCTTGAGCGCTCCCTCCAAGGCAATGGGGAAATGAATGCCGCGGCCGAGGAACAGAGCATCGGTGGC
>JASIAM010000014.1 GCA_030041985.1 Bryobacteraceae bacterium | reverse complement strand
TCATGCCAGAGACGAACATGGCGCGAAGCATGTGTCAATACTTAACGTTGTAATACTAGTGATGCCAAGGCAGATCTCGGTACGAGACGGAATTCCGGTTTACCAGTTTCGGCACCAGGAGAAGAAAGGTCCCTGCTCTACAAATTTGTCCCTCTCCTCCAGTGATCCTCGAACAGTCCCCTCATCGCCTCGCCCATGCCTTCATGATGAAACACGACTGCGGTCCACGTAGGCCGCGTAATTACCGGATCAAGCAGCGCAATCATCCCGCGCTGGCTATCGAAAACCGCCAGCTTCATGGGCAGCGATTCGGCGATGCGCACCTCCACCCGCGCCGCCTGGTATTCGGCCAGCCGGTGGCGGTGCGCATCGTCGAGCGTCGCCGCTTCGAGCAGCAGGCGGCATGACATCCCGCTCATACCTGCCTGCTTCACCAGTTTTTCGTCCAGTGGATCCACCGCGTAGGGCGGGCGCGAAAATTCCAGGTACTCCGTTCTCACCTCCGACAGCATCCGCCGGTACTCCGCCGCCGTCTGCGCGGGCTCCGTCACGATCCGCAAAAAATCCAGCGTGCCGCGTCCGCCCTGCCCTTCCGAGTAAAGCTGCTTCAAATCGTCAATCAGCGCCCCACCGGCGCGCCCGTTGTCGGTCAGTTCCTGTTCCAGGATTTGCCGCTTCCGCGCCAGATAGCCCGGTATCGCCAGACTTGGCTCCACGGCGGAAAAAAGTTTTGTCTTCTCTTGGACCACTTGCGCAAAGCCCTTCTCTACCAGGCTGTCTAACACCTCGTAAATCTTCTGCCGCGGCACATGGGCCCGCGCGGCCAACTCCAGGGCCTTGAACTTCGGGTGACCGAGCAGTACCAAATAGGATCGGGATTCGTACGCATTCAGCCCCAGTTGCTGCAGGCGGCGCCAGAACCTCTGAAAGTCGAGTTCCGCGAGTTCTTCGCTCATCCCTATCACCATATCAAAGCACCGTCGCATTTTCGCGCAAGTTCTTCAGGAGAAATGAGAAAAATAGCCACTCGCGGAGAGTGGAAGGAACCCCGCCCAAAAACGTCAAGTCGGGAAATACCGGATACTCCGACATTACCGTTGACATAGTACTATTACGACCCCTAGAATGGATAAAAGCGGTTTCCGTATGTCTGAAAACAGTTCCAATGGCGTGACCGGGACGACGACTGGGGTGAAGGCTAAGATCCGCATCGTAATTGCTGATGATCATCCCATCTTCCGCGACGGTCTTTGCAAGCTTCTCGCGCTCGAAGAAGATTTTGAAGTGGTGGCGCACGCATCCGATGGCCGCCAGGTGTTGGAGGTACTCCAACAGCACGAACCAGACATTCTGTTACTGGATCTCAAGATGCCGGGCTTGGATGGGTTAACCGCTTTGCAGCGGCTGCAATCATCCAAGAGCAAAACGCGGGTCATTGTATTGACGGCTTCCGATGACAAGAACGAATTCGTCCAAGCCATGAAGCTGGGCACATCGGGCATTGTGCTGAAGCAGACCGCCACAGATCTCCTGATCAAGAGTATTCGCAAAGTGCATGCCGGTGAGATTTGGCTCGATTCCCACACCACCGCCGAAGTCATCCGCCGCTTCGTCTCCGCCGAAGACACACCCTCACCGCAGCAGCAACAGCCATCCAGCGGCGCCCCTCGTGAGCGCGAGCGCTCCCCGCTCAGTCAAAGAGAGCGCGAAATTGTCGCGCTGGTGGCGCAGGGCTTCAAAAACAAAGAAATGGCCGAGAAGATGTTTATCAGCGAACAGACGGTAAAAAATCACCTCCACAACATCTTCGACAAGCTGGGCGTTTCCGACCGCCTCGAACTAGCTCTCTACGCCATTCACAACAACCTCCACACCGGACGGTAATGAGTTTTTAGTTGTCAGTTATCAGTTTTCAGCCCAGCCTCCGGCGGCGCTGAAAACTGATAACTGATGACTGGCCTTTCACCTGCCTCTCCTCCTCCATGCGTCCTGCCGCCCTCTTGCTGCTCCTCGCCGCCCTCACTCACGCGCAGTTCAAAAGCACCGTCCCGTTGGTAGTTGCGCCCGCTGTCGTCACCGACTCCAAAGGACACTATATTGATGGACTCACCGCGCAGGACCTGCTGCTCTACGACAACAGCGTGCCCCAGCCGATACAACTCGATTGGACCACCTACCCGATCGACCTTGTCGTCGCCATCCAAACCAGTTCCAATTCCGGAGCCGTCATCGATAAGCTTGGCCGCTGCGGCATTCTGTTCGCTGACTTACTCGCGGGCGATGCCGGAGAGACCGCCATCATCACCTTCAGCGACGAAGTGAAAGTGCATCAGGACTTCACCGGCAATGCCGATTCGATCACACACAGCCTGCGCATGCTGCGCAAGGAGGGTAGCGATGCCCACGCCCTGGACGCCCTGCGTGAAGCGCTCACTATGCTGGAACACCGCTCCAACCAGCGCCGCCGCATCATCCTCATGATCGCCGAAAAGCGCGATCGTTCGAGCGATGCCAGGCTCAGCGACGTGGTCGAGCGAATCGAGCGAGCCAACGCCACCATCTATTGGCTTACCTTTTCGCCGTTCCTCCAGCCCTTCACCGTAAAGCCCAAAACCGCCGAAGATCTCAAGCCCGAAGCCGAGCGGATCAAAACCCCGGCGTGTGCCTTGTGTCCCAAGCCTGACGATACTCCCGTTCCCGCCGATCTCGGGCCCGGCAGCCTGGCCTATGGAATCGGTGAATTATTTCGCATGCACAAGCCGGACCTTTCTACTCTGTTGCCCACAACCACCGGCGGCCGAACCCTCAGCTTCCTGAAGAAAGATGCGCTCGAACACGCCATTCAATTGGTAAGCGAGGAAGTGCATCGCCAGTACATTCTCACTTTCCAGCCGAAGGCCGGCGACGCGGGCAATTTCCATTCGATCCAAGTGGCCGTGAAAGGCCGCCCGGAACTCAAAGCCAAAACGCGCGAAGGATATTGGGCAATCGAGTAGACGCGCCAAGCACATACCCCGGGGCCGCGGCTCCTGATTCACCGGCCGTATTGCCTTTGCCAGATCAGTTATCGGTAGGCGTTTTCTCGAGGTGGTCGATGATAATCGTATCGAAAGGCGCTTTGCGCGCTTCGAGTTTTAAGCCAAGCTTCTGCACGGCTCGAAAGATCGAAGCGTTGGAAGTGTCCGCGCCCCCACTCGCAAGGCTTGCCCCGGGGTCGCATCCTTGGATCCCTCCGCGGCCTTCGCTTCCGGGCCCTCCGCCGCCAGGAGCGGGTGCGCCGGGGCCTCCATCGCCCGGTCCACGGCCGAAGCCCCCCTGCCCCGGCCCGGGCAATCCGTTCGCGCGCATCATGTTCTGCATCATGGTGAACATCACTTCCATGGGAAGGTCGAGCGTCGCCTTATAGTCGCCCTTGAGCGCGGTAGTATCAATCACCGGTTTGCCGAGGAACGGAGCGAGCGTATCGGCGAGATCCTGCATCGTAAACTTGGATAGCTCCAGGTGCATAGCGCAGCCGTCGCCCGGAGACATACGCACGGTGGCGCCATCGGCGCCTGTAGTGGTTATGAAGCCTGGACCTCTTCCGCTGCGGCCGTCCGGTGCATCCGGAGGCGGACCAGCCGGCCCACGGCCAAAGGGACCTCCGAAGGGGCCGGGGAACAAACCGGGAGCGGAAGCTTCAGAGGGCGCCGGCGCGGCTGGCGCATCATGAGAAGGCTCGACCGTTTCGAGTTTTGGTCCGCCCTTTGCGACCTCCAGGGCATACACAGGCTGCTCGCGCTTCTCGCGGTGAACCTTCAATCGGAAACGTTCGGCGAGCAGCGTCTGCATCATCTCCGGTACCTGATCGAGCGGAGCCCCTTCCGGCAGCCGCGCCAGGACGTTCCAGCGGGAGCTGCGTATCCAATCGGGACCGGACACCTGATAGTTTTTGATATGGAACGCGTATTGGATCATGTTGGCCAGAGAGGCAAGCCCCCAATCGAGCCGTCCGGCGTCCAATTGCATGCCAACGTGGAATTGCTGCGGCTGGCCGCCGCGGCCCACTCCCGGAGTTGGGAGCTCCGCCGCACGAATCGAGGCAACCTCGAAAGCCGGCATAGTTGCGTTTGCCTGCGCCCAAGCCGCACCAGCCACCGATATAGGGCATGCGAGCAAAGTGATACGGATTAATTTTGCGGGCGCGAATCTCATAGTTTTTCTCGCAACTAGCCAGCGATCCTATTGGACGCACTTCAGAGTAATGGGGCCGGGGCCGTCGCCGCCGGGACCGCCGCCATCGAACTTAATCTGGAGCGAGATTGTGTCGCCATTGATCGTGCCCTCATGCACAATCTTCATATCGTTGAATGCCACCGCAAACACGATCTTGCCGCCCTCTACCTTGCCGTCCTGGATCTGCATCGGCTCCCCGCCGGGACCGTCCATGGTTCCCGTCAGCTTTGTCCCATCCTGTTTAAAATTGGCGGTGAGGGTGATGCTGCCATTCGGACCGTTCATTTCGCCGGACCACTTGCCTGTCACATCGGCGGCCCAGGCGGCCGCGGCAGCGGCGCACGCCAAGATCGCAACGCGCATCAGCGTCTGTCTTTTAAGCATTCGAGAATCTCCTATTCATTCCCGTCTGGAATCCGAATCTCAATCGAAAATCGATTTGCGGACATATCCGCGAAAGCCCACGGCGTACCGCCCGCTCACTGGTGTCGAGGCACACACACTATTTAACGTCAGCGAAGCCGCTAGTGACTGTTAAATTTTGTAAAAGCGCTTCGTTTACTATTGCCGGTAAGCGTTTTCCCGATGTGGCAGACAATAATCGTGTCGTGTAGGCGCGGAATATAAACATCGGCTGAACGGCCCGTGTTCTGCCCATTCGCCACTGACTTCGCATATCACCTTCCGGCCCACATCCTTCACATTGTATGCAGGACGGCACCACGATGTATGCAGAAAAACATTTCCCCGTTCCGGTTTTCTTCCCATCGCGGCCCGCCATCCTAAACTCCGTATACACTATCTGAAGGTATTCTCGGTCTAAGTACTCCTGAAGATGAAGTGACAGATCTTACGCTATGTTCCCAACCGAGAAACTTTATTGCTTCTAGGGGGTCTTTGGATGAACAGTAAGAACTTGGTAGTACTCTGTCTCGTGTGTCTATTAGCTGTATGTATCACCACGAAGTGTTTACATGGGCAGGCAGCTACGGCCAGTATCTCCGGGACTGTTACGGACGCCACAGGCGCAGCGGTTCCGCAAACTCAGCTAACGATTCGGAACCTCGGTACCGGAGCGACCCAAAGCGTCACTTCCGATGCCCAGGGAAGGTACAGTGTTCCCGATCTGGCGATTGGCGCTTACGAAGTGCGCGCTGCCAAATCCGGATTTGAAACCGCCGTGCGCACCGGTGTGACGCTCACGGTCGGAAGCGCCCCTGTTGTCGATTTCCAGTTAACTGTCGGACAGGAGACTCAAAGCGTAAACGTGTCCGCCAACGTAACTCAGGTCGAAACCACCAACGCGGCCGTCTCATCACTGGTTAACCAGACTCAGATGACGCAATTGCCCTTGAATGGCCGTGATTTCGAACAATTGATTCTGCTCGCGCCCGGTGTCTCCACTTATCCCGCCGGCGGCAGTAGCGCGCTCACTTCTGTCGCCAACGCCTATTCCATTGCCGGCACGCGCCCCGAAGGCTATGCCAACATGCTCGATGGCGAAAATATGCTCAACTGGTGGCAGCGCAATGCCGGCGCTAATGTCACCGGCACCTCTTTAGGTATCGAAGCCATCGCCGAATTTCAGACTCTTACCGGAACTTACGGCGCTCAGTACTCCGGAAATGGCGCTGCTATCAACGCCGTCAGTAAGTCGGGCACCAATACATTTCATGGCTCGGCTTACGAGTTTCTCCGCAACAGCGATCTCGATTCCCGCGGCTTCTTCGATGCCGGATCTCCTCCGCCCTTCCGCCGCAACCAGTACGGCGGTAGTTTCGGCGGCCCTATCAAAAAAGACAAACTCTTTTTCTTCGGCAATTACGAGGGAATCCAACAGGTGCTCGATACCACTTATGTAAACTTCGTCCCCAGCGCCACGGTGCACCAGGGATTTGTGAGCGGCGTCCAATACCCCATCAACCCGGCTTCGGCGAACATGCTGCAGCTCTATCCTTTGCCCAACGGGCCGGCCATTAGCCAGGATGTCGGCACTTATTCGTACGTCGGCTCGCAAACCTCACCGGAGAATTTCTTCATCGGAAGAGTGGATTACAATATCTCCGTCAATGACTCCCTGTTCGGCCGCTACGAAATCGATTTCGGTTCTCTGACTACCTACGCCGGTATCGGCCTTTGGCCCACTTACGATGTCACTCACAATCAGTTTCTCACCATCGGTGAGCGCCATATCTTTTCCCCCACTCTCGTCAACAGTTTCGGCTCTTCTTACTCGCGGCCCGTCACTTCGGAAACTCAGCCCACTCAGCACTCCGCCCTGCAGCTATTCCAGCCCGCCCGCGAAGACGCCTGGATTCAACCGCCGGACGGCATTGTCAACCTCGGCGCATCCTTCATTAATCCCTTCCGCTATCTCGAGAACAAATTCACGGAACGGGACGACCTCATCTGGACCAAGGGATCTCACACCATCAGCATAGGTATCTGGGCCATGCGCGATCAGCTCAATCCTTACGCCTACACTTACTGGAACGGCTTTTACCTATTTCTCACACTCCAAGATTTCCTGACGGGCAACCCCTTTGAGTTCACCGGAGCGCCCAACGGCGGCACCAATGCGTACCGCGCCGAGCGCACCATTACTGTCGAACCTTACTTTGAGGACGATTGGAAGGTTAATAGCAGACTAACCATCAATCTGGGACTGCGCTACGACTGGGAGTCCAATCCCACTGAAACTCATAACAACTTCTATAACTTCGTAGGCCCGCCCTTCGGGACCGGTTTTCAAAACGTGCCGAACGCCTATGCCGTCAATCCATCGAATGCGAATTTCGATCCTCGCATTGGCCTTGCCTGGGATATATTCGGCGATCATAAAACGTCGCTGCGGGCCGGGTTCGGCATTTTCCACGATCCCTACACCACTTATACCTTCTCCTCCGCTTATACCTCCAATTACCCGTTCCTCACCGAGAATCAGTTCTTTCCCAATGGCGACCCGAACTGGCCTACCCCGTTTGTTGGCGCCACGGGATCGGCCTCTCTGCTGAGCCAGACCAACGGAACCTACTACGGCACCAACACCACCCCTTATGCCATGGAATACACGGCTACTCTGCAGCGCCAACTGCCCTACAATACCGTGTTTTCCGTCGGCTACACCGGCACCCGCGGCGTTCACCTGCTCGCGTTCCATGACTTCAACGCTCCCATCCCAACCGCCGTCAACGGTGTGGATTACTTCGCAAACCCCACCACCGGAGTCCAGAATCCACGTCCTGATCCGGCCTTAGGCGCTCTGGATATGACTGACCCAACCAGTTACTCGTCTTACAACGGCTTGTTAGTCAGCCTTCAGCACCGCCTCTCCGCCAATTTCGTGGGCCAGTTCTCTTATACATATTCGCACTGCATCGATAGTGCCTATACGTATGGTGGACTTGGATTCAACAACGGCACCTCCGCTATTACCAATCCCTACGATTGGGCCGCCGACCGCGGCAACTGCGCTACCGACCTCCGCCATGTGATCTCCACCAATGCGGTTTACCTGTTTCCTTTCAAGGGCAACCGGTTAGATTAGTGGAGGGCTGGCAGTTGAGCGGGCTTCTCGCCTGGCACACCGGAGTTCCCTTTTCTCTCAGCGAAGGTGATCAAGCCGATCTGCAAAACAACTTTGATTCCGAGCGCCCCAACTACGTCGCCGGCTGCAATGTCTACGCCAATCAATCCGTGCAGCAATGGTACAACCCCGCATGCTTCACCGCTTCCACCTACGGTTCGATCGGTAACTTGGGCAGAAACAATCTGTGGGGGCCGGGCTACTTCGATACCGATATCGGTGTAGTGAAAAACACCAAGCTCACCGAGCGCGTCTCCCTGCAATTTCGCGCGGAGTTGTACAACATTTTTAATCACCCCAACTTCGGCCTTCCCAATAACGGAATATTCAACGCGGGTAGTGGGCTGACGAATTATCAAGCCACGCTCAGTTCCACTGCCGCCCAAATCACCACCCTCGTGGGCGCCGGCGGCCTGACCAACATCGCACGGCAGACCCAGTTCAGCCTCAAGCTGGTATTCTGAGCGGTTCCTAGCATGAACCGGGGGCACGGTACCCCACCTTCCGTGCCCCATCCTCACCCTGCTCCCCGATTCCAAGCGGCTGATATAATACCGGCCAATTATGCACCCCAAACACTGGACACCCTGGATCATTTTTGCCGGTCTCGCGCTGACTGCGTTTCTGGCCCTGGGTCAACAGCCCCGCCGCGTGGACGATGCCGCGCTGCGCAACGCGGGCCAGAACGGTGACGAATGGTTAAGCTACGGCCGCACCCCAGGAGAAACTCGCTACAGCCCCCTAAACCAGATCAACACGGCTAACGTGAACCGTCTCGGCCTTGCGTGGTCTTACGATGT
>JASIAM010000155.1 GCA_030041985.1 Bryobacteraceae bacterium | reverse complement strand
CGCACCGGCCCCGTGATCACCTATTCGCGCAAGGTCTTCATCCCGCTCACCAATCTTTGCCGCGACCGCTGCGCCTATTGCACGTTCGCCCGCGAGCCAGGCGATGGATTGGCGCACACCATGCCGCCCGATGAAGTGCTGGCCGTCGCCCGCGCGGGCCGCAAGGCTGGCTGCAAAGAAGCCTTGTTCAGCCTGGGCGACAAACCCGAACTGCGTTATCCCGAATATCGCCGCTGGCTTGAAGAGCGCGGGCTGCGCTCGACCATCGAGTATCTGCAGGCCATGTGCCGCCTGGTGTTCGAGGAAACCGGCCTGTTGCCGCATGTCAATCCTGGAGTGCTCTCGCGCCAGGAGATGCAGGAATTGCAACCGGTCAACGCCAGCATGGGGATGATGCTCGAAACCGCCAGCCGGCGTCTGCTCGAGCCGGGCAACGCTCATCATCGCTGTCCCGACAAAGTGCCCGCAGTGCGGCTGGAAGCGCTGCGTACCGCCGGCGAGCTGCGCATTCCGTTCACCACGGGCATTCTGATCGGTATCGGCGAAACGCTCGAAGAACGAGCGGACGCGCTGTTTGCGATTCGCGAAATCCATGAGACCTACGGGCACATTCAAGAAGTCATCGTGCAGAACTTCCGCGCCAAATCAGATACGGCATTCGCCGGCCGCCCGGAACCCACAGCGTTAGATGTCGCGCGCACCGCCGCCGTGGCGCGGCTCATTTTCGGCAATCGCATCAATTTGCAGGTGCCTCCCAATTTATCGCCCGATGCCTATGGCTTCTTTCTATTAGCGGGCATCAACGATTGGGGTGGAATCTCCCCCGTCACGCGCGACTTCATCAATCCGGAAATGGCCTGGCCGGAAGTGCGAACGCTGCAAACGGTCACTGGGGAGGCGGGGTTCGAATTACGCGAGCGGCTAGCCGCTTATCCGGAATACGTTCGCGAGTCCGGCTGGGTTCCTGATCCCGTGCGCGAGCGGGCTTCCCGGTGGATGGACGCGACGGGCCTGGTTGCCCGGGAGCAGGAGGCCGTCTGATGTTGGTAGATCGCATTTTGGACAAACAAGCGGCTGGACGCGAATTGACCGTAGATGATGGCGCCGCGCTTTTCACCGCTGAAGGTGACTCGCTCCAGCGCCTCCTCACAGTGGCCGACGGTCTGCGCCGCCGCCGCGTGGGGGATCGCGTGAGTTATGTGGTCAACCGCAATATCAATTTCACCAACGTGTGCGTGAAGCGGTGTGGCTTCTGTGCCTTCAGCCGCGGCCATCGCGCCGAGCAGGGCTACTTCCTCCCTCGCGAAGAAGTCCTGCGCCGTGTGCGCCAGGCACGCGAGCTGGGCGCCACCGAGGTGTGCATGCAAGCCGGCCTCGCTCCGCGGACGGAAGGCTCCTTCTATATCGATCTCTGCGCTGCCGTGAAGCGCGCAGTGCCCGAAATTCACTTGCACGCTTTTTCCCCCGAAGAAATTCTCTACGGCGCCACTCTTTCCAATCGCACGATTGAAGATTACCTGGCGGCCCTCAAAGATGCCGGCCTTGGTTCGCTTCCGGGCACGTCCGCTGAGATTCTGGACGATCGCGTGCGCGACCTGATTTCGCCCGGCCGCATTTCCACTCGCGACTGGATGCGCATCATCCGCGCGGCGCATAAGCTCGGCATCCCCACCACCGTGACCATCATGTACGGGCATGTGGAAACCGCGCTCGACCGCGTCCGCCACCTGGCGCTGATCCGCGATATTCAAAAAGAGACCGGCGGCTTCACCGAATTTGTGCCGCTCAGCTTTGTCGCGTCTGAAGCGCCGATGGTTAGAAAATCGCTCGTGACCGGAGTGCGCACCGAAATTACGCGGGACGATGTATTGCGCATGTACGCGATCTCACGCCTCATGCTCGACCCATGGATCGTGAACGTGCAGGCCACCTGGGTGAAACAAGGCCCGGAACTGGCGCAAGCCTGCCTGGATGCAGGCGCAAACGATTTCGGCGGCACCCTGATGAACGAAAGCATCTCCACTTCGGCGGGCGCTCCCCATGGTCAGTTTCTGCATCCCACCGCGATGCGCTCCTGGATCCGCTCCGCCGGCCGGATTCCCGTCGAGCGCTCCACAACATACCGCACCCTGCGTGTTTTTGAGCAGGAGCCGGCCGAACCTGAGCCACCCTGGAGCGAGGCCCTGTTCGGTTCTTACTCCCAACTGATCGCTTCACCGGATTTCCGCTTCCGGGAACGCACGGTAAAGTTGGCATAGGGCTTGGAGGATTGCGCCGCAGATCGGTCATGTCGCACTGTCTTTGATAAGCTCTGCCGATGAGGCTCCTTTGTGACTGATATTGATGCGCTGACAGCTCATATCCGCCGAACGCTCGGGGATCTTGGAAAGGTAAGCCCGGACGGGGAGTATGACTATTCTTCACTTGCCCTTTGCGTAATCGACGCCGTTTACTCGCTTGGCGTCCGATACGAATCCACTGAGCGGACCGTCGCTGAATGGTGCCGACGATACGGGTGGGTGACTTGGCGGAAAGATTCGGCCGCAGAACGAACGATTAGCGATTTCCTACACGTGCTCCAACCGTATGAGGGCAGTTGGGATCAAATGGCCGACGTGGTGTTTCGGAACCGGCAGCGAACCGCACCACGATCGGGCATCCTAAAGGCAGAGGCAGTGTACCGATTCGCAAAAACGCTACAAAACTTCGGCGTTGAATCTCGCCCAGATGCCGTGAAAACCGGCCTACGCGCCGATATCCGCCGGGCACTTACTGCGATTCCGGGGCAAACCAGCGGTTTGTCCTATAACTACTTCCTAATCTTGGCTGGGAATACGGATGGCGTAAAGGCGGATCGCATGGTGACACGGTTTGTGGCCGATGCCTTGGGCGTGAGAACCGTGGCCCAGGAAACCTGCGAACAGCTCGTCCGAGAAGCTGCAGTCGTTCTGCGCTCGGAATTCCCGAAATTGACACCGAGCCTGCTGGACAACCGGATCTGGGAATATCAGCGTGGCTTAGACAACGGCAACGCGAAAGGCCGCTGTCGCCCCGGTTAGCAGACGAGCTAGCTGGTATTGTTATCCCGCTCTTGCCTGCGCCAACTCCCCACGGGCTTGACACTGAGTCCTGGCCGCTCTAGCATCGAAATAATTTCGAAAGGAGGCCAGGTGAGGACTGTTCTTTTCTTATCAATCGGTTTGACTGCTGTGTGTGCCAGCGGACAGGTCACGTTTACCAAAGATGTAGCGCCCATCCTGCAGGAGCGCTGCCAGGTGTGCCATCGTCCCGATACTTTCGCGCCTATGTCATTGCTCACTTACGAGGAGGCTCGGCCATGGGCCAAGTCGATTAGACAGAAGGTCGCGGCGCGCGAAATGCCGCCGTGGTACATCGATAAGAATGTCGGCGTGCGTCACTTCAAGAACGATGTGTCGCTTTCCGACCAGGAGATCGCAACCATCGTCAAGTGGGTGGATGGCGGCGCGCTCAAGGGCGACCCTAAGGATATGCCTCCGCCGCGCAGGTTCGACGATACCGATCAGTGGCATATGGGCCAGCCCGATCTGATCGTGCAGCTTCCCAAGGATCAGATCGTTCCCGCAAAGGGCGCCGACCAGTGGATCGATGTCCTGGTGGACGCCGGGCTAACCGACGATCGCTATATCCGCGCGATCGAAGTCAAAACCGTAAAGGGTTTTAAAGTGGTCCACCATGTCACCACCTCCATGAAGCACGAGGACGATCCGGATGATGGCGATAATGTCCAGGGCACGTTCCTCAATGAATATGCTCTTGGCAAGAATGCCGATGTCTTTCCGGAAGGCGCGGGCCGCCTGATCAAAGCGGGAACCAAGATCAATTTCAACCTCCATCTCCATTCGGTCGGACAGGAAACCGCTGCTAACGTGGCCTTGGGACTCAAACTCTATCCCGCGGGATACAAGCCGCACTATGACGAAACCACCGAAAAGGTCGGTGACCCCAAGGATCTCGACATTCCCGCCAATACCGACAATGTGCGGTTCGATGCTTACAACACGCTCACCCGGCCCGCCCGTCTTCTGTCCTTCCAGCCTCACATGCATAACCGCGGCAAAGCTTCCTGCATGGAGGCCATTTACCCGGGCGGACATAAGGTCGAGACACTAAGCTGTGTCAGTCACTATCAATTCGCCTGGCACCTGGTGTATCTCTACGCCGATGATGAGCAGCCCCTGCTTCCGGCGGGAACAGTGTTGCACCTTACTTCCTGGTACGACAACTCTTCCACTAACAAGTTCAACCCCGACCCGGATAACACCATTACTTACGGGCAGCGAACCATAGACGAGATGGGCGGCGCGTGGATCAGCTACTACAACCTGACCGACGAAGAATACAAGCAGCAGGTCCAAGAACGCAAATCCAAACAGGCGCTCGCGGCCCAAACGGAGTGACTGGTGCGCCGCCATTGGCTGATTATTTGCGGGCTTTCGCTCGCCAGTGCAGTGGGCACGAGAGTTAACGCCCAGGTTCAGTACGCCGTTGGCCAGAATGTCGCTCCTATTTTTGAAGGTTGGGAGCGCAACCCCGACGGGTCTTTTAACCTGGTTTTCGGCTATCTCAACCGCAACTATGAGGAAGAGGTAGATATTCCCGCCGGTCCGGAAAACTCTATAACTATTGATGATGAAGTGTTCGGCGATCGCGGCCAGCCTACGCATTTCTATCCCCGGCGGCAGCGCTTCCTGTTTCGAGTTACCGTGCCCAAGGATTGGGACCAGAACAAGAAAGTAGTCTGGACACTCACCTCTCACGGGAAAACTGACCAGGCCAGGGGCTGGCTGCAGCCGGAGTGGGAGTTAAGCGAAGGCGTGATGGTCGAAAACATGGGCGGCGGCGTACCCGATCCCAACAACAAAGCGCCCTCACTCACCGTGGGCCCGGCACCCGCGGCAGCGGTTTCTGATCCAGTGACATTGACCGCCTCCGCGACAGACGATGGCTTACCGAAACCATACCGCCGCGCACCGTCGAACCCCGACCGCGACTCGCAGCCGCGCCGGCCCAGAGGCGTCGAGATCAAGTGGATCCAATACCGCGGCCCGGGTAAGGTAACGTTCCATCCGAGCGCCAGCGCAGTGGTGTACGGCGAGCCAGTCACTCTGACTTCGAAAGTCACTTTCTCCGCGCCCGGCACCTATGTTCTCCGCGCGATTGCCGACGACGGCCAACTGTATACTACCAGCGAACTCACGGTCAGCGTAAAATAATCCGCACAATTGCCCGCCTCCACTCCGCTGCCGAATGGCATATACTGAGCGGACGAAGGTTTGGGGAGATCTCCTATGAGAGTGTCTGCTTTCACCATCTCGCTTGTTTTGGCCGCCGCATTTGCAACTCGCGCCCAACAGCCGTCCGTAATTCCCAACACGCAGCGGGCTCCCACCGCGCCGCCGCCCATCATTTGGCCATCGCCGCCGCTTCCCGATGGGCCGATCACGCTCGATACGGGCATCCAGCATCAGATTCGCCTTTTCGTGACGAAGGGCCTCAACCAGCCCTGGAGCATGGCCTTTCTCCCCGACGGCAGCATCCTGGTCAGCGAGCGGCCCGGACGATTGCGCATCATCCGCAACGGCGTTCTTGACCCGAACCCTGTCGCCGGCGTGCCGCAAGTGCAGTCGGGCGGCCTGAGCGGACTCATGGATATCGCCCTGCATCCCGGCTTCGCCGAAAACAAGCTGGTGTACTTCACCTACCACAAGCCGGCTACCCGCACGAGCGAAAACCCGCGTAACAACCAGGGAGTGATCACGCTGGCCCGCGGACGCTGGGACGGCCATGCGCTTGTCGACGTGCACGACATCTTCTCCGCCATCCCAAGTGCCAACGCGTCGCGCATTGTTTTTGGCAAAGATGGCATGATCTACATGAGTGTGGGCACCGCCGATCCTCCCGGCGCAGCACGCGCGCAGGATCCGAACGACCTCGCCGGCAAGGTCCTGCGCCTGCGCGACGATGGCACCGTGCCGCCGGATAATCCCTTCGCCGGCCGCTCCGGCTAT
The DNA here is from genome assembly GCA_030041985.1 of Bryobacteraceae bacterium. Classification (GTDB taxonomy): domain Bacteria; phylum Acidobacteriota; class Terriglobia; order Bryobacterales; family Bryobacteraceae; genus PSRJ01. The sequence continues at coordinate 12,585 of JASIAM010000155.1, read as the reverse complement.
CGCCCCGAAATCTACACCATGGGTCATCGCAATCCCTTAGGACTCGCGGTCGAGCCCGACAACGGCGCCATCTGGGAGTGCGAGGATGGCCCCAATGGCGGCGACGAGATCAACGTCTTGCAGCCGGGCAAGAATTACGGCTGGCCGGTTGTCAGTTATGGACGCTTCTATCTCGGACCGCGCGTTTCGGAAAAGCCCTGGCAGGAAGGTATGGAGCAGCCGCTGGTTTTCTGGGTGCCGGCCATCGCCATTTCCGGCATCACGTTCTATACCGGCGACAAGTTCCCGAACTGGAAAAACAACGTCTTCGTAGGCGGCATGCGGCAAGGCGAAGTGCCGCGATCCGGCCATCTGGAGCGCATCGATTTTAATAACAAGTGGGAAGAGCTGCATCGCGAATCCATGCTCCGCGAGTTGCAGAACCGCATTCGCGATGTGCGCCAGGGTCCCGATGGTTACCTATATATACTCACCGCTGAGAACGACGGCGCCCTGATGCGCATGGAACCCGCGCCGCCGCCCGCTCCAGTGACCGCGGCGAATCGATAGGAGGTATGCTGTGCGTCTTGGCCTAGTGACGATATCCGCGATGCTGGCGAGCGCGCCCGCGGGGGCGCAGTGGCTGCAGTTTCCAACACCTGGCGTGCCGCGCTTGCCCGATGGCAAACCGAACCTCACCGCGCCCGCCCCCCGGCTGCCTAATGGCAAGCCGGACCTTTCCGGCATATGGGAGACGACTCCGGGATACACGGGAAATATCGCGAAAGACCTGAAACCCGGCGAGGTCTCTTTCCAACCATGGGCGGCAGCGCTCTATAAACACCGCCAGGACACGCTCAGCAGAGACGATCCGCAGGCGCGTTGTGTCCTTTCCGGTGTCCCGCGCGAGAACGTAGTGCCGTACCCGTTCAAGATCCTGAATAGCAACGGCGAAATCGTAATCCTTTACGAGGCCTTGCATAGTTACCGCCAGATTTTCATGGATGGCCGGCCTCTTCCCAAAGATCCCAATCCCACCTGGATGGGCTACTCAATCGGCCACTGGGAAGATGACACTCTGGTGATAGAGTCCTCGGGCTTCGTAGACAATAACTGGCTCGACAACAATGGACACCCCGGTACCGAGGCCTTACATCTCACCGAACGGTTGCATCGCCGCGACTTCGGACACATCGATTTTAAAATGACGATTGACGATCCCAAGGCCTATACCAAACCCTGGGTGGTCAATCTCGTTTTTAATCTCAATCCCAGCACAGAACTGATCGAGTACGTGTGTGATGAGAACGAGAAGGATGTGAGTCACTTAGTGGGTAAGTAGATAAGTGCAGTTTAGGCGATCGGTCACGGCCTTCTGCCCGTTATCCACCTCCGATACGGAAAGACCATGCGGAGTGCATTGCTTATCTCTTTGGCATCAACCTTTCCCGGCACTTCTGGCGCGGGTAGTGGATTCATTCCGACGGCCGGCTTAAAATCTTCACGACTTTACCGTAGTCACTGATGGCCAGATCAAGCAAATTGACGCCCGAAACGTCGTGTCCTTCGCCGAGCTTGCTGCTCCATGCCCCATTCGAATATTTGGCGAAGTGCTGCCACTCGTCACCTATAGCATAGATGGCGATGGCGTCTGTAATGGGAGGCTCGCCTTCGTTAAGAATCGTCGTAAAACCAAAAGAGCGAATAATTGCCTCAACAGTCTGAACTTTTACATCCTCGGTAAATCCTGGTGGCCAGTAGCGACCTTCTCCCTTGGGCGGCTCCCACCAGTTATGGTAATCCCCCAGAGCATAGGCTAAGCAATTGTAGTTAAAGTCCTCATCACTTATGTCGTAGTCTTTACCGACTAATGCTGGAAAGTCTAACTCAATATCGCGCCGAGACATCTTTAGTCGATGTATCCCTTTGATCGCCCCCAAGCCAACCACGCTTCCCGAGCTTCTGAAGGATTGGCATCCGCGGGTACAGGATCAACGTTAGCTGTAGCACGAAGAGCAGCAAACCAGTGTGACGGTCGGTCTCGAAGTGCTTCGAGGACGAGCGGAATAACGGGTTCTCCCATGCCGATTATACGCAGGAAGGCCGGATGACTAATTTTCTTCGAAACCAGTGATAGGTGTTTCGTATCCCGTTGCCATTTGGCACTCAATGTTTCAAATTCGACGCGATGCTCCTCTGCTCTACACCGCAGAGCCGTACCCCGGTCGCGATATTTGACTTGTATTCCCTCTCCCAACGAAGTACAATCAATCGCTTCGGCGCCTAAGGGTAGTTCGGAGACAGGGGACTCCTTACTCACCCACTTATCGGTACAGTCTTCAAGTGAGCTGTGTCTAAGGTTCCAGGCAGCGCCTTCCTGGTTTGTATATCGTCTCGCGCAATCCGCTCCAAACCAGTCTGTGTTTGTGGTGTGTTCGTCATCTAATAGCAGGGACATAGTATGTTACTCCGCGAGTATTTCATAGCCACACTTCCCAGTTATCCCGGAGAGTGTGATTGCCTTATCTTTTGCGCGCTGGAGAGCCTGCATAAGATTTTCAACATCGGTCTTGTCCATTGCGATGTGAATAGTCGTATGCCGTCCAGCATGATGGTAGCCGAGCTTCAAAATATGCGCGACTACGAACCCCACAGGATCCTGCTTGACGTCGATGTCAAAGACAGGGCGGAGATCAGTTAGTATTCGAACACTACAGAATGTGTTTTCGTGGTCGGTGTGAACGCCTCGCGCTTTCGCGAGCACGGAAAGGGGTCGAACACTCAACAGCGCCTTGACATTCGTCCGAAGTTCTTCTGGGGTAGTAGGGACTTTAGTAGGCCTGGCTGCGGTAATTAAGTCCGCCACGAATACATCCAGTGGCGATTCCATCCCGGTTCGGACCAAAAATAATGACACAAGCGTACCAACAATCTCCGTGATTTCCTCGTCCGATCGTGTCGGCAGGGCGTCTCTCACCAATGCAGTTAGTTCATTGATTCTAATAGACCTGGCCTTCCTAAGAGAAGCCGTTACACGATCGTTTTCTTCCGTTGAAAAGGCAAGTATTCGCGCTAATCCCCCTGCGTGTTCCTTAGGAATCGTAATCGCCATCTGCTTCCTTCTTCCTCCGCCCAGTCTATCCAGCGAGGCTGGCACATCTTGGGCCCACCTCGCGACGCTCAAGTTGGTAACGACTTCACCGGAGCTTCGAACTACCGGCGGGGACTACGGTCATTCGCCTGATGCTTGGTGACGGGCCAAGGGCCATATACGTAATCATTGGCGAATGCGGCGCGTTTCACAAGGGAATCATGATCCGGATCGACTGAGCACTCAGCACACCAGATCTTCCCGGCCGATCTTCAGATTTTCCAGATTCCCCAGCACGGTCAATGCGATCAGCTTAGGGTCAAAGAAAGTCTGCGCAATCCGCTGCACATCCGCGGCAGTCACTGCCTCTATGCTCTCCACCATTTCGTCCAGCGTGAAGAACCGCCCGAAATACATCTCCTGGCGGGCCAGATTCGTCATCCGGCTGCCGGTCGATTCCAGGCTCAACATCAGCGACCCTTTTAAATGGTCTTTCGCCCGGCGCAACTCATCGTCGCTCACCAGGTGTTCCTTCAAATCGCGAAACTCATTCAAGATCGATTCCACCACCTTGGGCGCGGATTCGAGTGATGTGCCCGCATAGATCGAAAGGCACCCCGTATCGCGGTAGGGGCTCAGTTCCGAAAACACCGCGTACGCCAAGCCCTGCCGCTCGCGAATATTTTGGAACAGGCGGGAACTCATACCGCCGCCCAGCAGCGTGTTGAGCACGAAACAGGCGAACCGCTCCTCATGCGGCAGGGGGTACGACGGAACCCCCAGGCAGACATGCACCTGCTCCAGTGATTTCTTGTTCCGCAAAGCGATGCGCGCATGTGTCGTGGGAACGTTCTCGGGCGGTGTCGGTTCGCCCGCCGGCAGCGCTTCGAAATGGTCCCGCACCAGCGTCACCAGCCGCTGATGCGTCAGATTGCCAGCCGCCGTCACCACCAGGTTCGCCGGAGCGTAGACCTCCCGGTAATAGCGCCGGATCATGTCGCTATCGAACCGCCGCACCGTTTCCCGTGTCCCCAGGATGGGCTTGCCGAGCGGATGATCTTTCCAGAAGTTCGCGGAGAAGATCTCGTGCACCAGGTAGTCAGGACTGTCCGCCTCCATTTTGATCTCTTCCAGAATGACGCCCTTTTCCTTCTCAATGTCCTCGGCCTGGAACAACGGGTTCAGTACCAGGTCCGCCAACACATCCCACGCCAGCGAGAGGTGTTCATCCAAAACTTTGGTATTGAAGCAGACGAGTTCTTTGGCGGTGAACGCGTCCAGGTTACCACCGATAGAGTCCACCGAGCGGGCAATGTCTTCCGCCGAGCGGTGCGACGTCCCCTTGAACACCATGTGCTCGATAAAATGCGATAGCCCATTCTGTTCCGGCGTCTCGCGGCGCGACCCCGTACCGATCCAGAGGCCTACGGAAACCGACCGCACGTGGGGCATCGCTTCGGTGATTACGCGGACACCGTTGGCTAGCGTCGTAAACTCAATGTCCCCCGCGGGGGACGTCGTGTTTGCTTGGGAAAATGTCGCCTGCGAAAATGTCGGCAGAGAAATTTACCTCTGATTCTTTTGTAACACCCTTGCAGCCAAAGTTGCTGGCGGAGATGGGTGATCGTTATCGTAGACTGGTTGTAGATGGCCCAACCCATTGTCGGGATGGAGCTTCCCGATATCCAGGAAGCTCTCGGACCTGGCGAACCAGAATACCGCGCCAAGCAGCTCTATAGCGCTGTCTACCGCCAGCAGGCGTATGATTTCATACAAATCACAGCTTTGCCTGCGGGCCTGCGCCGGGATTTGGCCGCCAACCGCCCCCTGGGCCTTCCCGAAATCGCACATCTTTATCAGTCCTCCGATGGCACTCGCCGTTACCTGCTGCGTCTGCAAGATGGCCGTACCGTAGAAACTGTTCTCATGCCGGAAGGCGAGCGTAACACTATCTGCATCTCCAGCCAGGCCGGTTGCGCTGTCGGCTGCAAATTCTGCATGACCGCCCTGCTCGGCCTGGAGCGCAACCTGACTGCGGGCGAGATTGTCGGCCAAGTCCTGCTGGTGGCACGCGAAAACGGCTTGCGCGAGCCGATAGGCGCGGTTCCCAGCCGGCTCAACATCGTAATGATGGGGCAAGGCGAGCCCTTGCTGAATCTGCCAAACGTTTTGAAGGCTACCCGCATCCTGTTGGACCCCGACGGCGTGGGCCTTTCCCCGCGCCGCATTACGGTCTCCACTTCCGGAATTATTCCGCAGATCAATCAACTGGCAGCCGAACCTGTTCGCCCGAAGCTGGCCATTTCGCTCAACGCTTCCACCGAGGAGCAGCGCCGCGAACTGATGCCCATCACGCGCAAGTACCATCTCAAGGACCTGCTGGAGGTCTGCCGCCGCTACCCTTTGCGCCCCTGGGAAAAGCTGACCTTCGAATACGTCCTTCTCCGCGGCATCAACGATACCGATGCCGACGCGCGGCGTGTGGGCAAACTGCTGGCAAACCTGAACGCGAAGGTGAATCTCATCGCGCTCAATCCGGGTCCGGAAATCCCCTACGAAACGCCCACGCCCGAACGTGTCGCGAGCTTCCAGCAGATCATCCGGCGTGCCCTTCCCTGCTTCGTAAGAAAACCGCGCGGCCTGGACATCTTCGCCGCGTGCGGACAATTAAAACGCATCGAAGCTCAAAGCTGATAACTGACAACTGACAACTACCTCTTCCGGAAAACCACTTCCACGCAATCGATCTGCCCATCCTGGAAATTCACCGCCGATGCGGCCAGGTACAGCAGCCACGTGCGATACGTCGCCTCCTCTACCAGGCGCCGGCAAGTATCGGCATTCGCCTGAAGGTTGGCTACCCAGGCCCGGCAGGTGCGCGCGTAGTGCTCGCGCACATCCTCCATGGAAACCAACTCCAAACCGGCGCGCTCGGCATCCCGCACCACATCCGAAAGATGAATCAGCTCCCCCCCGGGAAACACGTGCCGCTGTATGAATAGTGTCTCCGGACGGTCAGAAGCTCTCTGCGGGCGGACAATGCCACGGTTCAGAAACAGCCCATCCGCCGCCAGCAACGAATGCACTTTTCGCAAATACTCGGTCATTCTTCTGCCGCCCACGTGCTCGAACATTCCCACCGAGGCGATGCGGTCGAATTCGCCGGTCAGATCGCGGTAATCGACTTTCCGGATCTCCACACGTTCTGCCACTCCTTGCTCTCTGACCGTTTCCGCTGCCAGCGCAGCCTGCTGATCGCTCAATGTGCACCCCACGCCTTTCACACCGAAATTCGCCGCGGCATATACCAGCAGCCGCCCCAACCGCAGCCGATATCCAGAAACCTTTGTCCGCGCACCAGATCCAAATGGCGGCAGATCCGTTCCAGTTTCGCCAGTTGCGCCTCTTCCAGAGTGCATTCCGGGCCGCTGAAGTGGCCTTCGGAATATTGCATGTGCGAATCGAGAAACTGCTGATAGAACTCATTCGAGCGGTCGTAGTGAAAGCGGATATCGCGCGCGGCCGCAGACCGGTTCTTCAGGCGCGCGCGGAATCCCGACCGGCCCAGCCAGGCTGCCACCGCACGCCACCAGGCGTGCCACCCCGGCCGGTTGTGACTATCAAAGAAGCGAATGGCCCCAAACAGATCACCCCTGACGGATATCTCGCCCCTTACAAATGCGATGGCTGCCCGGTAAGCATCCATGCGCAGCATCTTCTCCTGCCCGATGCTGCCCTGTATCACAAATCCGGCTGGCGCGGTTCCCCTGGGGCTGGCTTTCGCTCTGGCCTGGAAACTGGAACGGGCCATGACGCCTCCTCGTCAGTTTAGGTGGGTACCAGCATCATCTTCTATGAACAGGCGTGCATTGGTCAATTAGATCGGAAGTCCTATATTGCCCTGCCGTAACCAGCCGATTTCATCTACAGAACGTTACAGAACGTTTAGAACGTTCGAGTGGCTGTGCACCCGTAAGCACCCTCACAATGGCGGCTGCCATGCCGTAGGAACAAGTAGTGGGTGGGAGAAACACAATGACTTGGCTAGGCAATTTGCGCTATCCACCGGAAACCATGACCGACCTCAGTGACGCCGAATGGCTCACCGCTCTGCGCGAACGCTATGGGGAAGATAACCTCTGCTTCTATAAGCCTCAGGCGGGCGGCGTGCCCTGGCGTTCGGCCCGGGAATGGGAAGATCGGGGAATGATGGGCGTATACCTGAAATAGCAGCACAGGGCAAGCGTTCCCAGCGCGGCGCTGAAGCTATGAAAGTCGCAGCTTGGCCGTACAGACATGCTGTCCGTTTAACTCCCGACTGTCAAGCGTACGTCAAGTCAAGGGCGCGCTGTCTGGAAGCCACACCTCGGCTAGGCACGATGCATTCGCGATGCTCACGGACTTCTAATCCCGTCACCGGGCGTGATTCGGCCAATTGATGCGGAGGGGACTTCCCAGGAGTGGCTGGAGCGCCGATTCCGTTCTTTCTGCGAGTGGCCGACCATACAGACCGAGCTCGTAAGGGTCCTCTTCCGTCGGTCGGGTCTAATCTGTCAGCATGAATAGGTGGCTCGCCGAGCCGCCGATGACCCGCGAACAGGATTTTCTCCCCAGTGGAGGTTTTCAATGCCAAAGCACATCTTCTTCTGGATTCTTGAATTCCCACCGTCTCTTCGAAGCCCGTTTATGGCCCACATCGGTCGGATATGCGTTCTACTTCATCTGCGCCACAGCCGCGCATACCAGTTCTTCGGCTCCTGTTTGAAGCCTTCCAGCATCCAAATCTGAAGCGGTTCCCGGTCGATCGCCGTGAGAGCGCTTTTGCCGTTCGGATGGACGCTAAGTCCGACTAGATCGGCCGTAGCCGGCGGGAAATCCACCGCCGCTTGAAACTTCTCCACGCCGCTTGGCACGTTCACCGAATAGAGCTGCCACTCCGCGCCCGTACCCGCGGAATTGTGGAAGATGCCGTAAACCTGGCTGCCATCCCGCGAAAGGTCCCAGGCTTCGAATCGGCGCGAGGTCAGCTTGCGCCTCCCTGTTCCGTCCGGCGAAATCAGGTTCAGCCCGTCCCGAGCCTGAAAGAGTATGGAATTTGCCGCTGCGGACCAGCCGACCTGATCGGATCCGGTATCGGCGTCGGCCAGAATCATGGGACTCGCGCCAAGCGTGGCGTGAATTTTCTCCAGCTTAAAGCCACCCTTATCGGTTTGGAGATACGCGATCCACTGTCCATCCGGTGACCACGCAACTCCGTACGAGCGGCCAGTCGGGTCCAACACCACCGCGTTGCCTCCAGAAGCGCTCGCTATCATCAGCGAATATATCCCCCTCTGCCCCCCCTTTACGAACGCCAATCGGGAGCCATCGGGCGACCAGCGGGCGTAATCCGAATGCTCGATCAAGCTGCGCGAGAAGCCCTCGCCGGAGGCCTCCTGGTCCATGATCTGCTGCGTGGTGCCCAAGATCGCCGTGTACAGGAAATGGGTGCCCGAGGGCGCCCACGCCGGGTGCCAGTCGACGGGTCCGTCGTTCATCGTGTGTACGGATCCGTCCGCGAACGAGATTTGCGCGATTTCCGATCCATTAGCACCAGATCCATTAGCACCATTGGAAAACGCGATTTGTTTGCCATCGGGCGACACCGAAGGGTCTTCCATCTCCGAAGCTGCGGCATAGATCGTCTGGCGGCTGCCATCCTGAATGTCGAGCCGGATCAGAGTGCTCGTCCCGTCGAATTGCCCCACGCCGAGCAGGACGCTGCGGCCATCCGGAAACCAGTTCAGGCTGAACTGACCACCCCGGTCCGGCGTCCACAGAATGCGAGCTTTACCGTTGGGGTATGCGAGCAGCCAAACCTCGAGTGAATTGGAAAAGACGGCGACAGTGGAACCATCGGGTGAGAAGTGCGGCAGAAAAAAGAACTTGGATTGCGGTGGCTCTGGCTCTGGCTTGAATTCCTTTGCCTCGCCGCCATGAAGCGAAGTGACCCACAACTTTCCGCCGCGTGTGAAGACCAGCGTCTTGCCGTCGGGATGAATGGTGGCGGAATCGGCGTGTTCCAGAACCAACTGTGGGGCCCCCCCGGAAGCGGCCACCGACCACAAGTTTCCGCCGGATATGTAATACACCGCCGCTCCGTCGCCCGACCACAGAGGCTGAAGGCAGTCCACGGTCGATTTGGTGAGTTGCTCGGCGCCGGACGATCCGACCGGGCGGGTAAAGACCTGTCTGATGCCTCGGACAAGTGAAGTGTAGGCAATCCTCTTGCCGTCCGGAGACCAAGCTGCCGAGCGATTATCCGTCCCCTCGTGCGAAATCGGCGTGAACTTGTATGCCGAGAAATCGGGATTCGATGGCGGGACCCAGAGCAGGGCCAGGATAAGCCCGGCGATCAGAGCCCCGGTTGCGATGACGAGAAGTACGAGCCCGCGTCTTCTGGTACGGACCGCGGGCGCGGCCGAGGCGGCATCGACCATGTTGGTGGTTTGCGAAAGCCGCTCGCGAATCTGCCTCAGCTCGCGATAGAGGTCGCGGGTGGAGTCGTAACGCTCGGCCGGTTCCTTGGCAAGCAGCCGCTCAATCAGCCAGCGCAATGGCGTCGGCACTGAGGCGGGAAGCGGCTCGGCCTCCTCGCGGATGATGGCGGCCATCGTCTCCGGCGCGCTTCCCCGGCCGAAAGGCCGCTTGCCGCTCGCCAGTTCGTACAGCACCAGGCCGAACGAGAACTGGTCCGATTGCGGCGAGAGATCCATTCCACGCGCCTGCTCGGGCGACATATAGTTGACCGTGCCGACCGTCGTACCTGGATCGGTGACGCTCATCGTTCGTGTGGCCTCCGCCGTGCCCGCGGAAGCCGCGACGGCCTTAGCCAGCCCGAAGTCGAGAATCTTGACCCGGCCTTCCCGGCTGACCAGAATGTTGTCGGGCTTAAGATCGCGATGCACGATCCCGGAGGCGTGGGCAGCTGACAGGCCGTCGGCGATCTGAACGGCCAGATCGAGCAGTTTGCGCGCGCTGTCGACGGAAGCAATCGGCGCGCCGTCAACAAACTCCATCACCAGGTAGCCCGGAGCTTCCTGCGATGTCCCCACGTCATAGACTTGGCAAATATTGGGATGATTGAGCGCCGCCACGGCGCGCGCCTCGCGTTCGAACCGCTCCGAAAATTTCGCCTGCGATACTTTGATGGCGACAATGCGCTTGAGGCGTGTATCGCGCGCCTTGAAGACTTGCCCCATGCCACCCGCCCCGATGGGCGCAACAATTTCGTAGGGCCCCAAGCGGGTTCCGGGAGTTAAGGGCATCGGTTCCACACGATTGTACTCCGCGCGGGCCGCGAGCAGTTAGACAGGTGCAGGTTTACGCCACCCGTACGAAGGTCCAGAGGCTTAGTTCTCAATGCCGTCAAGTAAATTCGGCAGGCTTCGTGGTGCGTTAGCGACCTCGTTCTAGTCACCATGTGGGACAAGTGGCTCACTGGTGCTCTGGTCGACTAACGCGCCACTCGGAGAATGCTTGGCTGCGTCAAGCAAATGCCCGTGTGGACGACTCGCAGGAATTCTCCCGTAAAACGGCCGTCAAGGAATCTAAATTGACAAGTAGTCGCCATACCCGGATTTGCACGGTACATCGGGGCGAGAGTCGTCAGCTCCCGAAAACAGTACGTGCGGAACGTCAACAGATCTCCAATAGGTACAAGCCCCCGTGAGATATCGGTCAGGTCCAGTTCAAGCCATTACAGCTCATAGTGCTCCAGAATATCCTGCCAGAGGTCCTGTGCGCGGAGCAGTAACTCGATTACTTCGCGAACCGCCCCTTGTCCTCCCATGGCCTTAGTGACATACTGCGCATGGCGTTTGACCTCGTCACGCGCATTGGCTGTGGCCACCGGCAAACCCACGCGGCGCATAATTACCACGTCGGTCAGATCGTCTCCGATATAGGCCACGGCGCTCGCATCCAGCTTGGAGTCCTTGAGGATCTCCTCCAGGATCGGCACTTTCTCAATATGCCCCTGGTAGACGTATGTCATTTTCACCTGCCGCGCCCGTTCCTGGGTTGCAGGCGAGAGGCGGCCGCTGATTACTCCCGTCTTAATGCCCTTCCACCCGAGCCATTGTAAGGCGATGCCGTCCTGAGAATCGAACCCTTTCGTCTCTACCATCTCGCCGTGGCTATCCGGGATGTAATACAGCTTTCCATTGGTCAGCACCCCATCCACATCCATCAAAAGGAGCCTGATTTGTCGCGCAAGCTGGTTAATGTCGGCCATTGCATCCAAGATAACAAGCCGTAGATGCACGCCGGTGAAGTAACGGCCCCCCTACCACAGCAGCTTCAAGCCGAACTGAATCTGCCGTGAGGTCGTATTGGTCGCCGTAATCACACCCGCCGTGGGCGAGGGAATCGTCGAGGCCGACGTGAACACCACCGGGTTCGGCGTGCCGAAATTGGCGCGGTTCAAAATATTGAAAAACTCCGCGCGGAATTGCAGCCGCACTTTCTCAGAGAGTTGCGTATTCTTGGTGGCCGAGAAATCCAGCTCTGCCAGCCCGGGCCCCGTCAGTACGTCGCGTCCCACATTTCCGTAGAAGCCCGTTGCGGGCACGATGAAGGCAGCGGGGTTGTAGTACTCATTGGGATTGCCCAGAATCATCGGCCCGGTGAAAGCGGGGTTCCAACTCGGCCGGATGGGGTTGCGGCTGTCGCCGTTATTGGTGGGGTTATAACCCAGCTCGGGCGTGAACGGAAAGCCGGACTGAATCGTCTCAATCCCGCTTACCGACCAGCCGGCGCCCAGCTTCTCCGCAAACTTCCCCGTGGGGCGGAAGGGAAGCTGGTAGGTCGCATTGAGCACCGCCATGTTTTTCACATTGCTGGTGGAAGGTCCATAGTCCAGCTTCGGATTTAGTGGGTACATCACAAAGGCCGGCGCGTTGACGCCCACACTGGTGTTCAGCGCCGTGCCATCGTCCATACTCTTCGAGAATGTGTAGACGCCGCGGAACTGCAGCCCTTTTGCCAGCCGCCGGCTTACATCCACCTGCAGCGCGTTATACGTGCTGATGCCCTCGGTAAACCAGCTCGTCGTGTTCGCCACGTTGGGATTGGCCAGCGCTGCGCCGGTCGGATAGTAAGGTTGTCCGTTTACGAATTGCGGCACCGGTTCGTTGGCATCGAGCGAGAGCAGCTCGTGATACCCATGAGAGCCGACATAACCCACCGCCAGCATCAGCGAAGGGGTAATCTGCTGCTCCACCTTGGCCGTCCAGTTGAGCACCGTGGGCGTATAGGCGTCTGGCTGTATGCCGCTGGGCGAAATCTTGCTGCCGTTGGGAAGCGCCTCACCCGGCGTGATCAAAAGGCCTGCCACCGGAATGTTCTTCAGAGTGTCCGTCGTATTGAAAGGTGCGGTCTGGTCCAGCCGGTAATCGATGTTATCCAGCAGCGCGTGATAAATGCCGAAGCCTGCGTGCACAACCGTCTTGCCTTTGCCGAAAGGATCCCATGCC
>JASIAM010000154.1 GCA_030041985.1 Bryobacteraceae bacterium | reverse complement strand
TCGGGCAATTTCTCCGCCGCCGCGGACAGTTTCCGCGCCGTGCTTGACCGCAATCCGCGCGATACCGAAGCCACCACCCTGCTTGGCCGGGCGCTCAAAGATGACGGACCCCGGCCCGACGATACCCGACTCGTAGGACGCGAGCGCCTCAAGACCAATTACGAAGAGAACGCCTACCGGCAGCTCAAGGCGGAGTTGCAATCGAAGAAGTGAGGCGCCGCGCCGGTGCACGCTTTACTCTGCATCCTCCGCAACCTCGCCGCCCTCACGTTTGACTTTAAATTTTCCTTTTTCTGCGGCTCTGCGGTGAAGTGAGGGCTGCACTAGCTGCCCGCCTGAATCCCCGCCTCCACCTGCGCGATCGCCTGATTTACCAGCTCTATCGCTTTCGTGCGGTGCCCTTCCTTATCCGGCTCGGCCGTTTCGAGTTGAATCTTCGCATTGCGTAGCGCGCGCAGGGCGTTGTCCATGTGAGGCTCGGCGGCCTCCATCTTGGCAACCGCGATACCGGCAACACCGGCGGTCGCGACGCGCTGTGCCGCCGCCCGGCGCGATATGGCTCCCGTCTGGAAAGACATTTGGTTGGTTCCCTCCGTTCGTGTATGACAACCCGGTAATCATTGTAAAGTAGAGAACACCCTGCAGAAATGTATTGGCAATCGGCGGGCACCCCGTGGCTGTGATCAGCCACTCGTTCTTCGAGCGCCGTTTCGGAAGCTCTCCGGAAGCTTTGGGCCGGGGCCTCACACTCGATGGCGCGCATTTCACCATCATCGGCGTGGCGCCGTCTGCTTTCCACGGGGTCTGGTTGGAATCGCCCACGGATATCTGGATTCCGCTCATGATGCAAGCGGCCACGCACTACGCCAAAAATTTCAGCTCCAACAACGCCGACGAAGACAAACCCTTTCCGAATCAGGAGGGCATTCGCTGGGTGGATATTCTGGCGCGTACCGAGGGGGACGACGCCGCGCTCGATACCGTGTTCCGGCGCTACCTGGCCGAGCAGGCGGAACACATCGGCGATGCGGAAACACGGCGCTTGTTTCTGGCGCAGCGCGTAATTCTGGAACCGATCGCGCGGGGATTCTCTTTTCTGCGCGGCCGGTTCACGGCACCCTTATACGCTTTGCAGGCGATGGTGGCGCTGGTGCTTCTGATTGCCTGCGCCAACACAGCCAACCTGATGCTGGCGCGTGGTTCTTCCCGCCAGCGCGAAATTGCGGTGCGGCTTTCCATTGGCGCGAGCCGCCCGCGGCTCATTCGCCAGTTACTCACCGAGAGCTTTCTGCTGGTGACCCTTGCGGCCGCAGTGGGACTGGCGCTGGCCCAGGTTGCCAGCCGGTTGCTGGTGCGCGCAACGCTGGGAGTAACGGAAGGGCCGGCGCCGTTCTCCACTGGAATCAACGTGCGCGTGCTGGCCTTCACCCTAAGCTTGTCCATTGTCACCGCGCTCCTTTTCGGCCTCGCGCCGGCGTTGCGCGCTACGCGAGTGGATGCGAGCCTCAAAGCAGGCGCGCGCGGTATCTATGCGGGCGCGCGGATTAGTCCACAGAAGCTACTGGTAGCGGCGCAAATCGCTCTGACATTCGTGCTGGTCGTGGGGGCCGCATGGTTCGCGAGCAGCCTGCGCAATCTGGCGCATTTGAACCTGGGCTACGATGCGGACCACATCGTCACCGTGTGGATCAACCCGCAAGCAGCCGGATATTTACAGGATCAACTGCCTGCTCTCCATCACCGGCTTGTTGAAGGAGTAGAATCTCTTCGGGCAGTGCGCTCAGCCGCGGTAGCGATGTGCGGTTTGGCCAGCAGTTGCCATGTAATCTCCGGGATCACGATAGCGGGTTACCAGCCCGAGCCGAACGAACAGGTCCAAGTGCAAGAGAATATAGTCGGGCCAAGTTACTTCCCCACAGTGGGCATGCGTCTGATCGCGGGCCGTGATTTCGACGAGCACGACAACCAGCAAAGCGTTCCGGTTGCCATCGTCAACGAAGCGGCGGTGCGCCGTTATTTCCCCAATGGTGCAATCGGCCATAAGTTTGTGCAAGATGCGCTGGTCAACAACGCTCGCGAAAACGCCGTGCCCATGGCCTATTATCCGCTCGCCCAGTTCAAGGTTTACGGAGGCTCGCTCGAAATACGCGTTACGGGCGACCCCGCGGCCCGCATAAAAGAAATCCGTCAGGCCTTGATGAATGTGGACCGCAACCTTCCGATCGACAAGATCACCACTCTGCGCGAGCAAGTCGATGGCAACCTGCGGCAGGATCGCCTGGTCACTTGGCTGGCCTCATTGTTCGGAGCATTGGCCATGGGCTTAGCCTGCTTCGGCATTTACGGCGCCATGTCCTATGCGGTCACACGCCGCAGTGGCGAAATGGGAATCCGGATGGCTTTGGGTGCGCCGCAATCGCGGGTGTTCCAGATGGTATTCGCGGAGTCTCTCGCGCTGCTCGCAGCGGGACTCGCGGCGGGATCGCCTCTGGTCGTTGTGGCCTCACGGTCACTCGCCAAGATCGTGGCTGGCGAAGACACGCAAAACCCGCTCCTGATAGCGGCATCGGCTCTGATCGTGGCGTCAGCGGCTGCGCTGGCCGCCTACTTCCCTGCCCGCCGCGCTTCGCGCCTCGATCCCGTTGCAGCGCTGCGCAACGAGTAGGCGGCATGGCAACAGAAGTGATCGTGCGCGAGTAGTGAACTCTTTCCGAATAACGTCATGTCACGAAAAACTCGCATCAAAACGCTACTGGCTTGAGCAGCAACGTGGGGCGCGGCGTGTCAAAAAAGGCAATTTCCAATTTTCGCCGGGGGCTGGTGGGGCTGCTGCTAGTGACAAGCTGCTCGGCGTCTTTTGCGCAATCGCCGGTGATTACTGCCGGTGGAATCGTCAACGCGGCCTCTTATACGCAGCCAGTCGCTCCCGGATCGCTCGTGGCAATCTTCGGCACGAATCTCGCTCCCGCCGTCTCCACTGCGAGTACCACACCCTGGCCCACTACACTCGGCGGCACATCCGTATCATTTTAATGGTGTCGCAACGCCGCTTTCTTATGTGTCACCCACCCAAATCAACGCCCAGGTGCCTTCTTCATTGACGTTTAACGATAGGGGGAACGGTATGGCAAGTGTAGTGGTTACGACTGGGGCGGGCTCCAGTGCGCCGGCCGCCGTCTCGATAGTTGAACAGATGCTCGCCACGCGTCAAGTCTCCACCTTCCCAGCCCCCGGAATCACAAGCGACGTGCAAGCCACCTGGGACTACCGCTACGTTTTTGGCACTAACCCGCAATAAACATGGGAACGCAGTCGGCAAGAAGCCTATCTGCGTTCATCTGTGTTTATCTGCGGCCAGGAGGATTTTGCGCCCTAAACCTGGAACGAACTGCCGCAGCCGCAGGTCGACTTCACCTGGGGGTTGTTAAACTTGAACCCCTGCCCTTCCAACGTCTCAACGTAATCGACCTCTGCGCCTTCGAGGTAAAGAAGGCTGGCTTGGTCGATATAGACTTTCAGCCCATCGTACTGGTAGGTTTTGTCGAGCATGTTCGGCTGATTCTCGAAGGCCATCGAATAGCTGAAGCCAGAGCAACCGCCACCCACCACGGCGATCCGCAACCCGGCCGGCTTCGGATCCTGAGTGGCCATAATTTCCTTCACTTTATCAACCGCTTTGTCGGTCAATTGAACCATCGCTGTGTGCACTCCTCGTTGGGAACTCAGGCCTAATTATACAACCGGCATTATACGACGTGGTCCGGTCTGGTCTAGTTCCTACTCAGTTAGATGTAACAATCGCGGCCTGGGTCGCCTAAAAAGGGGGCCAAAACGCAGGAGCGGGGCGATCTGCAGCCTGGCTGTGCTATCGTGCGAAAAGGAGTAACCCCAGCCGGGCGCGGCCAAGCGGGACTGAGGTAAGGGAAGCACAGCTAAATTGAAACCCGGATCGGGCCGGTTGCGTAGGAAGCGGTGTATGGGAACACTGACTGGTGCGCTCCCGCTTCCGGCCTTCGGTAGCAAGGTTGCGGCAAAGTCGAGAGTGGAGTACCAAAACACCGTGGAGGGTGCCCTCGTGCAGCGGGCGCAGGCGGGTGATGAATCGGCCTTCCGGGAAATTGTGGAGCGTTACCAATCCAAGGTGTTTTCCATTATCCATGGTATCGTGCGGCAGCGAAACGACGTCGAAGATATTGCACAGCAAGTATTTGCCAAAGTTTATCTGTCGTTGAAGAGTTTCGATTTCCGCAGTTCGCTGATCACCTGGATCTACAAAATCACGGTTAACGAGTGTTTTGATTATCTCCGCAAGCGCAAGGTGCGGCGGCTGGTCTATGAGAGTGATTTGAGCGAGGATGAGGTTCGCCGGGTGGAAAACACGGAACCCGGGGCGGACCGGCAAGCTCCCGCCGACTCGAGCCTGGCGCAGCGGGATTACGTGGTGAAACTCCTCACCCGGGTCTCCGAAGAAGAGCGTATGCTGTTGATGTTGAAGGAAGTTGAAGGGTATTCCGTGGAGGAGTTAGCAGAGCGAACGGGCATGAACGAGAACACCATTAAGGTGAAGCTCTTTCGTGCGCGCCAGAAGTTGGTGAAGGCCGCCCAGCGTTTGGATCGCGCTCCTGGTCTGGTGACAGGTTAGTTCAGTGCTGGGTTAGTTTTAGTGCCTTGATTAGCGATTCGGATTCGGGCGCGAAATTTTCCCCGAGGCGGGCGGCAGATCCGCCAGGGGTTGTGGTAGTTGATTTGAGGCGCTCCAAAGGCGTGTTGAAAAGTCCTTAAGGGCGCGTGGATGAAGACGGGAAGAAACGTATGCATGGGGCAGTTTTGGACCGCCTCGAAGACTATCTGTCGGGGACGCTGAAACCGGCGGATCGCCGTGAAATCGAGGCACACCTGAGTACCTGTGAAGTCTGTCGCGAGGAAGTGCAGAGCATGCAGGAACTTTCCGATTGCATGGCTTCCTTACGGCCGGAAGAAACGCCTGACCCTTCTCCCGGTTTCTATTCCGGGATCGTGGCACAGGTGGGGCGGCAACAAGCGGCAGCTCCTACTTTTACCAGCCTGTTCAGTTGGCATTTCGCCTTCGGGCGGCGGATTGCCTTCGCATCTTTATTGGTGCTCGCCGTCTTGGGCACTTACCTTTGGATCGGCGAGAGCGTTTATCCCGCTGGCCCAACGCCGGAGGGCGTGATGGCCCAGCAGGAATCGCCCGTGTTTCAATCTGGCCAAGCGCAGGACAATATGCTGGTCACACTGACTGCCTATGAGCACTGATCTATTGGATCGGACGGCGGCAGTGCGGGGCTGGGATGCGCGCCTTGCGGTGGGGGCTGTTCTGTTGGTCGTGTTCCTGTGCGGCGCTGCGGCCGGAGCGCTCGCCATGGACTCGAAAGCCCATTTGCGAATGCACCAGCCCGATTTCGATGCGCCCAACAGCCGCGCCCTCAATTTCGACCGCTTGCAGCGCGAACTGAACCTCACCCCTCCCCAGTCGGAACAGGTCTCCTCCATCCTGACCGATATGTGGCAGTACTATCGGACTGTTCTGACGGACAGCAAGTCTCGCGTGGAACAGGTTTTGACTCCGCAGCAGCGCGAGAAATTCGAGCAACTGCTGCGCGAGCAGCGGTAGAACAAAGCGCACGGCCAAAATACCCCAAAAAGACCCAAACTCCATTTGACATCGGCGCTCTGCTGCGGCTACTCTGAATGTTTGCGCGATAAATCCTGGAGACGTGTGTGTTTATGAGTACGGAGTTCCCTTCCAAAAATGCTATCAGCCGCAACTGGCACGTGATCGATGCCGAGAACGTGGTCCTCGGTAAACTCGCCAGCAAGGCAGCTATGTTGCTTATGGGAAAAACCAAAGCGTCCTATACGCCGTTTTTGGATACGGGCGATCATGTGATCATAGTAAACGCAGAGAAAGTAGTTCTTACCGGCGGAAAAGAAAATAAAAAAATCTATCGCCATTTCACCGGTTATCCGGGTGGGCTGGTTTCCGCCAGTTTCAAGCAGGTGCGGGCGCACCGGCCCGTGCGCATTGTGGAAGAGGCCATTCAGGGGATGCTTCCCAAGACCAAACTCGGTAAGCAGATGTACCGCAAACTGAAGGTCTACGCAGGAGACCGGCATCCACACGCGGCGCAGAAGCCGACGCTGTTGGCCATCAAATAAAATCGATACACTTAGGGTAGCGAAAGGTTGTGTAGTTCGTGGCAGCGACGATAGTGCAACATTTGGGGACAGGGCGCCGCAAAAGGTCGGTGGCGCGGATCTTTTTGCGTTCCGGCAAAGGTGAGATTACGGTCAACCACCGGCCGTTTGAAAACTATTTTCCGACCGAGAGCCTGCGGGCGCTGGTGCGGCAACCGCTGTTGGCCGCCGAAGCCCTGGATAAGTTCGATATTCTGATTCTGGCCGATGGCGGCGGTGTTGCCGGCCAGGCCGGAGCGGCGCGCCTGGGGATTGCCCGGGCGCTGGTGGAATTCAATGGGGAATTGCGGTCCCGGCTGAAAAAACTCGGCTATTTGACGCGCGATCCACGCGTGCACGAGCGCAAAAAGTACGGTCAAAAAGGCGCTCGCAAGCGATTCCAGTTCTCCAAACGGTAGTCTTTCATGAAACCCTGGAAGATAGTGCAGTGATGTGGTTCTTTCCAGGCGTTCCTTTCAAAACGCAACAGGCAGGGTGGGTTCATCCGCGGTTAATCGTCAGAGCGCAAATCTCGCCTTGGGCGCGCTCTAAATCAAACAGGAGGTATTTTGCCGGCAATTAGTATGAAAGAATTGCTCGAAGCGGGCGTTCACTTCGGGCACCAGACCAAGCGCTGGAATCCGAAGATGAAAGAATACATTTTTGGCGAACGCAATGGCATTTACATCATCGATCTGCAGAAGACGCTGAAGATGTTCAAAGACGCGGCGCGTTTCGTGGGTGAGATGGCGGCGCAAGGGAAAACGGTTTTGTTTGTGGGCACCAAACGCCAGGCCCAGGAGGCGATCGCTGAAGAGGCCAGGCGCTGTGGGATGTTCTTTGTGAACCAGCGCTGGCTGGGTGGCCTGCTCACCAACATGGCCACAGTGCAGCGGTCTATCAAAAGGCTCAAAGAACTGGAAAGCATGGCTGCCAATGAAAACGGCTATGCGGGCCGTCCGAAAAAGGAAATTATCCGGCTGGAGCGGGAACGCAAACATCTGGATCAAAACCTTGCGGGCATCAAGGATATGGCCGGTTTGCCGGACATCCTGTTCGTCATTGACTCCAACAAGGAAGGTATCGCCGTCAAAGAAGCACGGCGGTTAGGGATTCCGGTGGTAGCCATCGTGGATACCAATTGCGATCCCGATGAGGTTGATCACGTCATTCCCGGTAACGATGATGCTCTGCGCGCTATCCGCCTGTTTGCGAGCAAGATTGCCGACGCGGTGGTGGAAGGCAGAGCGCTGGCCTCGGAGCACGACTTCACAGTGGATAAGATCGTTACCGACGAAACTCCGGCCGGCGAAGGCATGGTGGAATACACCGAATATGTAGACCCGAAGGTTCTGAACGAGATCATGGCCGAAAGCCTGAGCATGGAAGAAGAGCCGGCTGGGACAGGTGCGGCATCAACGCGTAAAGGTCCGGGTTCGGAAACTCAAGAAACGCCCGAACCGGCGATTACCGAGAGCGGACACTAGTCCGGGCCACGGCCGAATTGTCTGCGTCGCGGTGAAATTGATTCTGAGCCGCGAGCGTTAGAAAGCGGATAATAAAAAGGAAGAGCGCTACTATGGCGGAGATTACTGCACAAATGGTGAAGGACCTGCGCGAGCGGACCGGCGCGGGGATGATGGAATGCAAAAAGGCTCTGGTGGAAGCGGGTGGCGATCCCGGCGATGCGGAAGTTCTGCTGCGCAAGTGGGGCATCGCCTCCGCCGGCAAGAAATCCGTGCGTGTCACTCGCCAGGGCCTCATTGGCAGCTATATCCATCACGGCGGGCAACTGGGCGTGTTGGTGGAAGTCAATTGCGAGTCCGACTTCGTGGCCCGAACGGATGATTTCAAAGACTTGGTGCACGATCTCGCCATGCACGTGGCTGCCGCTGATCCACGCTTCATTCGCAAGGAGGATGTCGATCCGGCCGAACTCGAGAAAGAGAGAGAAATCGCCCGGGGCCGGGCGCGCGCCGAGGGCAAGCCGGAAAAGGTGCTGGACAAAATCGTGGAAGGCAGGCTGCAGAAATTCTACGAAGAGGTTTGCCTGCTCGAGCAGCCCTTCGTCAAAGAGGCCACTATGACGGTCGGCCAACTGGTCAAAACCAAAATCGCCAAACTCGGCGAGAACATCAGTGTCGCCCGTTTCGCGCGTTTCAAGGTTGGCGACGTGGCAGCGGTGGAAGCTGGCGGGGGTTCGGACAATGCTGGATCCGATGGCGCTGGTTCTGCAAACTGATCGCGGGAAAAACCCCGGCTCTCTAGAGCACGGAGCCTCCTTTTTGGGCTTCTTTTCCGTGTCTCCGCGTCTCTGCGGTTCGTTGGGACGGCCTCGGTCTGAGGCGGAGCCTTGCCAGCGTTAGAATCATGGCGAACCCCCCGCGAATCTTACTCAAGCTGAGCGGAGAAGCCCTCGCCGGAGGCGCATCTTTCGGCATCCATGCCGACAAGGTACGCCAACTCGCCCATGAAATCGCGGAGGTCGCGGCCAGCGGGGTGGAAGTCGCCCTGGTGGTGGGAGGCGGCAATATTTTCCGGGGAGTGGCTGCCGCGGCGCAGAATATGGACCGCGTCACCGCCGATCACATGGGGATGCTCGCCACTGTCATCAATTCGCTCGCGCTCTCCGACGCTCTTGAACAGATGCACAAACCCACACGCGTGATGAGCGCCATTGAAATGCACCAGGTCGCCGAGCCCTACATCCGCCGGCGCGCCATCCGCCATCTGGAGAAAGGGCGCATCGTGATTTTCGCCGCAGGGACTTCTAACCCGTACTTCTCAACCGACACGGCCGCCACCTTGCGCGCGCTCGAGATTAAGGCCCATGTTCTCGCCAAGGGAACCCGCGTAGATGGCGTTTACGATAAAGATCCACTAAAATTTCCCGATGCAAAACGCTACGAAAAAATCACCTATCTAGAGGTGCTTTCGCAGGGGCTGGGAGTCATGGACGCTACTTCCATCGCTATGTGCCGCGATAACCGGCTGCCCATTGTGGTTTTTGATCTGAACAGGCCAGGCAATATGTTGCGTGTCTCACGGCAAGAGCCGGTGGGAACGTTGATCCACTAAGGGAGAGCCGGGGCCATTGCCCCATCGTGTGACTGTATCAGGGACGGTATAATGCCGTTTTGTAAAAGAAGTCGGGAGACCGCCGTATGAAAACCGAACAGCCGGCAGCACCAGCCGCAATATTCAACTCTACTAAAGAGGTTCAGATCAACCTGAAGAGCCGGATGGAAAAGGCGCTGGCGGACTTGCAACATGAAATGTCTTCGATCCGAACCGGCCGCGCGTCCCTCGGACTTTTGGATCACATTCGCGTGGATTACTACGGGACGCCCACTCCTCTCAACCAGCTTGCCAACCTCCACGTTCCGGAACCATCGTTGATCACCATACAGCCCTGGGATATCTCGCAGATTGGGCCGATCGAGAAATCGATCCGGGTCTCTGACCTTGGTCTCAACCCGTCCAACGACGGGAAGGTCATCCGCTTGCCCATCCCGCCTCTGACCGAGGAGCGCCGCAAAGAATTGGTAAAGCGCCTGCACGGAGTGGCCGAGCACCATAGAGTCGCCGTGCGCAATATCCGCCGCGATGCCAATGAAGCCGTAAAAAAACTACTCAAGGACAAGAAGGTCACCGAAGACGAAGAAAAGCGCGCCCACGACGAAAATCAGAAACTGACCGACGGCTACATGGAAAAAATCGATGCCGCCGCCCGGACAAAAGAAAAGGAAATTCTGGAGATCAAGTAGAATCTCAATTTATGTCTTGGTTCACGGTCCGGGTGCCGGCCTCCAGCGCCAATCTGGGTCCCGGATTCGATGCACTAGGGCTGGCGCTGGGCGTCTATCTGACTTGCCGGTTCCGCGCTAGCGAACGCCTTGCCATTTGCGTGTCCGGCCGGGATGCTCATACGATCTCAACCGGAACCGATAACCTGATCTGGCAGACCACGCTTGCCGTGGCAGAGCGGCACGGGCTGGTCATGCCGCCCATCGAGCTGCACATTGAAAACGACATCCCCATCGGCAAGGGGATGGGATCGAGCGCCGCCGCCCTGACCACGGGCGTCATCATCGCCGATAAACTACTCGGCTTCGATTGGAAGCCTCTCCGCGTACTGGACGAAGCGGCCCGCCTGGAAGGTCACCCCGATAACGTTGCCGCGTGCACGCTCGGCTCGATCGTGGCCAGCGCCATTGATTCCGGAGGCGTGGCCCGAGCGGTACGCCTGGATTTGCCGCAGCGGTTCGGGGTGGCGGTGGTAGTTCCCGATTTCGATCTGCCTACGGCCAAATCCCGCGGCGTGCTTCCCGTCTGCTACAGCAAGGAAGACGCGGTATTCAATGTGCAGCGCGCGGCCTTGCTAGTGGCAGCGCTCGCCACCGGTTCCACTTCGGCCTTCCCTGCCGCTCTCGAGGATCGGTTTCATCAGCCCTATCGCGTGTCACTGGTCCCGGGCCTTGAGAAAGTTCTGAAACTGCGTGCGCCGGGATTGCTCGGCTGCGCTCTCAGCGGCGCAGGCCCTTCCATTCTTGTCTTCTACGAGCGCGGCTCCGAAAACGTCTGCGACCTGGTGCGCCAGATTTTTCGCCTCGAAGGCCGCGATTCCGAAATCCTGGTCACGCACATCGCCGAGCATGGCTTCGAGCTTCGCGAAGAGATCTAACCTGCTTTTGGACTACTGCCCTTCGTCTTCGATTCTTTCTACCAGCCGCTCGACATGCAAGGCATACAGAGCGGGCTTGCCGTGACGGTCGCTCTGAAAGTAGATGCGCTGGGCATCCGGCGAAAACATGGGAGAAACGTTTTCCGGGTGGCTGGCGCGATGCTCGCACAAGGTGAGTTCGCGGCGGACGATGCGCAGCATAATCAGGATTACGGGGGAAGCCCGGTTGCGGCTCGCACCCACAAACACGGAACCATCCCGGTTGGGGGCAAACGAGGCATATTGGCTGGTTTTGGCAACTAACTTGTCAGTCTGTGATTCGGGCGCATACTCGCGAATCGCGTTCAGCTCTTTCGGGTCTGCCGGAAAGTGGAGATACAGCAGGGTCTTTCCATCCGCGGACCAAAACGCGGGGCCGATGCCTCCTTCGGCCAGTTTCAGTTCCACGTTGCGCGCTCCATCCGTGCTCGTGAGCCAGAGGCCTTTTCCTCGCTCCCGGTAAAGGATTTGGGCGTGTTGCGGCCGCTCGATGGGATCTGCCATTTCGAACGGGACTTCCACCACGGTGTGCGCGGCCGCCTGGGCCGCCGCTCCCTGAGTGAGGGCCACGCTGCGCAAGCGGAAACTTGGCGTCGCGGCTCCCGCGCGGCGCTCCGCGAATAGGACATGGCCGCCCGATGCTGCGGCGTTCAGGCCAGCCGTGAGTTCCCAACCTTCCGGAACCGTGTAGATCGCGCGCTCGCGCAGATTACTCAGACCCGCAATGTAGAGCACGCGGCCTGCGAAAAAGCAGAACGAACGGTTGTCGGAGAGGAGAGTGAGCGATGCCGGATCCAATTCATCGCGGCCGGTGACTTGCTGCGTGTCGCCGCTCTTGAGGTCCATGCGGAATCCCTGGACCGAACCGCTACGATCGGACGCGTACAAGAGCGTGCCGCTGTTGCGCGAAATCGCGCGGCTCGACGGGCCGGGCAGCGTGCTGGTGTAGGAGGGGTCCGTGAGCCGGTAGACCTGGAACTCCGTGGTCTCATCCGGATACCGTTCCACCTCCGCCTCGAATGTCTGCCCCTTGGGGCCGCTTGCCATCTGCTGTAATTCTAACGCGCGTGTATTGGCTGAAAGTGACGAATGTACCTTTGCATCAGAATCTCAACCCGGTGGAGTCCATCTTGGCGAGCCTCTTCAAGCGCCTGCTCATTGGTCCAGTGATCGTGGTCGATCCGGTAGCACGCGATTACCAGGCCTGCGCGATCGTCGCCGGTCCGTCAATGGACAAAAATGGGCGCGTGCGCAGGGTCCTCCAGCACCGCCAGCAACCGCCGAATCTGCCGTGGCTTTGGCGGAAAGATGCCGGAGAGGCGGATGCTGATGTAATCCATGCTCGCGGCTTCGCACTGTTTGCGCTCCCGGGGCTTGTGGAAC
>JASIAM010000153.1 GCA_030041985.1 Bryobacteraceae bacterium | reverse complement strand
CTTTGCCGATCTGTACCATCTTCATTTCCAGCGCGTGTGGGCCTATGTGATCCGCAGGGCGGCAGACCGGGGAGAAGCCGAAGATGTCACCAGCGAGGTGTTTCGCCGTGCGCTCGAAAATCTTCGCGGCTATGAGTGGCGGGGAACGCCGTTCCTGGCCTGGCTGCTGAAAATCGCGGCCAATACACTCTCTCACCGGCGCGAGAAGGCAGGACGGGAATCAACGGATCCGCCGCCGGAAGTCGCCGAGCCCGATCGAGACCTGGAGCGCCGCGCCCTGCTCTTTCAACTGGTGGACCGTCTGCCCGAGGCGCAGCGGCGCGTCATCGAATTGCGCTACGTCGAGCAGCGCAGTCTGCTCGAAGTGGCTACGGAATTGGGAAAAACAGAAGGCGCCGTGAAGCAGCTTCAGAGGCGGGCACTGGAACATCTGCGGGCGGAAATGGAGGCCGGACATGCCTGATCAGCCGATTGATCGCGCGATGGCCTGGATTGAAGCTGCGCTCGCGGATTACTCCACCGCCGCTTTGGAGGACCGCGTACGCAAGCAATTGGAAAGGAGAATACGCATGCTTACCGTGACGAAGACGAAAATTCGACAGGGGTTCACGACCGTTACGCCGTACGTAACCGTGGTCGAAATTGACCGGCTCATCGAGTTCGCGAAACAGGCATTCGGCGCTATCGAAACGCATCGCTCCAAGGGCAGCGCCGGAGGGACACACTGCGAATTGCGCATCGGCGATTCGATGCTGATGTTTGGCGGTGGAGGACCGGTGGGCAGCCGCGAAAAGCTGGCGGTGCTACATGTGCTTGTGCCGGATGCCGACGCGGCCTACCGCCGCGCGCTGGAAGCCGGCGCCGAGCCGGTGGCCCCGCCCGAAGACAAGCCTTATGGCGCACGCCAGGGGAGTGTCAGAGACCCGCTGGGCAACCGTTGGGTCATCGCCACACACGACGGGCCGGTCGAGGAACCCCAACGTACCGTAACGCTTTTTCTGGTGCCGCCCGCCAACGCCGTTGGGCTGATCGATTTTTTGAAAGCCGCATTTGGCGCAGAGCAGAAGGGTCTCTATCAATCGCCTGAGGGCAAATTGGAATATGCGGCCGTGCAAATAGGCGATGCGCTCGTTGAATTTGGCGAAGGTCCGGGCTTTCCGCAATCGGCCATCTATCTCTACGTGCCCGATGCCGACGAGGTTTATCAACAGGCGCTCCAAGCGGGGGCCAGATCGCTCTATCCTCCAGCCGATCAGCACTACGGCGAGCGCGTTGGCGGAGTGGAAGATGCCTGGGGCAATGCGTGGCACATCGCCGCGACTCTGATCCCCGAGCCGAAACCGTAATCGTGATATTTGGCAACATCGCCAGCAGATGTTCGATGCATCACGATTTTGTGGTAACGTATGATACATGTCCGGGCGCTTTTTCCCGGGGTTTTCGGGCCCCTTGGTTTCTTTGGTTCTTTTATGTGCGGGTTCCTCCTTGCGCGGCGCGGCGGCACAGGGTGATTCAGCCACGCCTGTTCAGGATCGTGAGCTGATAGCAACGAATTACTGCAACGAGCGGCTGGCTATTTGGCAGCAGCGGCTCAGCCTTCAAGATTGGAAGATCACGATCATCATGTCGCATCCCAGCGAACTGAAGCCCAAGACGTTGGGCAACATTCATTGGGATGCGGACAAAAAAGCCGCGGTCATTCGGGTGCTTGATGCTTCCGACTATAAGTTGTCTTTCTGTGACACGCTGGATGATATGGAATTCACCGTCGTGCATGAGCTGATTCACCTGGAGCTTTCTTCGCTGCCGCGCAGTGAAGCCAGCCGGCGGGATGAAGAGCATGCGGTGAATCAAATCACGGACGCCCTGCTGAAGCTGGACCGCCGGAAGTAACGCCACACAATCCCGTACGGCCCCCGTGTTACATTTTTCTCAAGCATGGGGGATCGCACACTCTATCAGGTTCTGCGGGAAGCCGCCGGGCAATATGGTGATGCGCCCGCTTTGCGGCAGCCCCGCGGCGGCGATTACCTCACCTATTCCTGGAATCAATACCTGGAGGCAGCGGAAGAGATTGCCGCCGGCCTGAGGCGCTTGGGCGTAACCAGCGGCGACATGGTAGCACTGGATTCCGAAACCAGGCTCGAGTTCTATCTGGCCGACCTGGGCATCATCACCAATGGCTCCATCGCCGCCGCGCTCTACCCCAGCTATCCGCCGGCGGAACTGGCGCGCACCATCGCGAACATCAGGGCGCGTGCAGTTTTCGTGGAAGATCCCAAATTACTAGAAGCCCTGCGTGGCGCATCGCCCGCTCCGCCTCCGGCTTCCCAGTGGTTCCTGCTCACCGGTGAAGCCGAGGGCGCCCTTTCGCTGGCACAGCTTCGCGAAATCGGGCGCGCGGCCATCGCAGCCGATCCGGCCGTCCACGAGCGCCTGCGCGCGGATGTATCGCCATTCGATCCCGCCATTCTGTATCTCACTTCGGGCGCCACCGGAGAGCCGAAAATGGCCCTGGTGAACCATGCGGCCGTGGTAGCCAACATCGATATGGCGCCCATTGTGCTGCCGCTGAGCCCGGAGGATTCTACCGTCGCATTCCTCCCCTCCGCTCACATCGCGCAGCGCGTTGTTATGGAATTCGTTCCCATGCGCTGCGGCACGCCCGTCACCTTCTCCGAAAGCCTCCTGAAGCTGCCCCAGGAAATTCGCAAAGTGCGGCCCACGATTTTATTGGCGCCTCCGCGCATGTGGGAACGCATCTACTCGACGATCTGCACCGAATTGCGCAAACGGCCCCTGGTCGTGCGGAAAGCCTTTTATGGAGCTTTGGGGCTGGCTCTGGCCGCCGCGCGTTACCGGCGGCAAGGGAAGCCGGTTCCCCCGCACATTCGCGCGCCGCTCCATGTAGCCGATCGCCTTCTGTTTCGCACGGTGCGTGGCCGCTTCGGCGGCCGGGTGCGCATTGCCGCCTCGGGCGCAGCACCTCTTAGCAAGGATCTGGCCGAATTTTACGAAGCCATCGGCATGCCGCTAATTGAAGGCTACGGGCTGACGGAAGGCGGTGTGGCCACTATGAACCCGGTCGATGCGCCGCGGCCCGGAAGCATTGGCAAGGCGTGCCCGGGCGTGGAGTTGCGCCTTGCCCACGACGGCGAACTCCTGATCAAAAGCCCTTGTGTGTTCTCGGGATATCTCGACGACGCCACCGCCACCGCCGCAGTGCTGCGCGATGGATGGCTGCACACCGGCGACCTGGCGCACATCGATTCCGAAGGTTACGTCTTCATCACGGGGCGCAAAAAGGAGGTGATTGTCTCGTCCACCGGCAAAAAAATCTTCCCGCCGCGTATCGAAAGCCTCTTTAAGATGGAGCCACTGATCAGCCACGTGCTCCTGGCCGGCGATCGTCTTCCTTTTCTCACAGCGCTTTTCACCATCAATCCCACGGTGGCCGAAAACCTTTCCGGAATGGAGGGCTGGCGCCGTCAGAATGACGGCAATCTTTCCCAAGCCGCGCCCGTGCTGGCGGAGATTCGAAAGGCAGTCGCGCGTGTCAACCGGCAACTCGCCCCTTTCGAACAGGTCCGCAAATACCGGGTGCTGCCGCGCGATTTTTCCATCGAGCAGGGAGAACTCACCGCCACCATGAAACTGCGCCGCGCGCGCGCCATGGCCAATTTTCAACGGGAAATCGACGAACTGTACGCGGGCCGCGAAACAGGGAGTGAAGGGTAAGCCCCGCGTTTCACGCCACCTGGTTCAGGCCCAACACCACCGGCCCCCACTCCTCCACTTGGATGATGCTGAACGACGCCGGCAATATCTCGATGCGCTGATAAAAGTCGAGCGGCATCCCCAGAAAATACACCAGCGCAGCCCGTATCGGGTCCCCGTGACTGACGATGGCCATGGTCCCGTTGGGGTGCGCCCCGTGCAATCGTAGAATTTCCGCAACCATGCGTGTTTGAATTTCGACCATCAGTTCGCCGCCGGGCACGCGCGAGCCGCAGCGGTATTGGTTATAGGCGCGCCATCTCGGATCGGGTTCCAATTCCGCAAACGTCTTATTCGTCCATTCTCCGGTTTCGACTTCGCCCAGAACGCCTCGCGTTTCTACTTCCAATCCCGTCTGGGCGGCTAACGGCTCGGCCGTCTCCTGCGCACGCTCCAAAGGGCTCGCATAAATTCCCGTAATTCCGCGGCCCCCGAGCGTCCGGGCAAGCCGCCGCGCCTGCTCGCGCCCTTCGTCATTCAAATGCACACCCGGCATCCAGCCCGCCAATGCCCTGCCGACGTAGTCATTCAACGCATGACGGATCAGGTAGAAGGTTGCCATTGGTTTCAGTATGTAGCGTATCGCGGCGGCAAACGCCAACAAAACGCTATTGCTTGGTGCGCGGTTTTGATATACTCAACCGCCCAGGGGTGAGTACATGGGCAATGGCTTTTGTTTTCGCGCCCGCCGCTCGGCGGGGATGCTCCTGGCGCTGGCATTGGCGTTCTCAGGGCAGTTAAAGGGGCAAGGTTCTACCAGCGGGTCGCTCTCAGGCACGGTGTCCGATTCCACCGGAGCCCTGGTTCCCAACGCTTCTATCGAGGTCAAGAACGTTGGAACAGGCCAGACGCGGCAAGCGGCGACAGACGCCCAGGGACGCTATACCGTTGCGGATCTACCCATCGGCAATTATGATGCGCAGGCTTCCGCGCAAGGCTTCCAAAGGATGGTGCGGCGTGGCATCACGCTGACGGTGGGCGCGCAAGCGCTAGTGGATTTTGCGCTATCCGTGGGGCAGGCCCAGGAGACAGTAACCGTGCAGGCGGATGTTTCGCAGGTCGACACGCTTTCGACGGCGGTGTCCTCTTATGTGGAGCAAAAGCAGATCAACGATCTGCCGCTGAACGGGCGCAACTTCACCGATCTGGTGACTTTGGCGCCTGGAGTGTCGGGCGGGAGCCAAATCGGAAATGGCGGCGCGAACCTGCTGTACGGCGTCGAAAATAACTTCAGCGTTTCCGGTGCGCGGTCGGAAGGCCAAGCCTACCTTTTAGATAACACCGATATCCAGGGTTTTTGGGCCCACGGCTCGGGATCGGGCGTGATGGGCAC
>JASIAM010000152.1 GCA_030041985.1 Bryobacteraceae bacterium | reverse complement strand
GCCTGGTTCGCATTCCCGGCGTGGGCAAGAAAACCGCGGACCGCATGGTGCTGGAGCTGCGCGACAAACTTCCAGCCATCACCGGAGAAGAGCCCGAGGCTCCTGCAGGCTCGCTCACGCCGATCGATCAGGACGTGCTTTCCGCCCTGCTGAACCTGGGCTGCGCCCGCCCCCAGGCTGAAGCGGCGGTGCGCAAGGCCAAAGCCGCAGGCGCCCCTGCCGGTGACTTCGAAGCTCTCTTCCGGCGAGCCCTGGAATTGGTACGGTAAGCTGATAATACAATGCCCGACCGGAACCTCATTTCCGGCGATCGCCAGCCTGACGATGCCACCTTTGAAGCGGGTCTACGCCCGCGGCGTCTGACAGACTTTGTAGGGCAAAGTAAACTGAAAGAAAACCTGTCCATTGCCATTGAAGCCGCCCGCCTGCGCGGCGAAGCCATGGATCACGTTCTGCTCTACGGGCCGCCGGGACTGGGCAAAACCACGCTGGCCTCGATCATCGCGGAAGAATTAGGGGTGCTGTTCACCACTACCTCTGGGCCGGTGCTGCAGAAAAAGCTCGATCTTACGGGCATCCTCAGCAACATCCGGGCGCGCCAGGTGTTTTTCGTGGACGAAATTCACCGCCTGCTGCCGGATGTGGAAGAGATGTTCTACTCCGCGCTGGAGGATTTCCGGGTGGATATTCTGGTGGGCGCTGGCCCGGGCGCGCGCACCCATTCGCTGCCCATGCCGAAGTTCACTGCCATCGGCGCCACCACGCGCCAGGGCTTGGTGAGCGCGCCTTTGCGCGGGCGCTTCGGGCTGGTGCTCCGCCTCGAACCGTACAACGTGGAGGAACTGACGGACATCGTACTGCGCTCGGGCCGGCTGCTGCAGGTGGAGATAGCGGCAGCGGCAGCGGAAGAGATCGCGCGCCGCTGCCGGGGCACCCCGCGCATTGCCAACCGCCTGTTGCGCCGTGTTCGGGATTACGCGCAGGTGCGCGCCGATGGGCGGATCACGCTGCTGGTGGCGCAGACCGCGCTCGATCTGCATAATGTCGATTGCTATGGCCTGGATGAAATCGATCAGAAGATCATGCTGACGATTCTCGAAAAATACCGCGGCGGCCCCGTAGGGCTGAACACCATCGCGGCGTCCATTTCGGAGGAGCCGGGGACCATCGAAGAAGTTTACGAACCGTACCTGATTCAGCTTGGGCTGCTCAACCGCACGCAACGCGGCCGCGAAGCCACGGCGCGCGCCTTCGAATATTTCAAGATCGTGCCCAAGCCACAGCACCGCGACCAGGCGTCGCTATTTTAGGCCGCCATGAAACTGGTTTATCTGTCTCTTGGCTCGAACCTCGGCGACCGCGAGCGCTACCTGGAAAAGGCGCTGGGAATGTTGGACGCGCCCGATTTCCACATTCGCCGTGTTTCTTCGGTGTATGAAACCGAACCCGTCGATACGAGCGACCCCCACTGGTTTCTCAACCTGGTGGCGGAGGCCGAAACCGAACTGTTTCCCATGCAGCTTTTGTGGCGGGTGGGCAAAATCGAACATTCGCTGGGGCGCGTTCGCACGGTAGTAAACGGGCCGCGAGTCATTGATGTCGATATTCTGCTGTACGGCCGCGCGGTGATTCAGACACCCACTCTGCAAGTGCCGCATCCCCGCATGAGCGATCGGCGGTTCGTGCTGGCGCCCCTGGCAGAACTCGCGCCCGACCTGCGCCATCCCGTAACGCATAAGACCGTTCGCGAACTGCTGGCCGCAGCGCCCGATCAAGCCGTGCAGCGGCTGGCCAAACCTATGGCCGTGCGTTAGGCTGCCGTTGTCCGATCCGCAACTCGAGGATGAGTTTTCGTACCAGCATCTCGATCCGGTCCCGAATCTGGCAGTGTTTGTCGTAGTCCAGGCAGATCGGGTCTTCTACGTCCCATACCCGGAGCGTGGTTCCATTGATCTGCGGCAGCGGGTAGCCGCTCATGTTGATGATGAGATCGAATTCGGTCCCGGCCAGCTCTGACAAGCTCTTGGGCACCTGGGAGCGCACATCGAGATGCTTCTCGTCCATGGCGCGTATGGTGTCATCGGCTACCCGAAGCGCGGGAGCGAACCCCGCGCTGGCCGGCATCAAAACGTCGCTGCCGTAAGCCCGGGCGAACGCCTCGGCCATCTGGCTTCGGCACGCGTTGCCGATGCACAGGAATAGGACCCGCTTTGGATCGCTCATAGCTTGGCTACACTCATCGTCACTCATTGTCCTCATCGTTCAAAGTTTGGAAAGAAATAGCGAGTGGACACGCGAGTCGGCGGTGAGCTCGGGATGAAACGTGGCCACCATGTGTTTATCTTCTTCCACCAGCACAGGATCTCCAGCGTAACGCGCCAGAACCCGGGTATGGGGACCGGTACGGCGGATAATAGGGGCGCGAATGAAAACGGCTTCAAGCGCCTCAGGCCCGCTGCGTTCGCGGAGGGACGGCTCCGGTTCCAGGACGGCGACACGGCTCTCTAGCTGGCGCCCGTAAGCATTGCGCTCCACATCAATGTCTATCATCCCGAGGCTTTCCTGGCTGGGATTCGAAACATGCCGCGCCAGCAGGATGGCGCCCGCGCAGGTTCCAAACACCGGCTTGCGGCGGGCGAATTCCTGGAGCGGGGCGAGCAGATTGTCATAATGCAATAGCTTGAGCATAGTGGTGCTCTCGCCACCGGGAATCACCAGGCCATCGAGATCAGAAAACTGCCCGGCTTCGCGCACCAGGACCGGCTCAGCGCCGGCGCGCGCCAAGGCTGCCCGATGCGCTTCGAAATCACCTTGCAAGGCGAGCACGCCGACGTGCTTTGGTTTCTTTCCCACGCCTGCCTTACCAACCCCTGGTCTGCAGCAATTCCGATTCCTGCAGCTTGGCTACATCCAGTCCGGGCATGGCGTCGGCCAGCGCGCGACTGGCTTCGAGCAGCTTTTCGGGATTGTTGTAATTCTTGGCGGCTTGCACGATGGCAGTGGCGCGGGCCGCGGGGTCGGAGGATTTGAAGATACCCGACCCTACGAATACGGCTTCAGCGCCAAGCTGCATAACCAGCGCGGCATCGGCCGGGGTAGCAATGCCGCCCGCCGAGAAATTCGGCACCGGCAAGCGGCCATGGCCCGCCACCCATTCGACGAGTTCCAGCGGCGCCTGGAGTTGCTTGGCCTCGTGCACCAACTCCTGCTGGCCGGTTACCGTGAGCCGTTTCATTTCCTTAACGATAGTGCGGATGTGCCGGACCGCCTCTACGATATTTCCCGAGCCGGCCTCGCCCTTGGTGCGAATCATCGCCGCTCCTTCCGCGATGCGCCGCAGCGCTTCCCCAAGGTTGCGCGCGCCGCACACAAACGGCACGCGGAAACCGGTCTTATCGATGTGATGCTCCTCATCGGCGGGAGTGAGCACTTCACTTTCATCGATGTAGTCCACACCAAGGGCTTCCAGAATGCGGGCTTCCATAAAGTGGCCGATGCGAGCCTTCGCCATCACCGGGATGGACACGGTGTGCATGATCTCTTCGATTTTGGCGATGCTGGCCATACGCGCCACGCCGCCTTCTTTGCGGATATCGGCCGGAACGCGCTCCAGCGCCATGACCGCGGTGGCCCCCGCGTCTTCCGCAATCCTGGCCTGGTCCGCATTAGTGACGTCCATGATGACGCCGCCCTTCAGCATCTCTGCCAAGCCGACCTTCACGCGAAACTGTTCGCTTGAAAACTGAAACATTTTCCCTCCTCGCGATTCGAAACGATCTCTCTTCAAACCATGGCGGGCAGAGGCTGGCGATTTTCCGCGGCCCGTTCCTGCTCGCCCGCTGCCACCCGTCCCAAAATCTCCAGTCCCTTTCGGATCTGCCCGGCGGGCAAGCCCGCAAAACTCAAGCGCAGCGCGCCGGGATCGCGCCGCGAGACTTCGAAGTACCGGCCCGGCAAAAAAGTCACGCCACGCTTCTGCGCGGCGGGAAGCAATTCCGCGGCATCGAGCGGCTTGGGAAGGCGCACCCATAGATTCATGCCGCCTTCCGGCTGCGTCCAACGCGTTCCCGGCGGGAGGCAGTCGCCACAAGCGGAAAGGGCCGCTGCCAGCCGCTCGGCGCCGGCCTGGAGCACTCGCAAGCGATGCGCTTCCAGGCGGCCCGAGCGGGCAAATTCCAATAGCACGGCCTGGGATAGCTGGTCGGTGTGCAGGTCCGATGCTTCCTTGGCTTGGCGCAACCGGCCGATCAACGCTTTCGGCCCCAAAGCCCAACCGACGCGCAATCCGGGGAAGCTCACCTTGGAAAAACTGCGGAGCAGCACCGTGCCACCCGAGTGATCCAATTGCTTCAGCGCTGGTAATGACTGGCCGTGGTAGCGCAGTTCGCCATAAGGATCATTTTCGATCACCGGGACGCCGGCCGAGAGCGCAATATCGAGCAGAGTCTGGCGGGAGAGCGAACGCAGGGTGGTCCCGGTGGGGTTTTGAAAATTCGGCGTGATTACCAGGAGGCGCGGCTGCTCACGATCCAAAACCCTTCGTAGCTCCGCCACGTCGATTCCCTCTGCCTCCACAGGCACGCCCACCACCCGAACGCCCATACCCACCAGCAGATTTTTCAAGCCGGTATAGACGGGATCTTCCACGGCCACCCGGTCGCCCGGGCGCAACAGCACCCGGCCGATCAGGTCCAGGGCCTGCTGGCAGCCATTAGTGATGATCAGATCGTCGCCCGGCTGGGCCAACCTGTCACGGCGCGCGCCTTCGAGCAAATGGCGTCGCAGTGGTTCGAATCCGCTGGGGGAGCCGAGCTGCAGAATCGCCGGCAGATCGCTGCGCGTCAGAACAGCGGCGCAGGCAGCGCGAAAATCTTCCAGCGGAAACAGGGAGTCCGCGGGGCGTGAAGCAGCGAAGCTGATGAGCGGTTTCCCGTAAGTGACGGGGTTGGCCGCCGGGGTCATTGCCGCAGCTTCGGTTCGGCTGAGATGGACGTCCCAATCGACGCCTCGGCCTTCGGCTCGCCGCGCTGTCACGAAACTGCCGCGGCCAACCTGCCCCGAGATCAGACCGCCGCTTTCTAGCATTTCGTAGGCAGCAGCAACCGTCGCGCGGTTCAGGCCAAGCAGGCCAGCCAATTCCCGAGTGGCTGGCAACTTTTGCCCGAGAGCCAGCTTGCCGCTTCGGATTTGTTCCGCAATCTGCTCAAAGAGCTGGCGGTATAGCGGGGATTCGGCTCGATGATCCAGGGGATCCAGGTCCATCAACCATAGCGTACCATATTGGCTGGGCGAGAAACACGGGGATTGTGCGCCGGGCTTGGATTGCTAAAATCTATGGGTGCATTGAGGCTGAGCCGAAAATCCGTAGCATGGGCCGCTTTGGCCATCACGCTGGCGGTGTTGCCGCTCGCGGCCAAGAAGAAGAAAGAGGAGGAAACGCAGGTCCTCCAGCTTCCCAAAGAGCTTCCCGCGGCGGTCGCGGGCGAAACGCGCCGGCTTTCTTTCGTGGTCACTCCTCTCTCGGCCAAGGGACTGCTGTCGCAGCAGGTACGGGATGCTTTGAAAAATCTGGAGCACCAGGCCTCGGGCGACCCCGTCCTCGCAATTCGCGCGTTTGTGGCAGGTTCCGGCGATTTGCGGCGGGTACGCGACCTGGTGAGCGAAAGCTTCAGCGAAAAGCACCAGCCGTTGCCTGCGCTGAGCCTGATCCAGGCCGGAGCGTTGCCGCTGTCGGGTGCCCAGGTGGTGCTCGAAGCCACGGTCAATGGCCGGAAGGATCTGTATGCGGGTGGTTTGGCCTTCTTTCCTGCCTACGCTGCGTATGCCGACGATCCGCAAGCGCCAATCGCTCCTTTGTTTGAGCGGACACTGGCGGGGTTGCGAGAGGCGGTTCACGCTTCGGGCGCAGCGCCCACAGATGTGGTACGGGTTACCTGCTTCGTTAGTGCGCTTGAGCGGGTGGAGGAGGTCCGGGCGCGTGTGGAGGCTGAATATCCGAAGACCGCGCAGGACTATGTGCAAACCGAGCGCGCGCCGCAGCGTGCCGTGGCGGCTTGTGAAGCAATCGCCGGAATCCACGAGGGAACAGCGCCCGGGCGGGTAACGTTTCGCAAGGTTTCCGGCGCTTCGGGCGACAGTGCGCGGATTGCCATCGTGGGCGCGCCGCATATAATTTGGACGGGCACCCAGGTTTCCTTCGGGTTTGAGGAGCGCGATGCCCATCTGGCTTTGGAACGCCTGGGCAAGACGCTCGAACCTCTGGGCGTTGCCATGCGCGATATCGCCTACGCCCGTTTCTACCCTTTATCGCGCAAGATTGAAAAGCAGATGCGACAGCAAATCCCCATATATTTTGATCCGGCAAATCTGCCCGCGCTCAGCGTGCTGGAGTTTGAAGGGCTTTCCTCGGAGGACGCCGGATTTGCGGTGGATGCGGTGGCGGCAAAGGAGTAGACGCTTATGGAACTCGCGAAAATTCAGCAGGAGATTGCCGCGGAAATGCTGGATGGGTGGCTGTTTTTCGATCACCATCAGCGCGACCCTCTGGCCTACAGAGTGCTCGGTCTCGCGACCACGCGCATGGCTACCCGCCGTTGGTATTACTTCATTCCGGCGCACGGCGAGCCCGCTGGTCTGGAGCACCGCATCGAGCGGGGCATGCTGGCTTCGCTGCCGGGTGAGAAGGTTGCGTACTCCAGTTGGACCGAACAGATAGCCGGTCTGCGGAAATTGCTCAGCGGGCACAAACGCATCGCCATGCAATATTCACCGCTGTGCGCCATTCCATACGTTGCGATGGTGGACGCCGGAACGGTGGAGCTGGTGCGCAGCGTGGGAGTGGAAGTAGTGAGTTCGGCGGAATTGATTCAGGCTTTCGAAGCACGCTGGACGCCGGAAGCACTGGAGTCGCACCTGGAGGCCGGCCGCCGCGTGGACCGGGTACGCGCGGCCGCTTTCGAACTGATCCACGAACGCACGCGCAACGGGGCACCGCTTTCCGAATTCGAGGTGCAGCACTTCGTACTGAAATCCTTCTCCGAAGCTGGCCTGATTACGGACCACGGTCCCATCGTGGCCGCCAATGCCAACGCCTCGAATCCCCACTATGAGCCGGCGGAAAGCGGGTCTTCCCCGATTCGGCCGGGGGATTTCGTGCTGCTGGATATGTGGGCCAAACTCAACCGGCCGGGCGCAGTCTACTACGACATTACCTGGACCGGGTTTTGCGGCGATCATCCGAGCGATGCCATGCAAAATGTGTTCTCGATAGTCGCCGGCGCGCGCGATGCCGCCATCAGGCGCGTTCAGGAGGCGGTATCAGCAGGCCGCCCCCTGTGCGGCTACGAAGTAGATGATGCGGCGCGGGGGTTCATTGACTCCCGCGGTTACGGCTCCTACTTCACCCACCGCACCGGCCACTCCATCGGACAGGAT
Organism: Bryobacteraceae bacterium; assembly: GCA_030041985.1. Taxonomy (GTDB): domain Bacteria; phylum Acidobacteriota; class Terriglobia; order Bryobacterales; family Bryobacteraceae; genus PSRJ01. The sequence goes on along the minus strand of JASIAM010000152.1, from coordinate 4,594 downwards.
GTGCATGGCAATGGCGCTAACATGGACAACCTCGAAACGCACGACGAGCGGCGCGTGGCGCCCTGGACGTGCTTCTCCATAGAGCCTGGCGTGTATCTCCCCGAATTCGGTGTGCGTTCGGAGGTGAATATGTTCGTGGGGGAACGGGAAGCGCGGGTGACAGGGAATATTCAGAAGGTATTACTACGGCTCTAGGTTCTAGTACATCTACTCCGCAGATAGGAATCCCAGCTTATAATCAGGGCCGGGTATGACTCGAGGGCGATAGAGGAGGTTTTTACCCATGAAGCGATCCGGATGGAAACATATCATGACCCCGAATTTTCTCCTGGGCACGGCGGTGCTTTGCGGGTTGACCGCTTCCGCCTATGGCAGCGTGGTCCTGAGCGAAAACTTCGACGGGTTGACGCCAGGGCTGTCTGCAACTTCTGTTGGCGATTTCCATACGATCAACGGAACGAATGTCGATATTCTCGGACCGGGGCTTTTTGGGAATCTTTGCGTTTCTCCGGAGAGTGGGAATTGCATCGATATGGATGGAAGCGGCGGCAATCCGCAGGGACAGCTCCAATCGAATACGCAGTTCGGTCCCGGTACTTATCTCCTCAGCTTCGACTTGATCGGTAGCAGCCGGGGAAACACAGCTTCTGTGACTGCCAGCTTAGGGAACTATAGTCAGGTGTTCACTCTAGCGAGTAATGACTACAGCAGCGGTATTGTAATCAATCAACTCGTGACGGTTACTTCGCCCAGCTTTCTCCTGTTTGCCAGCGATACACCAGGCGAGGAAGGCCTTGTCTTGGATGACGTCGTTCTTTCCACGTCGGCGACGGCGGTTCCCGAACCGTCGAGCTTTGTGCCGTTGGCCTTCGCGCTGTTGACAGGGATGATAACGCTCGCTCGCCGCCAGCGCCGTTCTCTTTCGTAATTACCGTACCAACGCCGCTACTCCGGGCAGCTCAATTCCCGCCAGGAATTCCAGCGACGCTCCTCCGCCCGTCTGCTCGTCAACCCAGATGAGGAGCGCGGTGGAACGCGACTCACTCGATATACACAATCTTGTATACTGGAGCACGTGAGGGAACCCCTGAAGCCCGTCGAGTGGATGGGCGACACCCTCAAGCGAGTTCGAGCGTACGCCAAACCGGTTCGGCAGCACGTGGGCTACGAGTTGGAGCTGGTCCAGCACGATATGGAGCCGAGCGATTGGAGGCCGATGACAACGGTTGCACCCGGTGTGAATGAGATCCGAATCCACGTCGAGGGTGAGCACCGGCTCTTGTACGTCGCTAGGCTCAGACACGCGATTTACGTGCTGCATGTTTTCCGGAAGAAGAGCAGGCAGACATCCAAAACCGATATCGATCTTGCCCGAGCGAGGTTTCAGGAAGCATTGCGAATGGAGGCGCTGAAGAAATGATCCGGCAAAAATCCAGGCATGATGTTTTTACGGACTTGGGTTTCGGACCGGCGGAGGCGGAGAATCTTCGGATCCGTTCTGCCATGATGCGGGCGCTGGTTGCGTCTATCAGAAAGGAAAAGCTTACCCAAGCTCAGGCGGCGAAATTATTGAGAGTCACCCAGCCGCGAGTTTCGGATCTGATGCGTGGCAAGATCCATCTGTTCTCGATCGATAATCTGGTCGTCCTGCTCGCGGCGGCCGGGCTCCGCGTAGACCTGAAGGTGAAGAGAGCGGCATAAATTCTGTTCAGCCGAGCCGCCGGCTCTCAGCTTCTCGCTTTCAGCGCCGCAACTCCCGGCAGTTCAATTCCCGCCAGGAATTCCAGCGACGCCCCTCCGCCCGTGGAGACGTGAGAGATCTGGCTCGAAACGCCGGCGGCTTTGACTGCTTTCTCGGAATCCCCCCCGCCCACCACTGAGGTGGCACCGGACTTGGCTACCGCTTTGGCAATCGCCACTGTTCCCTGATCGAAAGGCGGCTTTTCAAAGATGCCCATCGGGCCGTTCCAGATTATCGTCTTTGCAGTAGCAAGTACTCTGGAATAGTTGGTTACTGTCTTTGGGCCGATATCCACGGCGATCTTTCCTTCGGGGATGGTTTCGACCGTCTCGTGAGCTGCGCCGGGGGCGATTTCGGACACGACGATATGATCCACTGGCAGCATGAGCTTAGAGGCGAATTCGGTAAGCAGCTTCTGCGCGAGATCTATCTTGTCGGCTTCCACCAGCGATTTGCCGGTAGGCTGGCCCTGCGCCTTCAGGAACGTGTAGGCCATGGCACCGCCGATCAGCAGCTTGTCTACGATTTTTCCCAGGTTTTCGATCACTTCGATTTTGTCGGAGACTTTGGCGCCTCCGAGGATGGCCACACACGGCCGTTCGGGGTGGCTGGTCGCCATGCCCAGGTATTTCAATTCCTGCTCCATCAGCAGCCCAGCCGCGGCTTGCGGCACAAAGCGAACCATGCCCTCGGTGGAGGCGTGCGCGCGATGGGCGGAGCCGAAAGCGTCGTTCACGTAAATGTCGCACAGGGCCGCTAGCTTGCGGGCGAATTCCGGATCGTTCTTTTCTTCTTGCTTGTGGAAACGCAGATTTTCGAGCAGCAGCACTTCGCCGGGGCTGGGCAGCAGAGCCTCCACCGCAGGGCCGACGCAATCGGGCGCCATCTTCACGGGCCGGCCCAGCAGTTCCGAGAGCCGCGCGGCCACCGGCGCGAGACTCATCTCCGGATCTGGTCCGCCTTTGGGCCGGCCCAGGTGCGAAGCCAGGATCAACCCTGCGCCCTGCTCGAGCGCGTACTGAATCGTAGGCAGCGATGCTTTGATGCGCTTATCGCTGGTAATGACCACCTGCCCCTGGGCGTTCTTCTCCAGAGGGACATTGAAATCGACGCGGATAAACACGCGCTTGCCTTTGAGGTCAAGATCACGAACGGATGGATAGGAAGCCATTGTAAGGTCGAGGGTAACACGAGGCAATTTTCGATTCACCACACCCGGCAGGCCTGCGCCCGCACCATGGGCTGGCTTGCCTTACAGGAAAATGCTTTCTGAAACTCGGGCATATCCGAGACTACGCCATTGACCCGGTACTCATCAGGCGAGTGGGGGTTGGTGATGGCGCTCATGCGTTTGCTCTCCGGGCGCTCATCACCGCAGGCCCACTGCGCCATACCGATGAAGAAACGCTGATCGGGAGTGAAGCCGGCGATGGGCTGGAGATCCTTGCCGCGAGTTTCGTTTTTCCAGGCCAGATAAGCCAGCAGCGTGCCGCCGAGATCGGCGATATCTTCACCCTCGGTCAATTTGCTGTTGATCTTAATATCGTCCACGACTTTGTACTGCCCATACTGGTTGACTACGCAAGCGGCCCGCTGCTGGAACTGCTGCGCGTCCTTAGGTGTCCACCAGTCTTTGAGGTTGCCATGCGCATCGAACTGGCGGCCCTCGTCATCGAAGCCGTGAGTAAGCTCGTGGCCAATGGTGGCGCCAGTGTTGCCGTAGTTAGGTGCGTCGTCGAGTTTGGGATCGAACAGCGGCGGCTGCAGCACGCCGGCGGGGAAGTTGATGTCGTTCATCTGCGGATCGTAGTAGGCGTTGACCGTGGGCGGTGTGATCTGCCATTCGGTGCGGTCCACCGGTTTGCCGATTTTGTTGAGTTGGCGGCGCGATTCGAAAATCACGGAGCGATTCACGTTGCCTAAGAAATCGCCGCGGACGATATTTAGCGAACTGTAGTCGCGCCACTTATCGGGATAGCCGATTTTATTGACCACGGCGTGCAGTTTGAGAAGCGCCTGTTTTTTGGTTTCCGGGCTCATCCAGGGTAGTTGCTCGAGGTCGGTTTCCATGGCTTTTTCGATTTCGCGGGTCATGGCAACGGCGCGTGCTTTGGTATCGGCGCTGAAAGTTTTCTCGACAAAGACCTGGCCGAGAGCCTCCCCAAGGTCGCGGTCGATAAAGCGCACGCAGCGTTTCCAGCGAGGCTGCATCTCGGTGACACCGCGCAGATACTTGTTATAGAAATCGAAATCCGCGCGGACGAAGGGCGAAGAAAGATAACGAGCTTTTTCGCGCGCCAGGTGCCAGCGTAGGTACACCTTCCAATCGGCAACACTGCGCGTACGAAGTTGGTGCTCGACCTCTTCGAAGAACTTCGGCTCGGTGGCATTGACCACCGATTGCGGCGGGATGCCCAAGGCTGCCCAATAGGAAGGCCAATTGAAGGAGGGTGTGAGCTTGGCCAACTCTGCGGCGGTCAGCTTATGAAACAACTTGTAGGGATCGCGCTTATCGACGCGTGTGAGCGAGGCCTGAGCCAGCGCGGTTTCGATCGCCATGACAGTCGGCGCTTCGGTTTTGGCCAACGCCGCGCTATCGCCCAGCAATTGGAGGGCCCGCGCGACATGATCGGCATAGCGCGCGCGAATTTCCTGCGATTTGGCGTCGGTCTTGACGTAGTAATCGCGATCAGGCAGACCCAGTCCGCCCGCATCAGCGAAGGCAATTTCACGGCTGGAATCGGCGTAATCCTGAGCGGAGCTGAAGCCGAACAGCGCGCCATCCTCTTCGAAAGCCAGGTGCAAGTGACCGAGCAGGGTGGGCAGGCCAGAGACGCTATTGAGGGCGGCGAT
>JASIAM010000151.1 GCA_030041985.1 Bryobacteraceae bacterium | reverse complement strand
GATTACAAGTCAGCCGCTCTGCCAACTGAGCTATCCCGGCTGGTATGCGCTAACGGAGCGGTTTGCTCCCTCATGTTAACATTTCCGCACAGAACCGTTCGGAAGGCGCGTGGTATGGTGAATCCATGCCGCGCCGTTGGCTGAGCGCCGCCCTTCTGCCCGCGATGCTTGCCGGGCCGGGCTTGGTCCCGCAGAGCATGGCTCAGCAGCGGAATGCTTCGCCGCTGATTCGTGGAGTGCTCATCGAGCGTGCCGTGCTTCCTTCGGGAGAATTCCGTGTGCAGGCCGCCGATAACGAGGTGTTCCGCTACCGCTTCGATCCGAAAACCTACGTGGAGCGGGAGGACCGCCTGGTCGATATTCCGCGTCTCGATATCGGCGAAAAGGTGGAGGTTCTATCTGACGAAGGCCCCGCATCGGCCGTACGTTATGCGCGGACAGTACATGTCATCTTTCAACAGCCGCGGCGGCGTCCCTCCTCCCAAGGACGGCCAGGCGCCGGCCGAAGCCCGGTAGACTACTTTGCCCCGATCAGTACGATCAGTTTTTCCGGCGTAGTTTCCCGGCTGAGTCCGGACCGATTGGTGCTCCACACGCGCGCAGCAGGCAATCAAACCATTTTGCTGCGGCGCGATACCCGTTACCTGGATAACGGGCAGACGGTAGACGCCACCGCATTGCAGCCAACCATGCGGGTTTACATTCGCGCGGGACGCAACCTATACGACGAAATCGAAGCGTACCAGATTATCTGGGGCGAAATTCTGGAACCGCGCTGATCTGCTGCGCGGCCCGTCTACTATTCGAACCGGGCGCAGGCGCGGCCGAAGTAAATCTCGTCTCCCGGCCGGAGCAATTCCCCGCGCCGGTTGCCCGCGGGAACATCGATCAGGCGGCCATCGCGGAAAATCCGCGTGCCGAACTCGCTGGCATCATCCCAAATCCGGTAATGATCCGCTTCGCGGCGCAGGTGGGCATGCTTACGGGAAACAGTGGCATTGGCTTCATCGGCGCCCTCTTCAAACACCACGTCGTTGCGGCGCACCACGCGTTGTTCGGAATCGGTCAACTCCGCCAGGCGGCCGATATTGAGGCGCGGCTTATCTAATATATATTCGGCCTGCTGCGTTTTGCCCCGGACCACGCGCAGACGAGCGGGCGCGCCGGGCGCCGTTACCGGTTGGTCCATGGTGTAATCGATCGCGAATGGTTCGGCGCTGGCCTCGGTGGTCCGCACTTCCACAGCAAAGCCCCGCCCCACCTCGCACGCCGCTGCCTGTAACGCTTCCCGGATCGCGCTTTCGAGCTTGTCCCCGAAAGCCGCCTGGTAGAGCGCGCGGCGGTCCGGATCTGGCGAGGCCAGCGTTACCACGATGCGCGGATATGGGAAAATGCGCTTGCCGCGTGCCCCCACCTGGATCTTGCCCGCAATCTGCTCGAGAATGGCGCGGTGAATCAGCACCAGGTCGTTGGATTGTGACGGCCCGAACGCCCGCTCGGTCCAACGGCGGAAGCCGCTTTCGATAGTCTTTTCGATTTCCGAGAAGAATGTCATTTACCGCTTCGGTGTAACCTTCAATAGACTGCCACTGCGCGCCAGCAGATAGACCGCGCCATCCGGCCCTTGCCGCACATCGCGAATCCGCTGCTTCTGATCGAGAAGCAGCCTCTCTTCGGCCACCACGCGATCCCCCTGCAGCACCAGGCGCACCAGGCATTGCCCTTCCAGACCACCCACGAACAGGTTCCCCTTCCATTCAGGGAAAAGGTCGCCGGTGTAGAACAGCATGCCTGATGGCGCTATATCGGGCACCCAGAAATAGACTGGCTCCTCCACACCCTTCATCGAGTGCGCGCCGTTTCCCACGGGAACATTCTTGCGTCCGTCTGTCCGGTATGCGTCGTATTGCACGCCGTAGGAGACATCGGGCCAGCCGTAATCTTTTCCGGCGCGGACGATGTTGATCTCGTCACCGCCTTGTGGGCCGTGGTCGGTCACCCACAGTTCGCCGGTAGCGGGATTGATGGCCGCGCCCTCGGGGTCGCGCAGGCCATGCGCGAAAGTCTCCGGCGCTACTGTGGCGCGGCTGAGCCAGGGATTATCCTTGGGGATCGAACCATCGCGGTTGATGCGCAGCACGCGCCCGGAGAAATTGCGGCGAATATCGGGGTTATCGGTGAAATCGTGCTCCACGCCGTCCAGGTCCGAATCGTAGAAACGAAAGCGATCGGCGCCGGTGACATACAGCGTGCCATCGGGCGCCAGAACCACGCGGCGCTCAGCTCCTTCGGCGAGTGTCTCCACGTCTTCCAGGCGCTTATTATCGGGAGAAAGCTGGGCGCTGGCGACTCGCTCCGTGCCGAGCGACATGGTCCGGCGCTCGGCCAGCGGCTTCGTCCACACGCGTTGATAGAAGTATTCGTTCGGCCAGATGGCCGGTTCTTCGCCGCGGGGCGGCGCGAAATAGGTGAAATAGAGGCGGCGATTGCGGGAGAAATCGGGATCGAGCAGAATATCGTGCAGCCCCTGCGCGGCCACTACTTTCACCCCCGGCAGGCCGTCGATAGGAGCCAAAACCACGCCGTCCCGCCGCACGATGCGCATGGTTCCGGCGCTCTCCGTTACCAGGAAATTGCCGTCCGGGAGAAACGCCATCGACCAAGGGGAATCGAGGCGCGTAGTCAACGTTTCGACATTGAGCGCGGGCGAGGGCTTGGATGGCGGCGGCGCATCGGTTTGGCCCGGGAACGCCGGTGTGGGCTTGGGCCCATGAAAGGCATAGGGCGATTGCGCGTGGGCGTTCGGCAATAGCAGAACGGCAGCGATGAGGGCAACAGACAATAGTTTCATGGCGCCTCGGCAAGAGTCATTGGTCATTATGACAGGGGTTAATGACTAGGTTTGGCGACCGGGTTGCACCGTCCGGCGCGATGTCCCGCCCGATTCCGAACCTCGCAATACTGGTGTTCTCCTATCTTCCGGCACAACGGCCGCAATACAGGTAGTAACCAACGGAACGCCTCTCAACCAACTCTCGAATTTGCCGATCGTGGCAGGCGACATCACCGTGTTTCAAGTCAACGGCGCAGCGGTAGCGTTGAATCAGGATTACACCGTGAATTCCCCGCAAAATCCCACGCAGCCCGGATCGACCGTGATGCTGTTCGGCACCGGCGGCGGACAGACCTCGCCGCCCAGCGCGGCTGGTGAAGTGACGCCTCTGGGGTTGTTCCCTCTGGTCATCACTCCGCAAGCGGCAATCATCGATCTAAACCTGATGCAACCCCCGGCCATGTTCCTGAACGTAGAATTCGCTGGAGCAGCGCCCACGCTGCTCGCCGGCGTTGACCAAATCAACGTCACGCTGCCCGCCACCATTCCGGTAGCTTACGGCTATGCCCCGGGAACCCTGCCCCTGCAGGTGGTCGAACCACCCAACATGCCGAGTTACCAGGTCGTCATGATCTATGCCACCCCGCCGTCTACGTCAACGCCGAGCGTTCGCGGAGCGCCGTAGGGTCCGCGTTCACAGGGGACAGCGGCTTGACCGAATCTACCGATCCTTCTTCGGGGCAGATGGGAACCGGCGCTTCTTCAGGTCCAGGCTCACCGAAGGCTTTTCGCGCGTCCCCGAAATGGAGATCGGAATCACCGCGCCGGCTTTGTTTTTGTGAAAGATCGGGTCCAGCGCTTTGAGCAGGAAGGAGCTGATCCCGGTGGTCATCTGCGAGAGCTTGGCCTCCATGGTCGCTGTGCCGTGGAAATCCAGCCGCTCCGTAAGGAGGGCGTACGTCCCGTTTAACTGAATCTCCGCGCCAGGTAAATGGAATGCAAGGCCGGTCAACCGGATTACCCCGTTATCGAGAACAAACCGCCCTCGGAGATTTGCCGCAGGCCGGGTCTTGCCGGCAGCCTGGGGATTGCCGCGCCCGCGTTCGCTCAGGCTGGACACCTTCTCTTCGATGCCCCCGCCAGTGAACCGCCCGGATTCTATATCGAAGCGGCCGTTCAAGTAGAGCTTCCCGGCAATGTCGCGGTCGCCAGGTGGAATCCGGATCGCGGAAGTGAACGAGATACGGCCAGTCATCGGCGGAGGTTCGGACTTGACACCCAACCGCAGCACGTCTGCCAGATCCCCGTTTTGAACCTCGCCCTGCAGGGAAACGGTCTTGCCGGGAGTGCCCTTCACCCCGGTAATGCTGCCCTGCGCCAGGACGGAGGTGCTGCCGAATTTGGCGTTCACCGGATGGAGCAGTGTATCCCCATCGGTGCCGTCGATGGTGGCGCTGAAGCTCGCCTTCAGGTCCATGCGATGGCCGCCGGCCTGGACCATAAAGTCAGGCGTATCGGTGGAGCCGTTGGCCTCGATGTGCGACAGGGCGCCGCGGAACTCGCCGGTAGAGTTGAGATGGCCGGCAATCCCTTTGAATACGCCGAGATCGGCGTTGTGGAATTCGTACCGTCCCGTCACGGGCGTCTGGCCGGCGTCGCTGAAATTCCAGGGACCGAACTCGCCCTCCGTATGGATAAGCCCTGGCGGCTTGGCGTTGCGCAACTCGCCCCGAAAGTTCATCGGCCGATTTAGCCCCACCGAGCGGAACGTGAGCTTGTACAGTTCGAAAACAAGCGGCGGCTTGCCGGGCGATTTCGGAAGGATCTCGAGCGAACTACCGTCCGCTACGATCTGTTCGATGAGGAAAGAGGGCTTGGGCGCTGCACGCGCTTTCCCACCGCTCTGGCCGGGCGCGTTGTGGCTCGCGATGTGGATCTCGAGACCCTCCAGATGGACGCTTTTGATGTGACGCGGCGACCCCAGCAGGGACAGCCAGCCGGTTTCGGCCTCGAATTTCCGCAACCGGATGAGCGGCGCCGCGCCAGGCTCGCCGCCGATGATCAACTCCTCGCCGCTGGCCGTGGGCCGGGGGAAGAGCGCTACGTGCAACGCGCCAAGGGACACATTCGGATACTGCTTTTGGAGAGCGCCCAGCACCTCCCGCCTGGCAATAGGAGAAAGCCACCCTCCGGACAGCGCCATCGCGGAAACCACGAGAGCTGCCAGGAAGATTGCTCCAATCAACCAGAGGCGACGTAAGCGCACCTTTCTCCTCGGAACAGAACGCTCCTCCCTTACAGCGTAATGCGCCAGCTTTATAGCGCAATGCGCGGCCCGGCCAGAGCAGTAATCTTGCGGACAATTATCGTAGGAGGCATGTAAAGCGATGTTCCAAACGGAGTACGCGCAGTTGCCGCCGCCACTAATGGTACAACCGGAACAGGAGCCTCACGACGCAAGGCTGAAGGAGCAAAAATGGTAGCGGAAACACTTTTCCAGGAAACGGCCGCATCCCGATCCCCTGGAACTTCCTCAGTTCTGATCCGCAAGGCGGGCGTTCTGGGCGCGGGAACCATGGGCGCGCGCATTGCGGCCCATTTTGCGAATGCGGGACTGCCGGTGGTGCTGCTCGATATTGCATCGCCCGAGGGTGCACGGAGCGCCGTGGCTGCGCAGGCCCTGGAAGCCCTGAAGAAAAGCAAGTCGGCAGCGTTTTATGAAGCCTCCGCGATCGCGCGCATCACTATTGGTAATTTTGAAGACGATGCCGCCCGCCTGGCCGATTGCGATTGGGTCATTGAGGCGGTCACGGAAAATCTGGCTATCAAGCAGGCCCTGCTCGATAAAATTGCACCGCACCTCAAACCCGGCGCAGTCTTCACCACCAATACGAGCGGCCTCTCCGTAGCCGCCATTGGAGCGCGACTTCCGGGCGAGCTTCGCCGGCGCTGGTTCGGAACGCATTTCTTCAATCCACCGCGCTATATGCGCCTGGTGGAAATCATCCCCACGGAAGAAGCCGGCCCGGACGTGATTGCCGCCATTCGCCAGTTCGCCGATTTGCGCCTGGGCAAAGAAGTGGTGCTGGCGCGCGACACGCCGAATTTTATCGCCAACCGCGTCGGCGTGTTCATCTTGCTCGAAGCCGTCCGGCTCATGCAAACCGAAGACTTAAGCGTGGAAGAAGTGGACGCTCTCACCGGTACCGCGATCGGGTGGCCGCGGACGGGCACATTCCGCCTGGCCGACCTGGTGGGACTCGACGTGCTGGCCCATGTGGCTGGGAATTTCGCCAGCGCGCGAGGGCAAACCGTAGCCCTGCCTCCGTTCATTCAAACCATGCTCGAGCGGCGCTGGCTGGGAGACAAAACCAAACAGGGCTTTTACAAGAGTGCAAAGGACGCGGAAGGCCAAGACGTCCGCCTGGCGCTCGATTGGAAAACTCTCGAGTACCGGCCGGCCTCGCGCCCCAAATTTCCCACACTCGAACTGGCGAAGAATATCGAGCAGCTTCCCGAGCGGTTGGCACAGTTGCTCGCAGGCGATGTTTCCAAAGATAAGGCCGCGCGCTTTCATTGGAAACTGCTGAGTGGCCTCTGGAATTACGCTGCCGATTGCCTGCCCGAGATCGCCGGCGATGCCGCCAGCGTGGATCGCGCCATGCGCGCCGGCTTCAACTGGGAAATGGGGCCATTTGAGCTGTGGGATGCCGCCGGCGTACGTCCGACGGTGGAGCGGATGCGCGCGGAGGGCGCTCCGGTCAGCGCAAACGTCGAGCGATTGCTGGCCACCGGCGTGGACTGCTGGTATCGCAACGCCGGGGGGAGAGTCTTCGACCTGACGACAGGCGGTAACAAGCCGGTGACCGCGGCTGAAGGCGTGGCCCATGTGGCACAGTTCCGCGCGGCCCACGGCGTAGTGAAGCACAACCCCGGCGCGTCGCTCATCGATCTCGGCGATAGCGTGGCCTGCCTGGAACTGCATTCGCTAAAGAGCGCCATTGGCGAAGATGTCGTACGCATGCTCACCGAGATGCTACGCACCGATAGCGATGCCATCCGCAATTTCTCCGCGTTTGTGATCACCGGCGATGCCAGCAATTTTTCGGTCGGCGCTAACCTTATGCAACTGCTGCTGGCGGTTCAGGACGGCGAATGGGACGAGGTCGATTTCATGGTGCGCGCCTTCCAACGAATGACCGCGGGCATCAAGTTCTGCCCGCGCCCGGTGGTGGTGGCCCCATTCGGCCTCTGCCTGGGAGGCGGCGCTGAAATCGCGCTGCACGCCGCGCGGCGTCAGGCGCATGCCGAACTGTACATGGGCTTGGTAGAGTGCGGCGTTGGTCTTTTGCCCGCAGGGGGTGGCTGTAAAGAAATGACCATTCGCGCACTGGATGCCGCTGCCGCCGTGCGCGATGGAGCGCGCAGCGAGTCTATCGAAATCATCGAGGCGCTGCGGCGCAACTTCGAAGTCATCGCCAAGGCTACCGTTTCGACGTCTGCGGCGGAGGCCCGTCACCTGGGCTTTCTGGGGCCAGCCGATGGCATTACCATGAATCGCGACCGGCTGCTGCTGGATGCTAAGAACCTGGCCCGCGACATGGCGAAAGCGGGCTACGCCGCTCCCCTGCCGCGCACCAATATTCCGGCGCCCGGCCGGAATCTGCTGGCCACTTTGCAAATGGCCGTGCACGTCATGCGCGAGGGCGAATTTATCAGCGATCACGATGTGAAGGTTGCGGGCAAGCTGGCCTACGTACTCTGCGGCGGCAACCTCACCGCGGAAACTCCGGTGAGCGAGCAGTATCTGCTCGATTTGGAGTGCGAGGCGTTTCTCTCGTTATGCGGCGAGAAAAAGACGCAGGAGCGTATCGCCTTCACTTTGAAAACGGGCAAGCCGCTGCGGAATTAGGAAGGAACGTATATGCGAGAAGCAGTAATTGTTAGTGCCGTCCGCACGGCCGTGGGCAAGGCGCCCAGAGGAACCCTGCGTGCGACTCGCCCGGATGACTTGGGTGCGTTTGCCATCCGGGGCGTGCTGGAGCGCGTGCCGAATCTGGACAAAAAAGAAATCGAAGATGTCATCATCGGTTGCGCCATGCCGGAAGGCGAACAGGGGATGAATGTGGCGCGTATCTGCTCTCTGCGAGCGGGCCTGCCGATAGAGGCTGCCGCCATGACGGTGAACCGTTTTTGCGCTTCCGGGCTGCAATCCATCGCGCTGGCGGCCGAACGTATTCGCGGAGGCGGCGCTGAAGTGATCGTCGCCGGCGGCACGGAATCGATGTCGATGGTGCCTATGGGCGGCAACAAAGTCTCGATTAACCCCGGGCTCCTGGAATCTTATCCCGATTCCTATCTGCCTATGGGATTGACCGCGGAACGAGTGGCACGCCATTACGGCATCGGGCGCGAAGAGGCGGACCAGTTCGCCTTAACCAGCCATCAAAAAGCTCTGGCGGCACAGGCGGCCGGCAAATTTCTGGAGGAGATCGTCCCGGTGCCGGTCACCTTTTTCGCTCCCAATGGCGGCGCTAAACCCAAAACCACCGAAATTGATTTCCGCGTGGATGAAGGGCCCCGTGCCGATACCTCGCTCGACGCTTTATCGAAGCTGAAACCCGCGTTCCATGCGCGGGGAACCGTGACGGCGGGCAATTCGTCGCAAATGTCGGATGGCGCAGCAGCGGCCGTCGTGATGTCGGAAGAGCGCGCGCGGGGACTGGGAATTACGCCGCTGGCCCGCTTTGCCGCCTTCGCTTACGCCGGATGCCTGCCCGAGGAAATGGGTGTAGGCCCGATATATGCGATCCCCAAAGCCCTGAAGCTGGCGGGCCTGAAGCTGGAACAGATCGATCTGATCGAACTCAACGAAGCCTTCGCTGCGCAATCTCTGGCTGTCATCAAGACTTTGGGGATCGATCCGGCAAAGGTGAATGTGAACGGCGGCGCTATCGCTCTGGGCCACCCCCTAGGTTGCACCGGCGCCAAGCTGACCGCCACTTTGCTCGGCGAAATGAAGCGCCGCAACGCAAGGTACGGCATGGTGACCATGTGTGTGGGCGGAGGCATGGGAGCTGCGGGAATTTTCGAGGCGTGCTGAAGACATGGCGGAGCATGTTATGGGAGGGTCTAATACATTTTGTGTAACGCTGTTCTCCTTCAAAATAGGAGAACAACATGGACACGAATACGCCGAATCCGACAGAAAAAGAGTTGCTAGATGGGCTGCTCGATAAGCTGCTCAAAAATTATAAGAAGCCGGAAGATATTCTCGGCGAGCAGGGCCTGCTGAAGCGGCTCTCCAAAGCCATTCTGGAGCGGGCATTGGGCGCCGAACTGACGGACCATCTGGGCTATGAGAAGCACGACCCGGCCGGCTATGGTAGCGGGAATGCGCGCAACGGAACCAGCGAGAAAACTCTCAAGGGCAAAAACGGCGAGATTACGATCGAGGTACCGCGGGACCGCCAGGGGACGTTCGAGCCGCAGAGGGTCAAAAAGCACCAGACGCGCTTTGATGGGTTCGACGACAAGATCCTGTCGATGTATGCACGAGGGATGACGACGCGCGACATTCAAGGGCATCTGGAAGAGATCTACGGGGTGGAAGTGAGTCCGACGCTGATCTCCAACGTGACCGATGCGGTGGCCGAAGAGGTCAAGACCTGGCAGAGCCGGCCATTGGAGGGGGTGTATCCGATCGTGTACCTAGATGCCTGGCACGTGAAAATCCGGGATGCGGGGTACGTGCAGAATCGTGCGATCTATGTGGCTATGGGGGTAAGACTCGACGGGGACAAGGAGGTTTTGGGATTGTGGGCGGGGCAGGCGGAAGGAGCGAAATTCTGGTTGCAGGTAGTGACGGAGCTGAAGAACCGCGGGGTGCCGGATATTTTTATCGCCTGTGTAGACGGGCTGAAGGGATTGCCGCAGGCGATAGAGACGGTGTTTCCCAAAGCG
>JASIAM010000002.1 GCA_030041985.1 Bryobacteraceae bacterium | reverse complement strand
GAGGACTCAGCAGCGTCGCTCGGCAGACGCAGTTCAGTATAAAGGTGCTGTTTTAAAGAACTGAATGAGAATGAAGCGCAAAGGCCGTGAAGTGAGGCCGGAGCGTCTGTGGCCAAGGGCGGGAAACGGAACCAAGGAGCGAACGGCGCTGTATATTTCCTCGCGGACGCGGCGGGCCGCAAGCGGGTTATCGGCCGCGATATATTCCCAGATGTCCGTGACGTCTTGCGCTGCAAGCGGATGAAGTGCAAACCCCTGTCCAATATTCATCGCGGCGACTATGTGATTGCCCGCGTAGTCTATGAAACCTCCGTCAACGCCTGTTTTATTCTGGCGGCTGGTGACGAAATGGCGGAGCGTGCGTGGCGCCATCTGAAGCAAAAATCTATCCGAGATCTGGACCGCGACTTCTACATCGCGGATGAAAAGATGAACCTCAAATGGAGCGGTGCCGACGAAGTCTTGAACGATCCGGAAAACCAGCAACTCCTACAGGAGTTCACCTCCCGGAAAGGTCACGAAATCACTGCGTGGACCGATGAGAATGTGCCGGATCGGCTGAAGGCTATTCACGCAAAATACGGGAAAGCCTCGCGCAATCTGTACTGGGCGCTTCTGTTGTACCGCCATGCGTCGGAGATTGCGCACGGCACCCTGTTCGGTGTCCTGTTCTCATGGGGGGCAACGGAACCGCCCCGCCCGCGCACTGTCGAAGACATTCGCAAGTTCCGGGAGAGCAATCTTAGACACATTATGATGCTGACCGGCTCGGCCCTGAACTCACTGATTGAGATCGTGGCGGTCGAACTCGGACATCCTGATCTAGCCGAAAACTCCAAGGCCATGGACAAGGAATATCGCCACACACCAGATCGCGGCCATTAATAAGGTCACAAACAAAGTTTGTGTGTGCATTGTGGCTAATATGTGGCCTTACCAAAAAGTTGCACTCTCAGAAGGGGTGAGTTTTGCAAATTGCTTTTTCGCTGGTAATGTAAATCGCAATGAGCAAAGCTATCGAAAATTTGAAGACCGCCCAACAGAGGGCAATGTCAATCCGCCCGAAGGTTGGCGGCTTTCCCTATCTGGCCGAAGTCCTGCGGCAGGCAGGTGTAACACACAACTTTTGGTTTTTGCCAGCGTGTCAAAGCGTGTACCTCACCAACGACGGCCCGGTCATAACGCAAGGAGCGCCGATGGTGTCCGGCACGGCTGACGTACCCGCGTTCGACCGCGAGGCGCTCATCAAAGCTTTACGAACCGACCAAGCCGGAGAGAGCACGTTTCCCGAATTTCTCGCGGCTTCATGGCAGGCCGGGGTTGTACGGTACGATGTCGATTTCGCGGCCCGCACGGTTGCCTACTATGGCTGCAACGGGGAGCAGTACGTGGAAAGCTATCCTGCCGTCGATCTGAAATAGGAACACCCAATCCGCTGCCGAACAGTCGCGCCGTCTCTCCAGAAACTTAACGCGCATCTCGTGTTATGGGAATGAGTTGCATGTTCAGCGCGGCGGCTTGTTTGGTGACCCACGCTAACTGCTGTTGCCGGTACTTGGTCTCGTAGTATTCCATCCCTTTGTCCACATATTCGTGGCCGAACTTCAGCATGCGGTAAATCAGGCGGGTGAGCAGATGCGCCATGGCAGTGATTGCCTTCGGTGCCCCGAGTCGCGAACGAAGGCGGCGAAACTTGGCTCCTAGCGCGCTTTGGCTTCGCAGCAGGCCCCAGGCAGCTAAGCGCAAGGCGGTGGCGGCCCGGTTCACCACATGTCGCGTGCCGCGTTTGAGTACCTTGCCCCCGCTGATCCGATTGTCTGGGCACAGTCCCAGCCAGGAGGCGAATTGCTTTTCGCTCTTCCACCGGCTCATCTCTACCCCAATTTCGGAAATGATGGTCTGCGCCGTCTGCACATTCACCCCGTCAATTCGCGTCAGATCCACTCCCGTAATCCGATACAATTGCCCCTGCACATCGAAGTGAGGTTGGTGCTTGCGTGGCCCGCGCTTGCCCGGCGATTGCTGCGGCCCCTGCGGCGCGTCTACCTTGGACTCCATGGTCTTGAGATGCTCGTCGATGCGCCGATCGCACTCGCGAATTTTCTCTAAGTAGGTGTCATACAGATCCAGACTCTGTTTCAGCACGAACAATAACTCCGGCCTCCATGTGCCTTCCAAGCTGCGCGCAATCTCCTCCCGGCTGGCCTGAATCCGGCCATGCTTGTGCATCGCCAACTTTTGCGGATCGCGTTCGCCCTTGACGATGTCCCGCAGGATTTTCATCCCGGTGGTCCCGCTGATATCGCTAATCACGTTGGCCAATTGAAGGTTCATCTCCGTCAGGGCTTTTTGCATGTGCTGAATCGCTGTCCCCGCCGCAGTGACCAGATTCTCGCGCTGCCGCATATAGCTGCGCAACACGCGAATCTCCTCCGCTGGCCGGAACGAATTATTCAGCAAGCCAAAGGTGTGGAGCTTTTGCAGCCACTGGCATTCCAGTACGTCTGTCTTCCGCCCCGGCAGCGTCTTAGTGTGGCGAGCGTTCACCACGTTCACCTCAAACCCGTAGCTCTCCAACATGTCATAAAGCGCAGTCCAGTACACACCGGTAGCCTGCATTACGACCGTGTCCACTCGGCAGGCTTTCAGCCATTGCGCCATCCGGTGTAGATCCGCCGTGAAACTGCCGAACTCTTGCACCGGCTCGGCATCGCGCCCCGCGGGCACCGCCACGTAGTGCGCCGCACTGCCCACGTCGATGCCGGCAGCGTTCCGGTTCAATGGCGGCAACCCCTCCAATGTGTCCGCCTTCTGCGCTTCCTTCTTCTTCTGAACCTGCTTCGCCATATACTGGTCCTATCAACTAGAGTCAGACGGACTCGGCCCGGTTGCGAATCGGTTAAACGAATCTCTCCAACGGGGTCGAGCCTGCTGACCGAAGCCAGCGCGCTGCCACCAAATCATTGATCGCCAGAAACCGGAGCCATGCTCAAAAACGGGCACAGAGGCGCCATATTGCAGTCGGCCTTAGCTGCCAAGCACGTCCTCAACAGGATCTCATCTCTGGACCCGTTTCTGGTCACATTGACGGCCCGCCGCCGTTGAATGCTCAAAACTGGTAAGTTTTGAGACTCCGGCCCCGCATCCCCTGCGTCACGTTAACCAGCGGAGCAAGGCCAAAACCCTTGACACTACGCCCTTGACTGTATAGTGTAGCGTCTCGCTATACACTGGAAGGAGCCAGGGGCGTGATCGCGACTATCAAACACAAGGGATTGCGACGTTCTATCGGCGCTGGAAGCGGCGAACGGCCCGGAAGATATGGCCCTGCCCCTGTTTCGGTTCCACTCGTTGACCGGCGACCGGCGCGGCACTTATTCGGTGACGATCAAAGCCAACTGGCGGGTGACATTCCGCTTTCATGAAGCGGCCGCGTATGACGTGAATTTAGAGGATTACCACTAGAACACTGGACGGAAAGGAGACCAGATCATGCCGATGAAGAACCCCAACCACCCCGGCGACATTATCCGGGATTGTCTCGACGAGCTAGGCGTCAATGTGACGGACGGTGCGAAGGCCCTTGGCGTCACTCGCGCCGCGCTGTCGCGGGTTATCAACCACAAGGCGGGCGTATCCGCAGAGATGGCCGTGCGGCTCGAAAAGGCCCTCGGCAGCACGGCGGACTTTTGGCTTCGCTTGCAGCTTAACTACGACTTGGCGCAGATACGGGCGCGAAGCGGGAAGATTCACGCCCGTCGCCTCGGTACCCCGGCACAGCTTGCGTTGTGATTCTCGCCCGTTCCAAAAACGGTAGAACCGGAGACAAATGCACAAAGGTGAGGCTGAGCGGCTCGAGGGTTTAAGATTTTTTGTGTAAACGTTCTTCCGCAATACTGAAGGAGAACGTATGGACGAAATCAAGCCCGATCTGGTAGACGAACTGCTGAAGGGGTACGAGAAACCGGAAGACATCATTGGCGAAAATGGGCTGCTCAAGCGCCTGACCAAGGCGCTGCTGGAGCGAGCACTGAACGCCGAA
>JASIAM010000150.1 GCA_030041985.1 Bryobacteraceae bacterium | reverse complement strand
GGTGCCTACGGAGAATGCCCCGCCGTGGGAACGCGTGGCGCTGTTCGGTGCGGCCCGGCAGCTTGCCGCGCTACTCGATGCTGGTCTCGATCCCAACACGCACACCTCGAGCGGCACTACGTTGCTGATGATGGCGGCGCCGGATGAGGCGAAGGTCCGGCTGTTGCTCGCTCGCGGTGCGGACGCGGCCACAGGGGCAGACTCCGGTTGCGATGCGCTCACCATCGCGGCGGCATACCGCGGCACAGCAGGGGCCATTCGCGCTCTGCTCGATGCGCACGCCGAAGCGAGCACCTCCGCCCTCGCATTCGCCGCGATGACCGGCGACTTGGCGAATGTCAAACTGCTGCTGGCGGCAGCTCCCCAATCAAACAAAACGAAAGCCTTCACATCCTCGCTGACCTTTGGCTACGCGGATGTGACGCAGGCACTGCTCGCCGCCGGAGCTTCCGCGCATATCACGGAGAGTACCGGTATCAATCTGCTGCACTGGGCCGCCATTACGGATCGGCCTTCCGTTATCCCGCTGCTTGTCAAGGCGGGGGTCCCCATCGACGCTACCGACCAGAATGGCTTCACGCCGTTGATGTACGCGGCTACGATCGATTTTGGCGATACGGCCGTGCTCGATGCGCTGCTCCGCGCGGGCGCCGGCCAAACCATTCGCAACCGCGATGGCCGCACGCCGCTCGAGCAGGCTCGCTATTACGGGCATGCGCGTCTGGAAGCCGCCCTGGCCCGGCCGCGGCCGTAAACGTGCGGTTCAGCAGGCGGACGCGAATGCCCGGCGCGAGCCGTTTCGGCTTCCGAGTTCTTCCCGCATGGTCAACTCGATCCCTAAGCGCCGCATTTTCGAAAGCAGAGTCGTGCGCGCCAGGCCCAGACGCGCTGCCGCGCCGTTCCTCCCTCCCACTACCCAATTGGTTTCCTTCAGAGTCTCCATGATATGGTGCCGGGTGGCATCCTCTAGCGTCCGGCTGACTTTGGCTGAGGAACTCTCCCCATTACCGTGCGACTGCAGTTGGTTTAATGAAGGCTGAAAAACCGGTCCCGCCGACACAATGACTCCGTGTTCGACGAAATTCTGCAGTTGGCGGACATTGCCTGGCCAGTCATAAGCTACTATGGCCTCCATCGTCTCTGCTGGGACAAAGTCCACAATCTTATTCATGCGCTCGGCGTACTTAATGACAAAGTGCCGCACCAACGCGGGAATATCTCCCCGGCGCTCCCGCAAAGGCGGAAGTGAGATTGGAAAGACACTAAGCCGGTAATATAAGTCCGCGCGGAACTCTTTGTTTTCGACCATGCGAGCGAGATCGCGATTAGTCGCTGCCACCAGCCGGACATTCACGTGGGAAGTGCGTGTGCTCCCCAGGCGTTCAAACGCTTGCTCCTGCAGGACGCGCAACAATTTAGCCTGCAGATCCAAGGCCATATCGCCAATCTCGTCCAAAAAGAGAGTGCCCCGGTCAGCCATTTCGAACCGGCCAATGCGCTGGGTCAATGCTCCCGTGAATGCGCCGCGTTCATGGCCAAAGAGTTCGCTTTCGAGCAGACCGGCTGGAATGGCGGCGCAGTTCAATGTCACCATGGGTGCGTTGCGCCGGCGGCTCATGGAATGGACAGCCTGGGCGAACAGTTCCTTTCCCGTTCCAGTCTCACCTTGAATCAAGACGGTTGAGTCTGTGGGTGCTACCACACTTACTTGATCCAAGACCGACTTTATAGCTCCGCTTGTTCCAATGATTCCCTGTGTCATTATCTGCTCCTTGAAAAAATCATAGGCCGTCTGCCAATCCGATTCCATCCTCTCTTAGTAGGACAGGCATACTCTTACGAGTCACTCGTCTCAGTGCTCCATTGCCGATTGAATCGCCTGGAACAGAGCCTCTCGCTGAACTGGCTTGCCAAGCAATTCGATGGCTCCGCCTTTCAGTGCGCGCTGCCGTGAAGAATCGTCCGCGTGGGCAGTGATGAAGATGATGGGGATGCCGGGGCGCTGGCTCCGCAACTGGTCCTGAAGCTCGAAGCCGCTCATACCGGGCAGGTACACGTCCAGAATCAGACATTCTGTTTCGTGGATTCGTCCGGAAGCCAGAAACTCCTCCGCCGACGCAAACGTTTCCACATGAAAGCGAACCGATCGCATAAGACTCTTCAGAGCGTTGCGCACCGGCGCGTCGTCATCCACGATGGAAATGCGGCGGGTCATCTATAAGTAATGATAAGGGGCGCGGCGGGCCGATGGCATCCTACTTTCGTAGCACGCTGCTGCTATAAACGGGGATCAGGGATCCGGAGCCTGGGAACGGTTGGGGGTGGTGGATTTCAGCGTCTCAGACATCCGTACCAGGTCCGCCACGGAATCGGCGCCCATTTTTTCCATGACGCGGCCGCGGTGAGTCTTGATGGTTAATTCGCTCGTCCCCAGTTCGGCGGCGATCTGTTTGTTGAGCAGACCTAGTACGACCAGGCTCATGACTTCTTTTTCGCGGGCCGTCAGAGATTGGTGGCGAGCGGTGAGTTCCGCGAGCCGGGCGCGTTGGTTCCAGGCGGCGCGATCCCTGGCAATGGCCTCCTGAACGGCATCGAGAAGCTCCTGGCCGCGAAACGGCTTCGTCAGGAACTCCACTGCACCGGCCTTCATAGCGCGCACAGTCATGGGGATGTCCCCATATCCGGTGATGAATATGATGGGGATCCGGATGTCAGCCTCAGCTAACTGGCGCTGAAATTCCAGGCCGCTCATGTCCGGCAGCCGCACGTCCAGCACCAAGCAGGCAGGCGCTTCCGGCCGCTTGCTCGCGAGAAACTCCTGAGTCGATGCGAATGTCTGGGATCGCAAGCCGACTGAGGCAATGAGCTTTCCGACAGACTCCCTTACCGCCGCGTCGTCATCGACCACAAACACCACAGGAGCCGCGTCTTTCATTGCGATTGCGTGCCATCTACCGGCAAGGTGAACTGGAACGTGGCGCCGTGACCGGTGTTGCTCACAGCCCACAAGCGGCCCCCATGAGTCTCGATAATGGAATGACTGATGGAGAGACCCATGCCCATTCCTTGGGCCTTGGTGGTGAAGAAGGCATCGAAGATCCGCCTCTGATTGGTGGAATCGATGCCGATACCCGAGTCCCGCACCGAGACGAGCACTTCGCCAGGGGACTCACTCCCGGTTCGTATGGCCAGTGTGTGCGGCCGGTCCGTAACGCCGCTCATCGCTTCCATAGCGTTTACCATCAGGTTCACGATCACCTGCTGCAATTGTACCCGGTCAGCGAATATGGCCGGCAGATCATCCGCCAGTTCCACCGATAAAACAACCTGGTTTTTCGCTATCTCAGTTTCGAGCAGGGCGCTGGCTTCACGTATCAACTCGTTGATCTGCACCAGCGTTCGTTGGGGAGCGGCCCGCGTGAACATGGCGCGAATGCGCCGGACCACTTCGCTGGCGCGTGTTCCCTCCCGCACGATGCAATCCACTGCCGCGCGCACCTCTTCGAGGTTCGGAGGGTCGGCTTCGAGCCATAGGGCGCAAGCATCCGCATTGGTCACTACCGCCGCCAGCGGCTGGTTTACTTCGTGGGAGATCGAGGCCGCCAGTTGGCCAAGCGCGCTCATGCGAGTGACTCGCGCCAGTTCGGCCCGCGCTTCGTGCCATGCCTCTTCCGCGCGCCTGCGCTCCGCCATTTCAGCCTTCAATTGCTCATTGCTGTGGCGGAGCTCCGCCGTCCGTTCTTCGACTCGCATGCTGAGTTCGCTGCGCGCCCGCTTCAGCACCGCCTCCGCCTCTTTGCGCCACGAACTGAACCAGCCGATCACGGCTGCCGATATTGCAAACTCGACAAATACCGGCAGGAACTCCCGCTGTATGGCAAAGGAATGAATGGGAGGCACGAAGAAGTATTCCACCGCCAGTATGCTTAGGATGACCGCCACACAGCCGCCCCACTTTCCACCAAACCAACTGGCGGACACTACAGCGGCGTATAGGAAGATAAATCCGGTGGTGGGAACGGTGCTTTGCCACAGAAACGTCAGACCCAAGGCGGCGGCAACGAGAACAATGGGCAGGCCGAATGCCGAGAGAGGAGATCGCAATCCCGGGGTTCGGGCGGTGTCTGCTTTTGCGTTCATGCCTTTTCCGTGGTCGATACCCCACTAGCAAAACAAATTTTGGGCTAGAGTAGAAACGTGACAAGGACTGTTTTGGCCCTGTTTGTGCTGGTTTGTACAGCCTGGGCCGCCAATATCAAGCTCTACCTCAAAGACGGGTCCTTTCACTTGGTTCGCGAGTACCAGGTAGAATCCGACCGGGTCCGCTTTTATAGTGTGGAACGTAGTGAGTGGGAAGAGATGCCTCTCACTCTGGTGGACCTCGATAAAACCCGAAAAGAGGAAGCGGAGCGCAAAGCAGAGATCGCAAAAGAGGCCAAGGACCTCTCCGAAGAGGACGCCTTTGAACGCCAGCAGCAAAAGCTGATCTTACGCATTCCTGAAAATCCCGGTGTCTATTGGCTCGATGGCGATCAAACCCGCACCATCAAAGCAGCCGAATCTACCGTGCACACTAGTAAAGGCCGCTCCGTTCTGAAGGTTTTGAGTCCCATCCCGGCAGTTTCCGGCAAGGCTACAGTAGAAATCGACGGGTCTCATTCGATGAATGTGTTTTCGAGCGCGGAGCCGGAGTTTTATCTCCAGCTTTCCGACCCCGAGCGCTTCGGCATTGCCAGGCTGAAATCTAAGGCAGGCGTGCGTATTGTAGAGAATGTAACCATCATGCCCATCACCAAAGAAGTGGTGGAAGAGCCGGACATGGTGGACATTTTTCAAAGCCAGCTTACTTCCGGCGGACTCTATAAGATTTGGCCTAAAGTGCCGCTCGAACCGGGTGAGTACGCAGTAGTGGAGTATACTATGGGCAAACTCAATATGCAGATCTGGGATTTTGCCGTTAAGCCAAAGTGAACGGCGCGAGTCTTATGTCCCGGCTATAGAACCTCTGCCGACGGAACGTCCCGGGTGCACGCATTGTATAAGATTCGGCGCACCTCGGGCTCATAGAAAGGTTGGTTTAACACGTCGTAAGCGCCGAGATTCAGAACTTCGGACCAAAACCGCGAGTCCGCGTGCGGATCCGTCACAATCAGTTGGGGTTCATAGGGGCTGTCGCGAAGCAGGTGGAGCACATCCACCCAATTCCCGTCAGCGAGACTCGATTCGGTCAGAACCGCATCATACTCCTGGTGCAAAAGCCGGGCGCGCGCCACCCGCACCGTTTCCGCATACTCCAGCGATACCGGAAGCGATTGCACCATTTCACACAACGTCCGGTAATTTTCGGGAGATCCGGATATGCATAAAACCCGGGATCGCATGCCGCACTCCTTAAAGTCTTCTCGTCCCTCTTTATGGTACCGCTGGCGTGTGCCGAAAAACAGAGAAAAACACCAAGCTTTTGCGAAGAATGGCACGCTTCGGCCGGGGTAGACTGAAGGTTGCGAGGAATCTTGTAAGCTGGTTGTCATGAACTTCGTCCATTCTTGACTAAATTTCACATTAGATATAATCTAATTAGTTCATGGACGTGGATGCGATTAAACGGACACTAGAGGGCAGCGGGTTGCGGTGCACCCCGCAGCGCTACGCGGTAATGGCGTTCCTGATGGAACACCCCAAGCATCCCACGGCGGCGGAAATTTTCCAAGCCGTGAATCGCCTGGATCCGCGCTCTTCGAGAGCCACGATCTATAACAATCTGTCGGATTTGGTAAGGGCCGGTTTGGTGCGCGAAGTGGCTGTCGAAGGCCGCGCCGCGCGATTCGATGCGAAAGGCATGCGGCATCACCACTTCATTTGCGATCGCTGCGGCAATGTTGAAGACATGGAGTGGTACGATGTGCCGAAGCCGGCCTCGGGATCCCTCGGTAAGCGGGTGCTTCGCGAATGCGAACTTATCTTTCGCGGGCTTTGCACGAAGTGCGCTCCGCGGCACGCTTCCCGTTAGGAGCCGCAAGGGCGTGTCACAGTTCGTCACGGTTTCTTTAGATCAATCATAGGAGGATACATACATGGAAAAAGAACTCACCACTGCGGTGGGAGGACCTGTTCCCAAGCAGCAAGACGTGTCAACCGGCGCCCAGTGCCCGGTTGCCAACGGGGCACATAGACATGCCCTGACGAATGCAGAGTGGTGGCCGAATCAGCTTAACGTGCAGATCCTGCACCAGCACTCGCCCTCGTCCAATCCCATGGAGAAGGAATTCAATTATGCTGCGGAATTCAAGACGCTCGACCTCGATGCCGTGATCAAGGATCTCCATGCCTTGATGACGGACTCCCAGGAATGGTGGCCGGCCGATTTTGGCCACTACGGGCCTTTATTCATTCGCATGGCGTGGCACAGCGCGGGGACCTACCGCATCGGCGACGGCCGCGGCGGGGCAGGCTCCGGCACACAGCGTTTTGCGCCGCTCAATAGCTGGCCGGATAATGCCAGTCTCGATAAAGCGCGCCGCCTGCTTTGGCCCATCAAGCAGAAGTATGGCCGCAAAATCTCCTGGGCCGACCTCATGGTCCTCGCCGGTAACGTCGCATTGGAGTCGATGGGGTTCAAGACTTTCGGCTTCGGGGGCGGGCGCCAGGACGTCTTCGAACCACCGCTGGACGTCCTCTGGGGGCCTGAGGCCAAGTGGCTGGGCGACGAGCGCTATAGCGGCGATCGCCAGCTCGCCGATCCTCTCGGCGCTGTGCAGATGGGTCTCATTTACGTGAACCCGGAAGGTCCCAATGGAAAGCCCGATCCGGTGGCCGCGGCACGCGACATCCGGGAGACGTTCGCTCGCATGGCGATGAATGATGAGGAGACAGTCGCGCTCATTGCCGGCGGACACAGTTTCGGCAAAACCCACGGCGCCGCCGAAGCGGCCAAGTATTGCGGCCCCGAACCTGAGGGCGCGCCCCTGGAGGAGCAGGGCCTCGGCTGGAAAAACTCTTTCGGCACCGGCAAGGGCGGCGATGCGATCACCAGCGGGATCGAGGTCATCTGGACCACCACCCCGGTGAAGTGGAGCAACAACTACCTGGAAAATCTTTATAAATATGACTGGGAGCTCACCAAGAGCCCAGCCGGCGCGTACCAGTGGACTCCCAAGAACGGGGCCGCGGCCAGCGCCGTTCCCGATCCCCACGATCCATCGAAGCGGCACGCTCCGGGAATGCTCACGACGGACCTCGCCCTCAGGATGGACCCCATCTATGCGCCCATCTCCAAACGCTTCCACGACCATCCGGAGGAGCTCGCTGACGCGTTCGCCAGGGCGTGGTACAAGCTGACGCATCGCGACATGGGGCCTATCTCGCGGTATCTTGGCCCGCTCGTTCCGAAAGAGACCCTCATCTGGCAAGATCCTGTTCCCGCGGTGGATCATGAATTAATCGGGGAGCAGGATATTGCTGCTCTGAAGGCCAAGATTCTCCAATCCGGACTGTCGATCTCTCAACTGATCACCACTGCCTGGGCATCCGCGGCGAGCTTCCGCGGCTCCGATAAGCGCGGTGGAGCAAACGGAGCGCGCATTCGCCTCGCCCCGCAGAAGGATTGGGAAGTAAACCAGCCGGCCCAACTGGCAAACACTCTGAAGACACTGGAAGCGATCCAAAAGGATTTCAACAGCTCCCAATCCGGAAACAAGCCCGGCAAGCCCGGCAAGAAAAAGGTCTCGCTTGCTGACGTGATCGTTCTGGGAGGCTGCGCAGCCGTCGAGCAAGCGGCCAAAAAGGCGGGGTACGACGTAAAGGTTCCCTTCTCGCCAGGGCGCACGGATGCTTCGCAGGCGCAGACCGATGTGCATTCATTCGCCGTCCTGGAGCCCAAAGCCGACGGTTTCCGCAACTACCTTCGTGACGGACGTCCGTTCACCGCAGAGGAACTGCTGGTGGATCGGGCGCAGTTGCTGACCCTGACTGCCCCCGAAATGACGGTTCTTGTCGGCGGTATGCGCGCTCTCAATGCCAACTTCGGCCAGTCCCAACACGGCGTCTTCACCAGCCGCCCCGAGACGCTGACGAACGATTTCTTCGTCAACCTGCTCGACATGAACACCAAGTGGCAGCCTTCCTCTACATCCGAAGGGGTGTTTGAGGGGCGCGACCGCGCGACCGGCAAAATCAAGTGGACCGGCACCCGCGTCGACCTTGTCTTCGGGTCCAACTCCCAACTCCGGGCAATCGCGGAAGTCTACGGATCGAGCGATGCCAAAGAGAAGTTTGTGAAAGACTTCGTAGCTGTGTGGAGCAGGGTGATGAACCTGGATCGCTACGATCTCGCCAATAGATAAGCTTGGCGGCGAGCTAATCCATACAGAAAGTCGGGCAGGCGCTTCCGCCAGGCGGCAGGCGCCTGTCCCGCAGGGCCGCTCCCGGTTAGAATTGAGAGTTGCAGGACACCGCAGTATCCGTGGTAATTCCTACGCTATTGGCTGATGAAAGGTTGGGCGACTGCCTGGAAGCTTTGAGCCGGCAGACCTACACCGATTTCGCAGTAGTCGTCATCGATAATAGCGGTGGTGGCCTGGCGCGGCGGCACATGGGCCGGCTCCCTGGTTCGCGCCTGATCGAAAATGGCCGCAACGCCGGTTTTGGGGGCGCTATCAATCAAGCCATTACCGCGGCGCGCTCCCGCTTCATTGCCACGCTGAATGATGATGCAGTGGCTCATCCCCGATGGTTGGAAGCCCTGGTCTCCGCGATTGGCCCGCGGCGGGATGTGGGCATGTGCGCGTCACAAGTGCGGCTCTACGGAGAAGACTTTCTCGATTCCGCCGGCATGCTGATCGGGCGCGATGGCAGCAGCAAACAGCGCGGGCATGGCCGGTCGCCGGAGGATTTTCCGGTGGCGGAAGAGACGCTGTACCCCAGCGCTTCGGCCGCGCTGTACCGCCGCGCGATGCTGGAATCTCTGGGCGGTTTCGATGACGCTTTCTTCCTCTACTGCGAAGATACGGACCTGGGCTTGCGAGCCCGCTGGGCCGGATGGAAATGCCTTTACGTGCCGGATGCTTTGGTGGAGCACCATTACTCGCATTCGGCCGGCCGGGCATCGCCCGTGAAGGCCTATTACGTGGAACGGAACCGGCTGTTTGTATTAGCGAAAAATTTCCCGGCGGATATGCTGCTCCGTGCGCCCTTCGTCTCCGCGGCGCGCTACTTTTGGCACGCCTGCTATTTGTTTCGCGGGCGCGGCGCGGCAGCGCGATTCCGTGCGGAAGGCCATGCCGGCGCGCGCATGCCTTGGTACGTGCTGCGGGCACATCTGGCGGCGGCCCTCCATGCCAGCCGGCTATTGCGCCAGCGCCGCCAGATCCGCGCTCAGGCGCGCATCACACCCGCTGTCTTCCGGCATCTTGTGCGGTCTCATGCCATCAGCGCGCGAAAGGTTGCCGCGTTGTGATCCGTCCCGCCGGCCTGCAATCGCTACTCGTCATTGTCCCGGCCTTCAACGAGCAAGGCGCCATTGGCGGAGTGGTGCGCGACGTACTGCACTCGATGCCTGGCGTTCCGGTGCTGGTGGTGGACGACGGCTCGGTAGATGACACTGCTTTCCAGGCACGTGCTGCCGGGGCAGACGTGCTCTCTCTGCCCCACCACCTCGGATTGGGTGGATGCGTCCAGGCCGGCTACAAGCTGGCCTATGAGCTCGGCTTCGAATATGTCATCCGCCTGGATGGCGATGGCCAGCACGATGCGCGCGATGTTCCGCGGTTGTTTGAGAAACTGTTGACGTCCGGCTGTGAAATGGTAATCGGCTCCCGGTTTCTTGCCGCGAATGGCTCGGAAACCAGCGTTCTCCGCGCGTGGGGCATTCGTTTCTTCCGCCTCGTTCTGCGCCCGATTCTGGGGCAACCGGTGTATGACCCCACATCCGGCTTTGTCGGAGTCAATCGCCGCGCACTGGGAGTGTTCAGCCGCAGTTTTCCTTTGGAGTATCCGGAAATCGAGGCGCTGGTGGTTTTGCAGCGCCGCCGGTTCCGCTTCGAAGAAATCCCGTGTAAGATGCGGCCGCGCACCACCGGCGTTTCTTCCATCACCCCGGTCAAGTCCCTCTATTACATCGTTCACGTGCTGCTGGGAGTGTTTGTGAATGTGTTGAAGTATGAGCGCCGGCTGCACCGCAGCGGGGAAGATGCCCCGCGTGGAATATAAGGGTGGAGTATAGGAATGCAACATCTGTTAAATGTCGCTACCGTTACCAGCGTCCTGCTGCTTGTCCTGGTGCTGGTTTCCGTGCGGCGCGCGCATATCCGCGTGGAGTACTCGGTCAGTTGGCTGGCCGCTGCCCTTGTCCTGCTGCTTTTCTCACGCGCGCAATTCCTGGTGCAAGCGGCGGAGCGCGTTCTCGGCGTCGGAAGTGCGCCGCTGGCTCTGCTGATGATGGCGGGAGCTATTTTCCTCCTTATCTTTTATCGTTTCTCAGTGATCGTTTCGCGCCTGCGCGATGATAACATCGCGCTCGCGCAGCGTGTGGCCATTCTGGAATACCATATCCAAAGCATCCGCGATCATGCCAACGGCTAAGAAATCCACCATCCGCCGTAGCCAGCGTACATCCTCTGCGCATCCCTCCGCGTCCGGCGCGAGCACCCAGCCACTGAGAGCCCGCGCAGCGTGGGCGCCCTATGCCATCGCGGGAGCGGCCGCCGTAATCCTCGCCTTCTGGGCATATAGCCCCGCTTTGCATGGCCCCTTTCTCTTCGACGACACCCATTTACCGTTTGACACCGTTTCCACCACGCCGGGGCAAGTTTGGTCTCTTCCCAACTTCGGCACCCCCCTTTCCGCCTGGATTCACGGTGTGCGCCCGCTGCTGATGTTCACCTACTGGTGGAATGTGCAAATGTCGGGCACCGAAACTTACTCCTTTCATGTCTTGAACGTGTTGTTTCATTGCTTCTCGGCCGCGCTGATGTTTTTCGTTCTGCGCCGGCTTCTGGAGTGGGCGGCAGTAGATCCCGCGCGCCGCAATTTGCTGGCCGGCTTCGGCACAGCGGTTTTTCTTTTGCATCCCGTACAGACTGAAGCGGTGGCCTATCTCGCGGGCCGCTCCGATGGATTGAGCGTGCTGCTGTTGCTCGCGGCCTACGCCATTTTCCTCTACCGGCGCAACACCTCGGTTTCCTGGGGGAACGCCGCCATCGTGCTTCTGTTTTTTGGAGCCTCCCTGCTCGCCAAGGAGGAGACCATTGTATTGCCGGCCTTGCTGCTCCTCACGGATTATTGGTGGAATCCGGGCTTTTCGCTGAAGGGCGTGCGCGGCAACTGGAAGCTGTATTTGCCGTTAGCTCTGGGAGCAGTGGGCGGATTCGTGATCTTCCTGCCGCTGATGCGCCACGGCGGCAACGCCGGATTCGGCATGAAGGACCTTACCTGGTATCAGTATTTCTTCACCGAATGCCGCGCGTTGTTTGTCTACCCTGCGCTGTTCTTATTCCCTGCCAGCCAGTCTGCCGACTGGGATTTTTCCTACTCCCGCACGATTTTCGACCATGGAGCCATTCTCGGCTTAGCCGCGCTCCTCGGCCTTGCGTTTCTGGCCTGGTGGAAGCGACGCGAATACCGCCTGGCTTCGTTTGGTTTCTTTTCCTACCTGCTGCTGATGGCCCCGACCTCTTCGATCCTGCCCATACGCGATGCAGTGGCCGAGCGGCGCTTGTATTTGTCGATGTTGGGCCTGCTGTTGATCATCCTCGATTTTGCCGGCCGGCTGAAGGTTGAGCGCAAAGTGCTGGCCACAGCCGGCGTTGTTGTGGCAGTAGTGTTGGCGGGCGCGACCTATGCGCGCTCTCATGTCTGGTCGAGCGAATTGGCCTTGTGGCAGGATACGGTGCGCAGTACGCCCGCCAACTGGCGCGCTCATTTTCATCTGGCCAGCGCGTGGTTCGACGACAACCGCTGCGATCTGGCGGTGAAAGAATTTGAGAACACCACCAAACTGCAGCCGCCCGATTACGATTTGCTCGTGGATTGGGGATTGGCCTACGATTGCCTCAACCAACCCGATAACGCGCTCGCCAAACTGCGCCAGGCCGCCGCTCTCGAGCCCACGGCGCATGTCTATTCGCAAATCGGGATGATCTACGGCAAGCATTCCCAGTGGGCCCAAGCCATGGACGCGCTCAACACCGCGGAAAAACTCGACCCCAAATTCGCCGCCACGTTCGTCTATGAGGGCCTGGTTCATATGGCCACCAATGACCCGAAAACGGCCGTGCAGGATTATCAGCGCGCCCTGGCGATCGATCCCACGTTCATTCCCGCCATCAATGGGCTGGGGCAGGCCCAGGCACGTTTGCGAGCTGCCGCTCATTGAAATGCGGATAGGGGTCAACGCGCTCTACCTGCTTCCCGGACGCGTTGGCGGAACCGAGATCTACCTGCGCAACTTGCTCGTGGCGCTCGCGGACATCGAGGCCGCCTCTGCCTCTCCAAACCAATATTTCGTCTTCACCAACCGCGAAACCGGTCCGGATCTCGTACCCAAGCACGCCAACTTCACCTGGATGCCGCAACCGGTCCGAGCCGCATTCCGCCCGGCCCGTTTGCTTTGGGAGCAGACGCTTCTGCCCCTCGCAGCGGCGCGCCTTCATCTGGACGTGATGCTGAACCCCGGATTTACCGCGCCGCTCGTTTCACCGTGCCCGCAGGTGACCGTATTTCACGATTTACAACATAAGCGGCACCCCGAATACTTCCGCTGGTTCGATTTGCCGTTTTGGAATTTCTTCCTGTATTGGTCGGCGCGCGTTTCCCAAGGGCTTCTGGCGGATTCGGAAGCCACTGCCGCCGATCTGCGCAGATTCTACCGGCTTCCGGAATCGCCCCACAAGTCAAAGCTGCGCGTGGTGCATCTGGGCGTTGACCCCGGGTTTTTCCCGATCGCCGCGCGACGCCGCCCCGATCCCTTTCTTCTGACCGTTTCCACCTTGCACCCGCACAAAAACCTGGCGTCTCTGCTGCGCGCATTCGCGGAGTTTCGGGCAACACATCCGGAGTTTCGGCTGGTGGTTTGCGGCTTTCACGGATTTGTTTCCGGCCCTCTGCACGAATTGCGCGAGTCGCTGGCACTGGGAGATACGGTTGAATTTCCCGGCTGGATTCCGCGGGAAAATCTGCTCGATCTTTACGCGCGCGCGTGGGCGTTCGTGTATCCATCGCTGTTTGAGGGCTTCGGCCTGCCGGTTTTGGAAGCGCTCGCCGCGGGAGTGCCGCTGGCCTGCTCTTCGATCGAGCCGATTGCAACGATTGCGGGAGATGCCGCCCTGCTATTTGATCCGCATGATGCCCGTGCGCTGGCTGGAGCGATGGTCCGCATTACCGATGACACAGAACTGCGGGAGCGCCTGGCTGCCGCCGGTCCAGGCCGCGCTTCTCATTTTTCCTGGAGGGCTACTGCCGCAGCGACACTGGAGGCGCTGGCCAAGGTGGCCATTTGATACGCCACCCCCCATTCGAATCCTTATGCTACTGTGTTTCTGAAATGCGGTTGCCAATGTTTTTCCAAATCGCAGGCGCGGGTTTCGCCACCCTTTGCCTGTGCGCCCAAACGCCGGTCGCTCCGGCGCCGGAACGTGCAACAGTCAATGTCTTAAGAGCCGGAACGGCAGACGAAGTTCAGAAGGGCCTTCCTCCTAGAACAGCGCCTACCGACTATCCGGCGCAGGGCAAAGCCGGCATGTTCACCATCGCCGCCGAGTTTGCCGGCCATGGCATTCCAGCGCCGGAAGGTACGCTCTCCACCGAAGACTACGTGGTAGTCGAAGTGGCCTTTTACGGGCCGCCGGGGTCGCACCTGGCGATGTCTTTCAGTGACTTTTCGCTGCGTATCAACGGGAAAAAGAACCCGGCGCCCGGCGAGTCTTACGAGCACGTAGGAGCCAACGTGAAAGATCCCGAGTGGACGCCGCCGGAACCGGTGCAGAAGTCTTCCAGCACCAGCATTGGCGGCGGTGATAATAACAGCCCTCCTCCGGAGCCGCCCAAACCTCCCGCCGAGTTGCGGCGCGCGTGGGCGCTGCGCGTGAAGAAAGCAGCACTGGTGGAGGGGGATCGCCCTCTGCCACAAGCCGGATTCCTCTATTTCCCGTATGGCGGCAAGGCGAAAGGCATTCATTCGCTGGAATTGATTTACTCGGGCCCGGCCGGAAAGACGAAGCTCGATTTGCAGCCGTAGGAGAAGAAGCTATCAGCTATCAGCCGTCAGCTAAAGGCTGACAGATCTCCCTGCAAACACGCCCATTCCCAAATCCCGGCCGGGCGTCATATCATGTCTCATAGGAATGGTCCGCCGCTTCCGCCTTATCAGCCTGCTGAGCGTCTCGTCTCTGGCGCTCTTTTTCCTGGCCTCCCTGGGCAAGTCGACCGAACCTTTTAGCGTGTGGGATGAGATTTACAAATCGGCTTGGGCGGGCATTTACACAGACGGCCAAGCGGTGCGTGGGGAGTCCTTTTACAGGGCCCGCTGCGCCACCTGCCATGGCATGTCGCTCGAAGGTTCCGAGGACGCTCCACCGCTGTCCGGCCGCGATTTCGTGTTTGATTGGAACTGCGCCAACATCGCGGACCTGTTCGAGAAGATTCAGTTCACCATGCCGGCCAACCGGCCGGGCGGGTTGAACGAACAGCAGGTCGCGGAAGTTCTGTCGTACATCCTGAAAGTGAACCGCTTCCCGGCTGGAACCAACGCGCTCTCGCAGAACGTAGATGATCTGCGCGGCCTTATGTTTCTGGCGGTAAATCCCCATCCATAACACCGAGGCTTAACGAACTTGGGTTAACCGGCAGCCGCCGTGCGCCGCAAAGCCGCGGTAGCCAGCGCCGGATTCTCCAGGCCAAACTCCGCCGGATGAACGTTGCTTCCTGGAGGCACGATCTCGTCGATACGGTTCAGCACGCTTGGATCGAGCTGGATCGCGGCGGCAGGAAGCTGCGATTCCAGTTGTTCCATGGTGCGCGGCCCTATGATCGCCGAAGTCACGGCCGGATGGTTCAGCACGAATGCCAGCGCCAGATGCACCAGCGGCATACCCGCCTGGTCCGCCAGCGCCGCCAAAGCATCGGCCGCTTCCAGTTTCCGCTGATTATGCGGGTTGGAGAGGTCGAAGAGCTGCGGCAACCCTGCACTGCGGTGTGAAGAAGGCGCTGCGGCGGACTTGCGCCATTTGCCCGAAAGCCAGCCGCCGGCCAGAGGACTCCAGGGAATCACCCCCATCCCGTGCCGCAAACAGGTGGGCAACACATCCGCCTCTATCGAGCGCACCAGCAGCGAATACGGCGGTTGCTCGCATACAAACCGCTCGAGGCGCCGCTCCCGCGCGACCCACTGCGCTTCCACGATTTGCGACGCGGGAAATGTCGAACTGCCGATGTACCGCACCTTCCCCTGCCTCACCAAGCCGTCTAGAGCCGCGAGCGTTTCTTCGATATCGGTATCGGGAGACGGCCTGTGGATCTGGTAGAGGTCGATCCACTCCGTGCCCAGACGCCGCAATGACGCCTCCACCTCCTCGATAATCCAGCGGCGCGAGTTGCCCTTCTGATTCGGGCCGTTACCCATGGGACCATGGACCTTGGTCGCCAGAATCACATTGCCGCGGCGGCCGTCCGCCAACGCCTTCCCCACGATTTCTTCTGATTCGCCCTGCGAGTAGACATCGGCCGTGTCGATGAAATTGATTCCCGCGTCGAGTGCGCGGTGAATGATGCGGACGCCATCGGCATGGTCGGGGTTGCCCCATTTGCCGAACATCATAGCTCCCAGGCAAAGAGGGCTGACTTGCACTCCGGTGCGGCCTAAAGTACGGTAGTTCATAGCTCGTACGATTGTACCTGCTGTATCTGTCGCATTGGGGCCAACTGATTTTCTAGTACCATTTAGTACTCACTGAGGTACCTTTGGGGCTTTAACTCTTCGCGACTCTGATCCACCATAGAAATAGACAGACGGCATCGCCGATCTTCCAAATGTGACGAGCCTCGGGCGGCTCCGATTTTGCTCCTTTGACGGAGCCGCTCTTTTTTACCTCGTCACAGCGCGTACCCAATGGCGCGTCCCGCAGCGATTACCAGCGCCCACAGTCCCAGCGAAAGCGCACCCGCCAGCCTTGCCCGCAGCGGAATTTCCGGCGCTGTTTCCCACTCTCCCACGCTCCGATACACGCCGGTATGAAACACAAGCGCGTTCAATCCGGCCAACGACAGCAGCGCCAATTTGATCCAGAAATAAGGGATGTGATACAGCCGCGAAGCCTCGGAAACGGTCAGCAAGGCGCCGCTCGCGGCCTGCACGCCGAAGCCGGCCCAAGTGAACGGCAAAAGCTGGCTGGCAACTTCGGAAACGCGCCGGCTGCGCACTCCCAGGCCGAGCAGGCGCAGGTCCAGCGTCCAAATGCTGCCCAGAACCACAATGATTCCAAGGGAGTGCACGGCCTCCAGGATCGGATACCACCACTCGGATGCCCGGATTGCGGCGCCCAACGGCGAGTCATTCAGCCACTCGAAGAGCACCAGCAATCGCGGCTTCATCCAAACAATCCGATCGCTTTGCCCCCGAACGCCACGCCAAACCACAATGCGAGGGATGCGCCGGCAGTAAGCCTCGCCCGGGCGAGCGCAAACGGCTCCTTTGCGGCACAGAGTTGGCGATGGATCGTCAAATGATACGTGAAGGCGCCCGCCAGCAGCGCCAGCTTCGCCCAAAAAACCGGCTTGCACGCCATCTTCTCAGCTTCTGCCAAAAACAGCAGGATGCCGGTAAATAGCGTTACGCCGAACCCGCCCCAGGTCCAGGGTCCCAGTTCCCGCGCGATTCGCGGCACTGACTCGCGCCGCAGTGCGACTCCCAGAATGCTGAGGTCGATCACCATAATCGTCCCGGCCGCAAGCGCCATCGCCAGCAGGTGGATGGTTTCGATAATCGGGATTGCGGCTCGCGAGCCGCGGATACACGCGCTCAGCGGCATGCTTTGCATCCAGTGAAAAATCGGCGGGGCGTCATTCATACAGGCTCATTTCCTGGTGACGGACTGTTTCCAAAGGTCCCAGGCGCGCTCGTAGCCATCTTGCGGCGCGGCTTTGCGGGCTTCCTCCGGCTCCAGGTAGTGCACTTTTCCGCCGCCAAGCTGCAGCGCCTGCGCTTGCACGCGCGCATCGACCATCATGTAATAGGCGCGCCCCGTTACCACGTGCAGGGAAGGCGCAACCACTACTGCTCCATGCCCGCGCAGCAGCACGGCGGGCTTGTCTCCCAGGGTTTGCGCGAGTGCCTGGCCGAGCGTGTTGTTGCGAATCAACATATCGGTGACGCCTCCGGCCTTACGGATTTCGAACACTGGCACGCCCGGGCCCAGAAATGCGGCCATATGGTACACCGGCCGCAGCGGAATGTCCGTCACGCCGAAGGGAATCACCTCCGAGGCATGAAAATGAACGACCGCCATCACATCCTTACGCGCCTTGTAGATGTTGCCGTGAATGAAGCGCTCGGTGTAGCCTGTGGATTCATTGGCGTTCACCGGCTTGCTGTCGAGATCGTACTCGATAATGTCATCAGCCGTAACCAGCCCTGCCGCCATGTGCCGCGCCAACAGGTAATGATTCGGATTGCGTTCGTCGCGCACGCTCACATGGCCATAGGCATCCAACACTCCGATGCTCGCCAGGATATGATTGGCGATCACCAGCTCATCCACTTGCGCGTTGTGCGGCGCGCCGAGCAAGCATTCCGCCGCCAGCAACGCCATACCAGGCAAAAACCATCGACCCGTCTTCATACGCTAACTCCTGCCCCGTGATTCTACAATAGTTCTGCCGAGCCGCAACTATAAGGGAGTGGTCCGGCGTCTTCATGGCCGATCCCCTCCTCCAATCCGATATCGTCGTTATTGGCGGTGGTAATGCCGGCCTGTGCGCCGCCCTGAGCGCCGCCGAGGCGGGCGCGCCGGTAACCGTGCTCGAATGCGCTCCCCCGGAATTTCGCGGCGGCAACAGCCGCCATACACGCAACATGCGCACCATGCATGCGCGGCCCACGGGCGTTCTCACCGGTAGCTATTCGGAACAGGAATATCTGGACGACTTGCTACGAGTCACAGGCGGCCAAACGGATGAGCGCCTGGCACGCACGGTAATTCGGGAGTCTGAGGAGTGCGCCCAGTGGATGATGAGTCACGGCGTCCGCTTTCAGCCGCCACTCGGTGGGACATTGCATCTGGGCCGCACCAACGCCTTTTTTCTAGGGGGAGGCAAAGCGCTGCTGAACGCCTATTACCGGGCGGCGGAACAGCGCGGCGTGCGCATCGTTTATGATGCGGAGGTCACGTCATTGGATATTCGCAACAGCGTCTTTGATTCCGGCCGCGCCCTGGTGAATGGCCGCCCGGCTACCTTTAAAGGCAAAGCGCTGGTGGCTGCCGCGGGCGGGTTCGAGGCTAACCTGGAATGGCTCAAAGACGCGTGGGGGCCAGCCGCGGAAAACTTCCTGGTGCGCGGCACACCCTACAACCGCGGCGCGGTTCTGAAACTCCTGCTCACGGCTGGCGCCGAGCCGGTGGGAGATCCCACCCAATGCCACGCTGTCGCTATTGATGGCCGCGCGCCCAAATTCGATGGCGGCATCGTCACCCGGCTCGACTGCGTGCCCCTCGGCATTGCCGTCAACCAACAGGCGGAGCGCTTTTACGATGAAGGCGAGGACCTTTGGCCTAAGCGCTACGCCATCTGGGGACGCCTCGTAGCCCAGCAGCCCGGCCAGATTGCCTTCTCCATCATCGATTCCAAAGTGATGGATAAGTTCATGCCATCTGTCTTCCCGCCGTTTCGCGGCGAACGCATCTCCGAACTTGCCTCTGCGCTTGGCTTGCCGCCCGGCCGGCTCACAGCGACAGTGTGCGCATACAATCGCTCTGTGGTTGCGGGCAAATTCAATCATCAGGCGCTCGATGATTGCCATACCAGCGGGCTTATCCCGCCCAAATCCCACTGGGCGCTACCGCTCGATACGCCGCCCTTCTTCGGTTATCCTTTGCGTCCCGGCATTACCTTTACATACCTGGGTGTGAAGGTGGGGGAAAATGCAGCCGTTGAAATGGCGCACGGAGGCCCCTCGCGAAACATCTTCGCTGCCGGGGAAATCATGGCGGGCAACATCCTGGGCAAAGGGTATCTGGCGGGATTCGGTATGGCGATTGGAACCGTATTCGGACGCATCGCCGGGAGGGAAGCCGCGCGTGCCGCCCGCTAGTTCGCCCGAACAAGTCGCGCTCGACGAGGGCCGCCGCATCCTCACGATCTGCAATGCCTGCCGCTATTGCGAAGGCTACTGCGCCGTTTTCCCGGCCCTGGAAGCCCGCCCCGTGCACGCGGCCGATCTCCACTACCTCGCCAACCTTTGCCACAATTGCGCCGAGTGCTATTACGCCTGCCAGTACGCTCCGCCGCACGAATTCGCCGTCAATGTGCCGCAGGTGTTGGCGCAAATTCGCCTCGATTCTTATCGAAGCTACGCGCGGCCGCGGGTCCTGGGATGCCTCTTCCGCAGGACCGGCTCATTGGCACTGGCTGTAATGGCCGTTTCCCTTGTGGCTGGCTTCATAGGGCTGACGCATGCGCCTTCGAGCACGGCATCATTTTACGAGGTCATTCCTCACGGCGTAATGGTCGCCATATTCGGCGCGGTTGCGCTACTGATCGCTGTCGCGCTTGGCGCATCTCTGTCAAGCCCGCTCGCCGGATTGCCCAACGCCAACCTGCCGGCGCTGGCACGCGCTGCTCGCAGCATGCTCACGCTCGAGTACCTCTCCAGCGGCGGCGCGGGCTGCACCTATCCCGATGCCCGGCATTCGCAGGCCCGCCGCTGGTTCCACCACTTCACCTTTTATGGATTTCTATTGTGCTTCTCCTCGACTTGTGTAGCCGCGTGGTATCACTACGCCCTGACGCGCCGCGCGCCTTATCCGTACCAGAGCCTTCCTGTCATATTGGGAACGCTCGGCGGCATCGGCCTGCTGATCGGCCCGCCCGGCCTTTATTGGCTGAAGTTCCGCCGCGACCCCGCCATTGCCGCCAGCCGGCAGGATAGCTTGGACGTGACCTTCCTCGCGCTGCTGTTCGCCACCGGCTTCACGGGCCTGCTCCTGTTGGTCCTGCGCCAATCTTCGCTAATGCCTGCGCTTCTGGTGATTCATCTGGCGGCCGTGCTGGCCCTCTTCGCGACGTTGCCTTACGGCAAATTCGTGCACGGCCTCTACCGGGCCGCGGCTTTGCTGCGATACGCGCGAGAGTCGGGTGTACAGTGAGGTCAGATGCCTACGAAACAGAAATCGAGGTCAACGCGGCCGCGCTCCAACCGTACCGCCGATCTCTACCCCCTGCGTACTTGGCGCGATAAAGCCACGAAACAGGAATTCCTGACCGTCACCGTTCGCCAGGACGATGGCAGTTTCCTGAGCCTCGTGGCGGAGGAGCCGAGTGTCCGGGCTACCGCCAATACGCCGGACCGCGCGCGGCGTCAGGTCGTGCAGCAGATGAAGAGCCGGCGAGAGCCGGAAGAATCGCTCGAAGACACGCATGCGGAGGACGCCGACGATATCCGCGTACTGCACCAGCGCAGAAACGAGCCGGTTTTGACTAGGGAAGAGTTTCTACGCAAGCATGGATGGCTCTGAGTGGACCTACGGAATCGGCAAAGGCGCCGACCGCGAAATTTCCCGTTTGCCAGAAGGCCTCGCCACCGAGGCCAAGGAAACAATCGAGGCCTTGCTCGATAATCCGATCCCGCCGGACAGCGTCAAACTGAAGGCTTACGCCAACGCCTATCGGGTGCGCTTCGGTAACGAGCGCTATCGTATCCTCTACACCGTTAATTCACACCGCCACTACATTCATGTGTTCCGTGTTCGCCCAAGGCCCTCAGCCTACCGGAAGATGCGAAAGCCGTGAAAGGGCCATAGACTGCCCCTGCAGCCAGTCTCTCGGTTTCCCTGTCGTAGGCTTTCGACGCGCCGCTGCCGGCCGCCATTTGCGGCGACACGCACCTCTTGCTAATCCGCTGAAAACACGCCGGCGTCTCTGTCCGATTCTTTCGAAAGCCTTTGGAGAAGCGATTGCCCTCTCATGCGCGAAAGGAAGTCGAAAAAATGTTTCGCTCTATCGCAACTCTCACCGCCGCGGCGATCTTTGGCATCGCCACTCTGGGCGCCGCAACCGCCGGCACTACCGATTCCAATGTCCCTGTGAAAATGGTTGTGACCGCCAACGTCGAAAATGGCAAACGCGCCCCTGAGATTAAACAAGAAGACGTCATCGTCAAAAAAGGGAAGGACCGGCTACAGGTAACCGAATGGGTTCCCGCTACTGGGGATCGCGCCGGCCTCGAGCTTTTCATCCTGATTGACGATTCGTCGGTGTCTACGTTGGGCAACCAGCTCTCCGATCTGCGCAAATTCATCGAGGCGCAACCGGCAACTACCGCCATCGCGGTCGGCTATGCGAGGAACGCCAGCGTGGAGATCCTCCAGAACTTCACCACAGACCATGCCGCCGCGGCAAAGGCGCTGCGGCTGCCTCTCGGCTATGCCGGTGCTTTCGGCAGCCCTTACCTTTCCGTAGTGGATCTGATGAATCGCTGGCCGGACACGCCCAACCGCCGCGAGGTTCTCCTGGTGACCGACGGGATTGACCGTGCTCACCGTGCGCACAATGCCCTGCTGAACCCCGACGTCGATACTGCGGCCTCAGTCGCGCAGCGCACGGGGACGCTCGTACACTCCCTCTATTTTCCCGGTGTCGGACATTGGGGGCGTAATTTCTGGGCGGCTACCAACGGCCAAAACGGACTCGCAAAGCTGGCCGAGGCGACTGGAGGCGAGTCCTTCTATATGGGCTGGCCGGAGCCGGTAAGTTTCGCGCCTTACTTGGATAATTTCCAGAAGGTACTCGATAACCAATACCTGCTCACCTTCTACCCCACACCCGGGAAAAAGGCGGGACTGCAATTCGTGGATGTGACAACCGAAGTTGCCGGTGTAGACCTGTCAACCCCGGACGCCGTTTGGGTGCCTGCTGCTAAATGAGCCGTTGTTACAAAACTGGCGGACTGCTCGCCAACCTGCCTAGGTCCCAAGGGTTGCGAGCAGTCTCTTCTTTGTAACCGGCCGCATCACCGATTCAGGACTCGATTCGCATGGCTCGGGTTCCCCTGCAATCGGCATCAAGTCCGCGTAGGATGGTGCGGTTCCGCGCGACCCTGCTCCCAACCGCGCATCGGTCCAGGCGTTTTGCTGAAAGCAGTCGTCTTGCTCATTTTGCAGTGCCCTCCGCGCCGAAATGATTCGGACACGTTCCTCGCGCTCCGTGTAGGCCACGAACAGCGCAATATTGCCGGCGGCACCTCTCGTGCCGTATCGCCGCCGGGCGGTACCGGTTCCGACCCTATCCAGGCAATCCGGCGGAGAAGGAGTACTAGTAGATTCAATTTTCGCCATTGGGATTGCAATCCTGTTTCCCTTACAGTAGTATCGGCACATCATGATCAGGCTTTCCAGTGTTCTGCTCACTTTCGGCCTTGCGTTTCTTGCATACTCACAAACGCCCACAGCGACGGCAGTACCATGCGCGACCGCGATTTGCAGGGTGCCCGAACCCAGTTCGGTTCCGGAACTCCTTGTTGGCGTCATGGGCGTGTTCGGGGCTTGCCTCTTGTACCGTAAAAAACACTCGAACCAGAGCAAGTAACAATCTTTAAGCAGTGTCATTGGCGTGCGCCGGAGTGTCTTCTTTCTGTGTTTTTCTGTGGCTGTTCTTAGTGTGTTCAGTGCGCCTTCGAAACTACTGGTTAGGCTTGCTCTCGACGATGCCCGTTACACTTCGATCCTCGCGGTCCCATTTATTAGTCTTGGTCTGTTATGGCTTAACCGAAAAACGATTTTCGCAA
This sequence comes from Bryobacteraceae bacterium, assembly GCA_030041985.1. GTDB lineage: Bacteria > Acidobacteriota > Terriglobia > Bryobacterales > Bryobacteraceae > PSRJ01. The sequence continues at coordinate 12,443 of JASIAM010000150.1, read as the reverse complement.
ACGTGCGGTACGCGCCGGCCACTGGTCTGATCTTAGTCCTGGCGGGTCTGCTCCTCTTCGTTGGAATTTCATCGCGTCTCAACTCTGAATATTCTCTTTCTGCCGGCATATGCGGCGGCATCGTTGCCTGGGTAGGAGGCTTTGTATGTTGCTATGGTGCGTCGGCCGCACGAGGCGCCCTATTCCCACTGGGTCTTCTTTTCCTGATGATTCCGATCCCGGGTGAAGTCCTGAATCACGTGGTTACGTTCTTGCAAAGGGGATCCGCGGATACTACCGCTGTATTGTTCAAGTTGGCACGGATCCCCGCCATCAGGGAAGGCGGATTTCGATTTGTCTTGCCCGGCGTCACCATCGAAGTGGCCGAAGAGTGCAGCGGCATCCGCTCAACGCTCTCGCTGTTGGTCACCAGTCTTCTGGCCGCTTACCTTTTCCTTCGCTCAAATTGGCTCAGAGGCTTCTTTGTTTTGCTTGCCGTCCCGATTGGTATCTTCAAAAATGCAGTTCGCATTTTGACTATCTCATGGCTCGGCGTTTACGTAGACAGTGGTTTCTGGGTAGGCAGGCTCCACCGCAATGGTGGTTTTGTGTTCTTTTTAGTGGCTGCGGTACCGATGCTGCTGGTGCTACGGCTCTTGGCGAATCGTGAGCGGGTCACCAAACGGGGGAAACAAGTTGCAATAGAGCTGCAATAGCTCGGCGGGTGCGGTCCGGCTGCGATAAGTGACCATTTGCGTATTCGGACACTGGTTTCCTGCGTCGGCCAATCCCCGCCCACGAACTGCACGATTTCGATCTCCGCCCCCGTGCGGAGCACTGTTTCCGCCCACAAGGGCTGCTTCAAAATGCGCCGGTCAAGTTCCACGGCCCTCGCGCAAGTCCTTCGCAACCCCGTTAGGCAGGTGCGCCTTTGGAGAATGATTCAATTTGAGAAAACCGAGGTAATCCCACTGGATGGATCGCATGCCCAGGCCGTTGGCGCGCTGCTAGGGCAAACCTCCACTACAGATATCACCGATGCGCACGTTGTAATCTGCGCCCGGATCGCAGGGTATGCGGTAGTCACCAGCGGCCCGCTCGATCTGAAAAGGCTGGATCCGAAGCCCCGATTGATACCCGTCTAAAAGACCGTCGACAACCAACATCTGCTGACCTTCTATGCCACACCGGGAAAAAAGCGGGATTGCAATACGTGGACGTGATAACCGAGATTGACTAAGCAGTCGACCCCTCCTGCCACATCACCGATTCAGGACGCGATTCACATGATCAGGGTCTCTCGCAATCACCATCAGGTACGCCCGCGTAGGTTGGTCCGGTTCCGCGCGACCCTGCTCCCAATCGCGCAGGGTTCCCAATGGAATGTGGTACCGGGCCGCAAACTCCTCCTGGGTGAGTTCCAGCGCACGGCGGATGACTTTTACCTGCGGCGTGCGTTTCATTCGCTTAAGGTCCGATCCCGTGAGAGGCCGGGCGTCGCGATCAGCCCGCGCAGCCGCCTCGATGGCCTCAGGTGTCATCGGTCTAGGCGTTTTGCTGGAAGTAGTCGTCTTGCTCAATTTGCAGCGCCCTCCGCGCTGAAATGATTCGGATGCGTTCCTCGCGCTCCGTATAGGCCACGAACAGCACAACCTTACCCTCCGCCATGCCGATGATTACGAAGCGGTCCTCTCCATAATCCTCACGATCATCCACTCGCTCGATGGCGAATGGATCCTGAAAAACGGTGGATGCTAACTCGAAGCTCACGCCGTGGTTTCGCAGGTTGGCCGCGGCCTTAGCCTCGTGCCATTCGAACCGCAAATTTCATTGTACTACGGGTTCCCAATAGTGCAGCGGGAGCGCAGGGCATTCGCCTGCGTGCGTGGCTCGCCGGGCAACGGATTGTGGTATGGTGAGCGGTATGGCGACCACAAAAATCACGATCACTTTGCCGGACCGACAACTTGAGGAGATCCGCAAGCGCGTCGCCGCTCAAGAATCCCCGACCATCTCCGGTTTCATTCAGCAGGCTGTCCAAAAATCGTTGGAGAATGCGGCTGAGTTCCGAGCCATGATCGAGGAAGCACTGAACGCCACCGGCGGCCCGCCCAAACCCAGGGAACGCGCGTGGGCGAGGAGGATGCTCTCGGCGCGCAAGCGTAGAGCCAAGTCGCGAAAGGCCGCGTGAACGGAATCGTTTTCGACGCCGGCGGCCTGATTGCCATGGAACGGAACAGCCGCCGGGTCCTTCTGATTCTCAACACCGCCCTGTCGGAGAATGGCCGGATCATCATTCCCGCCACGGCCCTCGCGCAAGTCCTTCGCAACCCCGCCAGGCAGGTGCGCCTTTGGAGGATGATTCAATTTGAGAGGACCGAGGTAATCCCGCTGGATGGATCGCATGCTCAGGCCGTTGGCGCGCTGCTAGGGCAAACCTCCACTACGGATATCACCGATGCGCACGTTGTAATCTGTGCCCAGGCCGCAGGGTATGCGGTGGTCACCAGCGACCCACTCGATCTGAAAAGGCTTGATCCGAAGCTCCGATTGATACGCGTTTGAGAGCATGCGGGCTGATCCCTGAATTCACGATCAACCGGCAAAACGAGTGCGATGTGCGGTTCGATAGGATCAAACGCGCGGAGTGATCCGCCCCGGCAACGCCATAAAATACCCGAAAGATCTGGATGTATCTTTCGGATGCCATGCCGCCCAAAGGCTTGGCGTATAGGTTAGGGAGCCTCACCATGAAATCTGTACTTCCTCAGAGGTCAAGTTTCGCCCTTTATGATCCATGGATTAATCGATTCCGCGTTGAACAACCGGTTCCTTGTGGTGGTGGCTGCCGTGTTACTGCTGCTTTGGGGCGCCATTTCGTTCCACAATTTGCCGGTTGAAGCCTATCCCGATGTTGCCAATAATTACGTCCAAATCATTACGCAGTGGCCCGGCCATGCGGCCGAAGAGGTAGAGCAGCAGGTTACCGTCCCGATTGAAACCGTCACCAATGGAATTCCGCATCTGGATCATCTGCGCTCTTTTTCCGTTTTCGGCCTCTCGAGCGTGATGCTCATTTTTGATGACGAATCCGCCAACGATTGGAATCGCCAGAAGGTTTTGGAGCGGCTCTCGCAGGTGGATCTGCCGGGCGGTTTACAGCCGCAAATCGGTTCGGATTATAGTCCTGTTGGGCAAATCTACTGGTACACCCTGCGAAGCACCAACCCTCAGTATGACCTCATGGAGTTGAAGTCTCTTCAGGATTGGATTTTAGAAAAGCAGTTCAAGTCGGTTCCCAACGTGGTCGACGTGGTGAGCTTCGGCGGCATGACCCGTGAGTACCAAGTGCAGGTGGAACCGAATAAGCTGATCGACTATAACCTGACGATCGGCCAAGTCGAACAGCAACTTGCCAACAACAATGTAAATGCTGGTGGCAGTTTTCTGGAGTCCGGATTGCAGCAAATCAATGTTCGCGCTCTCGGACTGGTTAAAGACGTCGACGATATCGAAAAGATCGTCGTGAAGACACAAAACGGCACACCCATCCGCATCCGCGATATTGCAACGGTAACCCAAGGGCCGAAAATCCGCTTGGGCCGCATCGGTAAAGCATACCTGCGCGACAACGGCACAATCGTGGATAGTTCCGATGTCGTGGAAGGAATTGTCCTGCTCCGAAAGGGCGCTGATTCCGATTCCACCCTGGTGGGCATTCACGAAAAGGTGCAAGAACTGAACGATCACCTGCTACCGCCTGGCGTGAAGATCGTGCCGTTTCTCGACCGCAGCAACCTGCTTCACTACACCACCCACACGGTTCTTCACAACCTCGCTGAAGGCATCATTCTGGTGGCCGTTATTCTTTTCTTGTTTCTTGGTAACGCGCGTGGGGCCTTTATTGTGGCGCTTACCATTCCGTTCTCTCTATTATTCGCCTCTATCTGCCTGTCCCTGAATCACATTCCCGCAAATCTGCTTTCCCTGGGAGCGCTGGATTTCGGCATGGTGGTGGAAGGCGCCGTAGTGATTGTGGAGAACATCGTACGTTACCTCGGCCGGAATCACGCGAACGAGACATCCCTCGACCGCATCCGCACAGCCTCGCATGAGGTGCAGCGGCCGGTCTTTTACTCCATCGGCATCATCATAACCGCGTATCTCCCAATATTCACGTTGCAGCGAGTCGAAGGCCGGCTGTTCAAACCGATGGCTTGGACGGTTAGCTTCGCGCTGCTGGGGTCGCTGATTTTCTCGATGCTGATCGCACCGGTGCTCACCAGCTTTGTTTTCCGCCGCGCCGTCCGGGAATGGCGCAACCCGTTAATGGTAATGATGACGGTTCTCTATCGCAAGAGTCTCATTCAGGCGATTCGCTTCCGGTGGCTTACCGCCCTGGTGGCTGTGGGAGCATTGGGGCTTTCGGCATATCTGGCGCTGAGCGGGATCATCGGTTCCGAATTCCTCCCGCATCTGGATGAAGGAGCTATCTGGGCGCGCGGCACTCTGGCGCCCAGCACCGGGCCAACCGAGGGGACGCGCGTGATGAATCGGGCGCGCATCGCCTTTGCTTCTTTCCCCGAAGTCACACAGGTAATCAGCCAGGTAGGCCGCCCGGACGACGGAACCGATATCGCCGGCTTCTTCAATACCGAGTACTTCATTGACCTCAAGCCCAAGGAGCAATGGCGGCCAGGATTCCATCAGAACAAAGAAGCACTCATCGCGGCGCTGGATCACGAGGTCGAAAAGATACCCGGTACCCTCTGGAATTTCTCCCAACCCATTGCCGACAACATGGAGGAGGCCGTTAGCGGTGTTAAAGGGCAATCCGCCATCAAGATCTATGGCGACGATCTCCGGAAGCTGGAAGCCACCGGCAGCAAGATCGTCAATGTACTGCGCACTGTCGCCGGCGTTTCGGATCTGGGCCTGTTTCGCGTGATCGGACAGCCGAATGCAGAATTCTCCGTGGATCGCGACGTAGCCGCGCGCTATGGCATCAACGTCTCCGATGTTCAGGACGCAGTGGAAACGGCCGTCGGTGGCAAGGCGGTTAGCGAAGTCCTCCAGGGCGAGCGGCGCTATGACCTCGTAGTACGCTATCAAGCTCCCTACCGCGATACCAAAGAGGCTATAGAAAACATCCGCATCCTCAGTCCTTCCGGGGAGCGCGTGTCACTGGCGCAACTGTGCAATGTCAAAGTCCTCGACGGGGCATCGGAGATCTTTCGCGAGGGAGGTTCCCGATACGTCGCGATCAAATACAGCGTCGTCGGACGCGATCTGGGCAGCACGGTTGAAGAGGCTATGCGAAAAGTGAATCAGCAGGTCAAGCTTCCCGAGGGTTATCGCATCGATTGGGCGGGGGAATACGAAAGCCAAAAGCGCTCCTCGGCACGCCTGATGGTGGTTGTGCCTATTACACTCCTCGCGATCTGCGTGATCCTGTTCACGATGTTTAAATCGCTCAAGTGGGTTCTGTTGATCCTGGCCAACGTAGCCATGGCCCCTATCGGCGGGTTACTGGCTCTCCTGCTTACGGGAACGCATTTCAGCGTATCGTCTGGAGTTGGTTTTCTCGCGCTGTTCGGCGTCTCCGTGCAGACCGGAGTGATCATGCTGGAATACATTAACCAGCTTCGCGCGCGAGGCTATGATATTCGCGATGCAGCCATTGAAGGGTCCGTCGAAAGACTTCGGCCAATAAGCATGACGATGATGGTTGCTAGCTTGGGCCTGCTCCCCGCGGCTCTGTCCCGTGGCATTGGCTCAGATTCCCAAAGGCCGTTTGCCATAGTAATTGTTGGAGGATTGGTCGCGGCGCTCCTGCTGGGAATCTATCTTCTGCCGACCCTCTACGTGTGGGCCGCCGGGCCGCGTGATCCACTGCCGGCCGAAGCGCATGCCCAGGAAGAGGTGTAGGCATTCTAGCCCCCGCCCACAAACTGCACGATCTCAATCTCTGCGCCCGCGCGCAGCACCGTTTCCGCCCATAACGGCTGCTTCAAAATGCGCCGGTCGAGTTCCACGGCCACCCGCGCGGGGTCAAGCTGCAGCTCTTCCAGAAGATTCAAAACACTCTGGCCTTCCCGTGCCGTGCGTGGCTTTCCGTTGAGCACGATCTCCATCGTCATCGCTGTTGGTTGACACTCCAGTTTTGCAACCATTATAGTCAAAGGTTGAACCACAACTAAAAAGCAGATGCCGGATTCCTACACCGAGTTGTATTTCCCTGTTTTGGCGCAGGGCCTGCTGGCCTTGGTGCTGGCAGCCGCCCTCATCCTCATCTCCTACGCGCTGGGCAAGAAGGTCCGCAATCGCGTCAAAGACATGCCATACGAATCTGGAATCGTGCCTACGGGCGATGCGCGGGGCCGCTTCAGCGTCAAGTTTTATCTGGTGGCGATGCTGTTTATCGTGTTCGATATCGAGGCCATCTTCCTGTATCCGTGGGCCGTCGTCTACCGCGAACTGAAAATGTTCGGCTTCTTAGAAATGCTGGTATTTGTCGTGCTGATTCTTTCCGGGTTTTTCTATATTTGGAAAAAGGGCGCGCTCGATTGGGCCCACTCGGATCGGCCGCAGGGCCGCCAGGCTTTGTCTGGTCAAGCTTTGTCGGGGCGGAGCGATGCTTCGGCCGCCCGATCCGTTCCACAGGATGCCCATGCTGCCAGATAGCTTGCGAGAGAACGCGGCCGCGCTGGCGGTGGAAGGGTTTGATTCCGCTGCCGTGACCGGCGGCAAGTTCGACCGTGGCGAACTCACCCTCGAAATTGCGCCCGAGCGGATTGTGGCCGTTTGCGAATTTCTCAAATACGAGCAGAAATTCATCCGGCTGAGTTCCGTAACCGCGGTAGACCGCTACCCGGCCGAGCCGCGCTTTGAAGCCGTGTACCATCTGCATTCCGTCGAACGCAACCAGCGGCTGCGCGTCAAGTGCCGCCTGCAAGGACAAGACCCGGAAATCGATTCGCTAACCGCGGTTTGGCGTTCGGCCAACTGGTACGAGCGCGAAGTGTTCGATTTGTTCGGAATCCGCTTCCGCAACCACCCGAATTTGAAGCGGATCATGATGCCCGAGGACTGGGAGGGCTACCCCTTGCGCAAGGATTATCCAGTGACCGGGCCGAGGGTTTAAATATGTCCGAATCTGGCGTTCCAGGTCAATTCGCAGCCGTGGTTGAGGAGCCACGAACCGAAACCGGCATTCGCCGGATGGTCCTCAACATGGGCCCGCAGCATCCCTCCACGCACGGCGTGCTGCGCCTCAAAATCGAGCTGGATGGTGAAATCATCGTCCATTGCGAGCCGGACATCGGCTATCTCCATACCGGCATCGAAAAAGAATTTGAGCAGAAACATTACCAGCAGGCCGTAACCCTCACCGACCGCGTCGATTATCTGGCGCCTCTTTCCAATAATCTCGGCTATTGCCTGGCTGTCGAAAAACTGCTGGGCCTCGAAATTCCGCCCCAGGCGCAATGGATGCGCGTGATGCTCACCGAATTTACGCGCCTCAACAGTCACCTGGTCTGGCTCGCCACACACGCCATTGATATCGGCGCGATGAGCGTCTTCCTGTACTGCTTCCGCGAGCGCGAAGAGATTCTCCGGATCTTCGAAATGTTCTCCGGCCAGCGCATGATGACCAGCTATTTCCGCATCGGCGGACTGGCGCTCGAACCGCCGCGCGGCTGGTATCAGCGCGTCAAGAAATTTATCGATGTGTTTCCCAGCCGCGTCGACGAGTACGAGAATCTATTAACCAATAACCCCATCTGGATCGGGCGCACCAAGGGCGTGGGCTTCATCTCGCTTGAAGACATGCTGGACTTAGGCATCACCGGGCCGATGCTCCGTGCCGCGGGCTTGCCGCTGGATGCCCGCAAGTACGCGCCCTACACGAGCTACGACAAGTTCGATTTCGAAGTCGTGACGCGAACCGAAAACGACGTGTATGCCCGCTACCAGTGCCGCATCGAAGAGATGCGCCAGAGCGCCCGCATCATCAAACAGGCCATGGAAGGCATGCCCTCCGGGCCCTGGCATGCCGATTCGCCCCACGTTGTGCTGCCTGATCGCGAGAAGATGAAAACTCAGATGGAAGCCCTCATCTATCACTTCAAAATCGTAACCGAGGGTTTCCGCGTGCCCGAGGGCGAAGTGTACCAGGTGATCGAATCGCCGCGCGGCGAGTTGGGATATTACGTAGTCAGCGATGGCACCACCAAACCGTACCGCGTGCACATGCGGACTCCCAGTTTCGGAAACCTGCAGGCCACGCCGAAACTGGTCGAGGGCATTTTGATCGCCGACGTGATCGCGTCCATCGGCAGTATGGATTTCGTTTTGGGGGACACGGACCGATGAGGCGGGGGCTGGCATACTGACATGACTTTTTCTGCTGAATTAGAAACTCGCTTCGAAAAATTGCTGAAGAGTTATCCCGCGGGACGCGAGCGCGCAGCCATGATTCCCATGCTGATGTACGCGCAGGATGAAATCGGCAGCATCACTGACGAGCTGGTCGAGGAAGTGGCCCGCCGCGTGGGCGTCACCTCCCTGCAGGTCCACGAAGTCGTTTCCTATTACTCGATGCTGCACCGCAAACCTATGGGCAAATACCACGTGCAGATCTGCACCAATATCAGTTGCCTGTTGTGGGATGCGGATAAGCTGTGGGAACAGGCCACCAAAAAGCTGGGAATCGGTCACAAAGAAGTGACTGCCGACGGGCAGATTTCTCTCGAAGAGGTGGAATGTGTCGGCGCTTGCTCGTGGGCGCCGGCCATTCAGGTCAACTACGATTTTCATCACTTCGTAACTCCGGAAAAACTCGATCAGCTTTTGGATAGCCTGGGGAAGAAACAATAAACATGTTGTATAACGAACCTAGCCCGCTCGAAACCAGAATCTTGTCGCGCCGGTTCGGCTTGCCCAATTCGGCCGCCCTCGATACTTACCTGGCCACCGATGGCTACCAGGCATTCCGCAAAGCCGTGGGCATGAAGCCCGAGGACATCGTCAACGAGGTCAAGATTTCCAACCTCCGCGGGCGCGGCGGGGCGGGTTTCCCCACCGGAATGAAATGGAGCTTCGTTCCGCGCACCTCGCCCAAGCCCAAGTACATCGTGGTGAATGCCGATGAAAGCGAACCGGGCACCTGCAAGGACCGCCTCCTGATCGAGTACGACCCGCACCAGTTGATCGAGGGTTGCCTGATCGCCGGATTGGCAGTCGATGCGCATAAGGGCTGGATCTACATCCGTGGCGAATACCGTTACCTGATCGAAATCATGGATAAGGCGATCGGGGAAGCCTACCAGAAAGGCTGGCTTGGCAAAAACATTCAAGGCACCGGCGTCGATTTCGACCTGTACACGCACACCGGTGCGGGCGCTTACGAATGCGGTGAGGAATCGGCGCTGCTCGAATCGCTCGAAGGCAAGCGCGGTGTGCCGCGCATCCGGCCTCCGTTTCCCGCCGTGGTGGGCGCCTTCCAATGCCCCACCATCCTCAATAACGTCGAATCCATCTGCGCCGTTCCGCCCATCATCTTGAATGGCGGGCAGGCTTTTGCTGATTTAGGCGTGCCCAAAGCCGGAGGCACCAAGCTCACCTGCCTCACCGGCCATGTGAACAAACCGGGCGTCTACGAATTGCGCCTCGGTTTCCCCGTAATGCAGATGATCAATGAAGTCGGCGGCGGCATGCGCAATGGCAAAAAGTTGAAAGCGTTCATTCCGGGTGGCTCGTCTTGCCCGCTGCTGACGGCAGCCGAATGCGAAGGCGCCACCATGGATTATGATTCCATGGCCGCGCGCAAATCCATGCTGGGGTCGGGCGGCGTTGTCGTCATGGATGAGGACACCTGCATGGTGAAAGCCGCCCTGCGCATCATGCGCTTCTACGCCCACGAAAGCTGCGGCTGGTGCATCCCCTGCCGCGAAGGCACCACTTGGCTGCGCAAGGTTCTGATCCGGTTTCACGAGGGCGGTGGAACGCGCGAAGACATCGATCTGCTGGGCGATGTTGCGAAGAACATGCTGGGCCGGACGTTTTGCCCCCTCGGCGATGCCGCCGCTCTGCCCACCATCTCCATCGTCGAAAAATTCCGCGAAGAGTTCGAAGATCACCTCAATGGCCGGCCCTGCCCCTTCGAACATGCACGCGAGGCGGTGCTGGTATGAAAGCAGCCGCCACAGGGACGCATTTTCGCCGAAAACGCCCGCAAAATGCGTCTCTATTATACGTAAATAGCACAAAATCAGTCACTTACATAGTACCGAACACCTCTAGTCGGCGTTTTTTCGTTTTGAGGTCCCCAAATGCCTGACCTTGTAAAACTCACCATCGACGGCCAACCGGTGGAAGCCGCGCCAGGCACTCTTCTCATCGATGCCGCCAAGCGTCAGGGCATCGAAGTGCCTGCCTTCTGCTATTACGAAGGCCTCACGCTGCAGGCCGCCTGCCGCATGTGCCTGGTGGAAATCGAGAAGTTTCCCAAGCTGCAGACCGCCTGCACCATCCCCGTCGCGGAAGGCATGGTGGTGCGCACGGCCACCGCGCAGGTCGCCCAGGCCCGCAAATCCATGCTGGAGTTGCTGCTCACTAATCATCCGCTCGATTGCCCGGTGTGCGATAAAGGCGGCGAGTGCGAATTGCAGGATATGACCTTCCGTTACGGCGCTGGCGAGAGCCGCTACACCGAAATCAAGGTCCACACCCCCGAAAAACAGTTTTCACCAGTCGTGTTTTTCGATGCCCCGCGCTGCATCCTGTGCTACCGCTGCGTCCGCATCTGCAACGAAGGCCTGGGCGTGGGCGCCCTCGGCGTAATCAATCGCGGCGTGGTTTCCGAAATTGCGCCCAACCGGGGTGACCATCTGCTGTGCGATGAGTGCGGCGCTTGCATCGATATCTGTCCTGTCGGCGCCCTGACCAGCGGCATCTACCGGTATCAAACGCGCCCCTGGGAAATGACCCATGTCGGCACCATCTGCACCCATTGCGCCGATGGCTGCAAAACCACGCTGGGCACGCGCAACGACCAGATCATTCGCGGCAACAATCGCGATCACTCCGGCATCAACGACGAGTTTCTGTGCATCAAGGGCCGCTACGCCTTCGATTTCTACGGCCATTCCGATCGTTTGCAGGCGCCGCTGATGCGCGTGAACGGAAAGCTCGAGGAAGTTTCCTGGTCGAAGGCGCTCGATGCCGTAGCCCGCAAGTTTAATCAGACGCTCGCCGAACACGGCAGCTTCGGTGTGATCGGTTCTAACCACACCACCAACGAAGAAAATTTCTATCTGCAGAAATTCGCGCGCCGGGTGTTGAAGACGAACAACATCGATCATCACCGCACCGGAGATGTCGTGGCCCTGCTCGATGCGTTGAGCGGAAAAACCGCGAAACTGGCCACGGTGGCTGACCTCTACGAACGCAAAGCCGTTCTGGTGCTGGGCGCAGATCTCGCTATCGAGCACCCCCTCCTCTCCTACCAGATTCGCGCCAACTATCGTCATCATCAGGCGCATGTTTACGCTGTAACACCCAAGCCCGTGCGCGAGGATAAGTACACCGTAGCGAGCGTTCGCATCGGCGGACCTCCGCGGAAAATCGGCACAGATCTCGGAGTAATTCCCGGCCGCGACGTGGGCGCGGTTTCGACTGGTCCCGGAGCGGCTCCCGTAGGTGGACCGGGCGTGACTCCCAATCCCGAAGCCGGCGCCTACTTCGTGCCGGTCCATGGACCCGGCGTCGCCACCGGTGATCCCGAAGGTTTTGTCAATCGAACCAACGTTGGCGCAACGCCCGGCGATTACTTTACGGCGCTTGATTCGCTGCGCGATAAGCTCAAAGCCGAGCCGGAGCTGGTCATTCTCTTCGATGACTCCTTCCAGGGCGATGACGTTCGCCGTCTGGCCGAATTCGGTGAATCGCTCGGCATCCCGGTAAGCTATATCTCTCTCGTCGATTACTCCAATTCCCGCGGCGCACTGGATATGGGACTCGTGCCCGAACTGCTTCCCGGTTACGAGCCTTCCCCGGAACCGGGCATGCACTTGGAAGAAATGCTGCGCGCTGATTTGAGCGTGCTCTGGGTGGTTGGCGCGAACCCGTTCAAAGGCTTCGGCGGCCGCGAAGGGCATTCGAAAAACTGCGGATTTCTGGTGGTGCAAGACATGTTTCTCACCGAAACCGCGCAACTCGCGGACGTGGTTCTCCCCGCCGCCTGCGCTTATGAAAAAAACGGCACGGTCACCAATGGCACTGGCGAAGTGCAGCGGCTGAAGCGCGCCATCAATGTCATGGGCGCCAAGCCGGATCTCGAAATTATCGGTTTCATCGCGCGCGAAATGGGGGAAGCGGCGGCGGCCGGGCCCTGGTTGCCCGAGGTCGTCTTTGAGGAAATTCGCCAAACCGTTCGCGGCTATCAGATTCCGCTGCCTTCG
>JASIAM010000149.1 GCA_030041985.1 Bryobacteraceae bacterium | reverse complement strand
ACGACCAAACCATCCGCGAACGTATGCTCGCCATGCTGTCGCTGTTCTTCGCCAGCGTAGCGCTGGTGCTGGCGGGTGTGGGCCTTTACGGAGTGCTCGATTATGCTGTCGTTGGACGCCGCCGCGAGCTAGGCATTCGCATCGCCCTCGGCGCGCGCAATGCCGATATCGCGCGCCGCGTGACCATCGAAGTTTTCTCTATGCTCCTGCTCGGCTCGGCGTGCGGTCTCGCGCTAGGCCTTGGATCGGCGCACTATATCGCAACTTTGCTTTACCAGGTAAAGGCGACCGATGCGCCCATGCTCGCCCTCCCAGCGATCACCATTCTTGCAGCGGCTTTGCTTGCGGCCCTCCCGCCGGTGCTGCGCGCCATTCGTATCGATCCATCGGAAATGCTTCGCGCGGAGTAATTATGTCGTGGTTATCGCGCATTGCCAACGTCTTTCGGAGCCGCAGCGTGGATTCTGATATCGACGCCGAACTGGAATCGCACTTCGAGGAAGCGCGAGCTGCGGGCCGCGATCCCGCGGAGGTGTCGCGGGAATTTGGCTCGCGGCTGCGCGCGCATGAGGCCGTGCGCGATGCCATGGTCGCTACGTGGCTCGAATCGCTGGTGGCCGATGCGAGATTTGGTTGGCGCCAGCTTCTCAAGCACAAAGCCGCCTCCGCCGCCGCGGTTCTTTCGCTCGCGTTCGGCATCGGCGCGTGCACTGCGGCGTTCCGTTTGATCGACGCGATGTTCTTGCGCCCGCTGCCCGTGGCCGATCCTGGCAGCTTGTACGTGCTCACGTACGGGTTTATCGACGACTCCGGCAAGGCCGATACCGCGGAAAATTTCAGTTACCCGGATTTCCGTTTGTTCCGCGCGGCCGTCAAAGGTGAAGCCGAGTTGGTGGCTGTCTCCTATGCTCAATGGATGGATATCGCGTACGGCGGTGAGGAAACAGAACGGGTTCGCCGGCAGTATGTTTCCGGATGGGCCTTCGCGGAGTTCGGGCTGCAGCCCGCTCTCGGCCGCCTCTTCACCGAAGCCGACGACCTGACGCCCGGCGCGCATCCTTACGCTGTTCTTTCGTACGATTACTGGTCGCGCCGTTTCCACAAAGACCCCCACGTGATCGGTCGAACATTCCGTAATGGAAATGATTTATACCAAATCGTCGGAGTAGCGCCGCGGGGCTTCACGGGCATGGAGACCGGCACGTTCACGGACGTATTTGTGCCCACCATGATGGCGCCGTCGGTTGAGGAACTCTATCGGAATTGGCTCTTAACGTGGGTCCGGCTGCGGCGTGGAGCTGATCCCGAGCGGGTACGGCAGCAGTTGCACGCCACGCTGCTGGGCCATCGTCGCGAACTGGTGAAGGCGTGGGTGGGCGTGCCGCGGCGGGAAATTGACGATTACGTATCCGCGCCGGTATTTCTCGAACCTGCGGCCGCGGGCTTTTCCGGCACGCAGACGTATTACCGGAGTGCGCTCATGATTTTGGGCGTTCTGGTCGTACTCGTGCTTCTCATCGCGTGTGCCAACGTAGCGAATCTGATGACCGCACAAGCCGCAGCGCGAGGCCGCGAAATGGCCCTGCGCGTGTCCATCGGCGCGGGGAGAGCGCGCTTAATGCAACTCGTCCTCATGGAAAGCATACTGCTGGCAGCAGTTTCTTCAGTGATCGGCATCCTTTTCGCCTGGCGGGCCGCGCCCTTTGTCGTCGGAATGCTCAACGCACCCGGCTGGGCAGTACGTCTCTCCTTGCCGGCCGACTGGCGCGTTACCACATTCGCCGTGGCGCTCACGTTCGCGGTAACGCTGCTCTTTGGACTGGCCCCGGCCCTACGCGCATCGGCCGTGAAGCCGGCCAGCACTCTCAAGGGCGGTGACGATCCCCACAGCAGGCGCCGCTTGCTGCACGCGCTGGTGGCGGCGCAGGTAGCGTTCTGTTTCCTGGTGCATTTCGTTGCCGGATTGTTCGTTTCCACCTTCGAGCGGCTCGCCAACCAGCCGACGGGTTTTTCTGCGGCTCGCGTGCTGGCGCTCGAAACGTCCAGCAGGACTGGACAACCGACCCAGTTGTGGTATCAGGCGCTGGACCATGTACGTGCTCTGCCGGGAATTGAATCTGCCGCAGTCGCCGGATGGGCGTTGATGAGCGGCACTGGTTGGATGCAGCGTGTGTGGGCCAACGGCCATACGCCCGACGAAAACCCCCGCCTCTGGTTCCTGGGAGTCTCGCCAGGCTGGTTCGCAACCATGAAGATTGCTCTGCTCGATGGACGCGATTTCCGCCCCGACGACACCTATCCGCGCGTCGCCATCGTGAATCAGGCATTCGCGCGCTATTATTTCGAGGGCCGCAGCCCGGTTGGCCGCACACTGGAAACTCAATATGACGGATACCATCGAGGGACGGTGCAAATCGTCGGGCTGGCGAGCGACGCCCGCTATGCGGAGATGCGCGACGCGATTACTCCGACCGTCTATGTGCCGTTCGGCAACCGGACCGGCGAAGCAGCGAAAGGTACGAATTGGGGGACCTTCCTGGTACGCACCCAAAGCCAAGATCCCATGGCGCTCGCCTCCCTTCTTCGCCGCGAGATCCCGCGGGCGCGCTCCGAGTTCCAGGTCTCCAATGTCTTTACGCAGGAAGAAGCGGTGCGTTCCCGGACCGTCCGCGAACGTATGTTGGCTATGCTGTCGCTGTTCTTCGCTACCGTGGCGCTGGTGCTTGCAGGTGTGGGCCTCTATGGCGTGCTGGATTATGCTGTCGTCGGACGGCGGCACGAATTGGGCATTCTCATCGCCTTGGGCGCGTGCAACGGCGATATCGTCCGGCGCGTGACGGTCGAGGTCTTCTCCATGCTGTTGCTCGGCGCGGCAGCAGGCCTTGCCCTGGGCCTCGGTTCCGCCCGTTACATCGCCACATTGCTCTATCAGGTGAAGCCAACCGATGCACCCATGCTCGCTCTCCCCGTCATCACGATTCTCTCAGCGGCCATACTCGCGGCCCTCCCGCCAGTGCTGCGCGCCATCCGCATAGATCCATCGGAAATGCTTCGCACGGAGTAATTATGTCGTGGTTATCGCGTATTACCCACGTCTTCCGCAGCCGCAGCGTGGATCGTGATATCGATGCCGAACTGCAGTCGCATTTCGAAGAAGCGCGCGCCGCCGGACGCGATCCAGCCGAGGTTTCGCGGGAATTCGGCTCGCGACTGCGCGCGCACGAAGCGGTACGGGACGCCATCGTTGCTACGTGGCTCGAATCGCTGGTAGCGGATGCCGTCTTCGGCTGGCGTCAGCTTGTCAAGCACAAAGCCGCTTCGGCGGCAGCGGTTCTTTCGCTCGCGTTGGGCATCGGCGCGTGCACTGCGGCGTTCCGCTTGATCGACGCAATGTTCTTGCGCCCGCTGCCCGTGGCCGATCCTGGCAGCTTGTACGTGCTCACGTACGGGTTCATCGACGACTCCGGAAAGGCCGATACTGCGGAAAATTTCTCTTACCCGGATTTCCGTTTGTTCCGCGTGGCCGTCAAAGGTGAAGCCGAGTTGGTGGCTGTCTCCTATGCTCAATGGATGGATATCGCGTACGGCGGTGAGGAAACAGAACGGGTTCGCCGGCAGTATGTTTCCGGATGGGCCTTCGCGGAGTTCGGGCTGCAGCCCGCTCTCGGCCGCCTCTTCACCGAAGCCGACGACCTGACGCCCGGCGCGCACCCCTACGCTGTTCTCTCTTACGATTACTGGTCGCGCCGTTTCGGCAAGGACCTCCGCGTGATCGGCGGAACATTCCGCAACGGAATGCGCCTTGTGCCAGTGGGCCGAAATTTCGGCAACGCTGGAGCGAGCGAAGCCGCAAGCGTGCACCGCAGATCCAGTTTTTGGGAGCGCAGGCATGAACGCGATCCCGCTCCGTTCTTCCGTCTTGCTTGAATTCCAGTAGGATCCGGATCGGCAGCAACTGTGGCTGCGCTTTCGAACCGGGGGCCTGTACCTTTATCAAATGGTTCCGCTACCGTCGTTCCAACGCTCATCGAGAGCGCCTTCCGCCGGACAGTATTTCAGTCCAGCTATTCTGGAGCACTATCCATGTCGGCGCTTATCTTAGCGCTTATGAGCAGAAGCCCTGCCCCACAAAGGGCCACAACGCTTTGCGGGCTCTTGATAAGGTTGATCGTCGTCAGGCATTTGTACAGCGAGGGCGGCAGTTTGAGCCGCTGCAGGGTGAACGCCAGAGCAGCCAACGCGCCGGGTGCTTATTCCTTCCAGCCTTCCGGCGGGTTGCTGCCGCTCGCGATCTGGCGGGTCTTGTAGAGCCACTGGCCATTTACCTTGACCCACGTGGCGTACTCCTTTCCCTGAGTCGTCATCTTCATCGGATCGCCCACCTTCTCCTGCCGGTACTCGGTGAAAATGACCTGCGAGGTGGCCGTGTCGCCGTGCACGATGATCAGCGGATTCTCGATCGCCACGTTGAAAGCGGTCCTCTCGCGCGGGGGCGCCGCTCCAGACGCAGGGGCCGCGCCAGTTGGAGGCGCCGCGGGGGCACGGTTGTATGCCTGCTTGATGCCTTCCTTGCCCTTGTAGTGCCTCGTGCCGAGAATCAACTCGCCGTCCTCGGCATAAAAGCTCTCTTCGCTCTGTCGGTCCACTTTGCCGAAGTTGTAGTAGTAACGCGTGATCTGATCCAGGATTAGCTGGCGGTCAATCAATGACTGCGCAGTCATCTTGTCTTGCGCACGCGCAGCCGGTGCGCTTGCCAGTGCGACACCGCACAGCGCCAACGCGCCCGCCCGGCCGGCCGCGTGACGAATGGAATTCAGTTTCATGAAATCCCCC
>JASIAM010000148.1 GCA_030041985.1 Bryobacteraceae bacterium | reverse complement strand
GTCAATCGCGGATGCGGACGGTGACCAGGGTCGCCTTCCCGATGGCAGTGACAACCCGGAGTACCACAGCGGCCACCGGTTCCGGTGACCGAGCCGGCGCGAAAATCTTCGAGTTCAGAAATTTGCCGCAGGACTGCGGCCCTTTGTTGCTCCAGATCGGTGAGCGATACGGGCATGGCATCCCCTCTAACCGAGTGTATATACGCTCGGTTAAACGGCTCCAAAAAAGAAAGTAGCCGAATCGCCACTTTCATGTCGCGCGCCCGGCCACAACCCTCCGCGCACGTGTCCAGTACAATAGGGTCGTAACTGTCGCATGAGCCTGTTCCTCCCCAATCGATATCGCGGCAAGCTGATCGTGGTGGAAGGAATTGATGGTTCGGGCAAGTCCACGCAGGTTTCTCTTCTGAGCCATTGGCTGCGATCGCAAGGGTGTGCGGTCGCTTTTAGCGAGTGGAATTCATCGCCTCTGGTCCGCGAGACCACGCGGCGGGGCAAGAAGAAAGAGATGTTTACGCCCACCACCTTCAGCCTGATCCATGCGACCGATTTCGCCGACCGCATGGAAAGCTATATCTTGCCGCTTGTGAAATCGGGCGCCATTGTGTGCGCCGATCGGTACGCTTATACGGCGTTTGCGCGGGATGTGGCGCGCGGAGTGGGGCGGCGTTGGGTGCGTAATCTCTATCGGTTTGCCGTTCGTCCCAGCCTGGCGTTTTACTTTCGCGTTTCCCTGGATGTGGCGCTGGGGCGCATTCTGGGCGGCCGCGATGCGATCAAGTATTACGAAGCGGGCATGGATCTGGACCTGGCGCGCGATGTCGAAGAAAGTTTCCGTATCTTTCAGGGGCGCATCCTGGATGAGTATGAAGCCATGGCGGAGGAAATGGGATTTCACGTCATCGATGCCACTCAGTCGATTGAAGCGCAGCAGATGCTGATGCGCGGCATCGTCACGCGCGAACTGGGAGATAGTATCAAGAGCCGCGTTCTGCACGTTCCGCCCGGAGGAGGTTTTAATGGCCATGCGACAGCCGCTCAGCTTTTATAGTGAGCCGCTGGCGGGCGTGGAGACCGCGGATCTAAGGGGCAAACTGCTCGTCATTGAAGGGCCGGATGCCGTGGGACGTAGCACGCAGATCGCGCTGCTGCGCCAGTGGCTCGAGCGCGAAGGCCATGCCGTGCTCGATAGCGGCATGGCGCGTTCGGCTCTGGCTGGGCGCGGCATCAAACTGGCCAAAACGGGCAACACCCTCGGCCCCATCACGATGACGCTTTTCTATACTACCGACTTCGCCGACCGGCTGGAACACGAAATCGTTCCCGCATTGCGCGCTGGCTTCGTCGTCCTGATCGATCGCTACATTTTCTCGATCATGGCGCGCGCCGTGGCCCGCAATGAAGACCGCGAGTGGATCGAACAGGTGGCCGGGTTCGCGCTGGTTCCGCATGCCGTGTACTATCTGCGGGCGGAGGTCGAGACACTGGTTTCGCGCGTGGTGCTGGGGCGCGGGGCTTTCGATTACTGGGAGAGCGGCATGGACCTTCGCTTCGGGCCGGATATGTACGAGAGCTTCATCAAATACCAGACGCGGCTGATCAAAGCTCTGGATTCGATGGTGGAGCCGTACGATTTCACGGTGATCGATGCGAGCCAATCGATCGAGCGCATCTTCCGCCAGTTGCAAAGGCGGATGGCGCGTTTGGTCAGCCGCGGTACCGCTCACCGCACCGGCATGGCAGTGCACAAGGCGAGGGTCTGATGGAAATTTATCTGCTGCGTCATGGGATCGCTGAGAATGGCCGTCCAGGGCTCAAGGATGCTGATCGTGCCCTGACGGAAGAAGGGCGCGATAAACTGAAGCGTGTTTTGTCGCGCGCGCACGGCGCTGGGGTGAAGCCGGGTGTGATTCTTTCGAGCCCGTACCGGCGCGCTTTGGAGACGGCCGCGATTGCCGCGGAGTCACTCGCCCACCACGGCAAGATTGTGCAGACGCCCGCTCTGACGCCGGAGGCCTCTCCACATCAGGTTTGGGAGGAAGTGCGCTCGCGGCGCGACGAATCCGCAATCCTGCTGGCGAGCCATGAGCCGCTGATGAGCGCCACGGTGGCCCTGTTTCTGGGCAGCCCGGCACTGACCGTGGACATGAAAAAGGGGGCCCTGGCGCGCATCGATTGTGACCATTTCGGCACGGAGCCTAAGGGAGTGTTGAAGTGGCTGCTGACGCCGGCCACCGCGGGGAAGTAGCAGCGTTAGCTTACTTTACTGCGCAAGCCAGCCCATTTCCACGCGCACCGGAATTTTGATGGGAATCGAGAGGAGGGACGGCGGCTCGATTTTGAAGCCGCTTATCCTCGCGGGGATCTATGGGCAGGGCCGGCTGCTCTCCAGCTCTTTTTCCACCCGCAATTCGAAGCAGCGCTCCCCCTGTGCTTCCCCCAACTTCTCTAGCGGAACTCCATTCCACGTGAGCACTGCGGGCGTCCATTGCGCCGGAATGGTCACCTGCATCGCGGTCACAGTTCGGCTAAGAATCTCTACCTCCCTCGCCTCGCTGTCGAACTTTGCCTGCACGCGCGCCGTCACCTCCGGCGCGCGTTTGGGCAAAATCACGGTCGTCTCCAACCGCACACGCTCCTTGCCGCGCTCCACCATCACCGCTATCTGCCGCTCCTCTTTGAATGCCGCCATCAGTTCGTTGTACCGGTGCGCGTCCGCGATGGGCCTTCCATCCAGCTCTACGATGCGGTCACCCATTTTCAAAGGGCCATTATATTTTCCTGGCAGAAAAGAAATCAGAATGCCCGGACCCGGATCGCCGATTTTGTATCCGTAACCTCCCAGGTCGAGCGCGGGCTTGATCGCGGGTGCAATACGGCTGGACGCCAGTACGTCATTGCGTTCTGCCCCATCCAATTTGGTGAGCTGAATCCAGTAGCAGCGCGAAAATGTGGCCGAGGGTGTCTCGCAATCGATGACCTTGGGGAAATCCTCGCGGGTATGACCGGCAAGCCAATCAAAGACACTCGCCACCGGCAGCTTTTCTGCGCTGCGCCACTCCAGGTTCAGTCCGGCATCTGCCAGCTTGCTCGCCAACTGCTCGTCCTGCTGCGTTGCCCCCGCCCATAGCAACGGAACATTTGTAAAATCGGCGGCATACAGTCGGCCAGTATCCATAGCCGCCTGCGGGGAACCACCCAAAGCCAGACCCGCCGCCCAAGGGTCTGGTTGCCGCGAGATCGTATAGAAAACAGCCGCTGCGCTCTCTCCGCTGCCCGCCAGATAAATGCGTGCGCGATCGGCCGATCCATTTTGGATTGCTTCGCGCGCCGTTCTTACCAGTGCTTCGACGCGCGCGTCAATCGCTGTGTTGGGCGAAACAGTGGGCGCGATTACCAGCCAACCGAGAATCTTCGCCCAGCTTTGCCACCGGGCCAGATCACTGTCATCCACCAATACAATAGCCGGCTTGCCGGAGGGCGCGCCTGAGTCCCCCGCCGCCAGAGCCAAACTAATCGTGCCGCATGCGACTCCGAATTTTGTGAGCCAGCTTCTCAATCTCTTCTGCCTTCTTCATGGTGTTCAGCGAAAACACAAAGCGGTCTTCTTTTTCCATAGCCTCTTTGAGCTCGCCGGCGAGATCGGCCAGCTTGGCGGCATCCTTGAGATTCTGCTCATGCTCCACTTTGAGAATCTCATCGCGCTGCGATTTGCCATTGGGCAGTGTAACATCGCCTCGGTCGGGAGCTTCCCGGATGGGAGGTGTCCCCGGCTGCCCCGGCTGGGGAATTTGCGCGACGCTCGCCAAAGGCGCCAGCAAAGCCAGCGCGCTCCGCCGCAAAATCGGTTTCATCGAGCCCCATGATATCCCCGGCACAGGTCTGCACGCCAGCACTGCTACCGTCCGGAAGATTTCAAGTATCCTTGGCTATGTGCTAGTTCGCGCTGCCACCACCATCGCTCCTCTGCGAACCGAAATTCGTGAGTACGCACTCCCGGAGATTCCGCCTGATGCGGGACTCCTCCAGGTGGAAGCCGCCGGCGTCTGCGGTTCCGATTGGCGCGCCTACAATTCCGATGGGCCGCCGCGCATCCTGGGCCGCGAAAACGTCGGCCGCATCTTCCGGATCGGACCTATCGCCGCCGAACGCTGGGGTCTCAAAGAAAACGATCGCGTGCTCCTCGAAGAGTACCTCCCTTGCGGCCGCTGCCATCTCTGCCGCCGCGGCGAATATCGTTTGTGCGAACAGACCGAGTCGCGGCTTCCCAACCCGCTCCGTTATGGCACTACGCCCGTCTCCGAAGCGCCCGGCCTCTGGGGCGGCTACAGCCAGTTTCAATATCTGCATCCCGCTTCCGTGTTTCATCCCCTCCCAAACTCGATTTCCGCCGAAATCGCGGCCATGTGTATTCCGCTCGGCAACGGCTTCCAATGGACCGCAATCGAGGGCGGCATCGGTCCCGGCCAGAGCATCCTGATTCAAGGGCCCGGACAGCAAGGCTTGGCGTGCGTGGTCGCCGCCAAGGCCGCCGGCGCTGCCTCGATCATCGTTAGCGGCCTGAAGAACGATGAGAAGCGGCTGCGCGTCGCCAAGGCTCTGGGCGCCGATCACACCATCGATGTCGAACAGGAAAACCTCGAAGAGCGCGTCCGCGAACTTACCGCCGGCCAGGGAGTCGATCTGTCCATCGATACCGCGGGCGGCGAAAATACCATCGTGCAGGCCATCCGCGCCACTCGCAAAGGCGGCGCCGTCCTGATTGCAGCCGCGCCCGAAGCCAACCCGGTGGAATTTCAGTTTGGCGACCTGCTCGCTCGCCGGCTCACCTTGCGCCCCTGCCGCGGCCACAGTTTTCAGGCCGTCGAGACGGCTTTGCAATACGCCGCTTCAGGCCGCTCCCCTCTCTACCTGATGTCCACTCACAAATTCAAACTCGCCCAGGTGGATCAGGCTATTCGCGCGGCCGGCGGCCGGGGTGCTTCCGGAGCCATCCATGTCACGGTATTCCCGTGGACCTGAACCCGACTCGAACGTGAACAACGCTATGGCCGAGAACCTCGGCCCGCTATTCCTGGCGGAGAGCGCTCATGGGATCGACGCGGCGGGCGCGGCGCGCCGGCAGGAAACTGCAGAGGTTCACGTATAAATCCCGCTGAGGCCCACTTATGTCAAATTCAGCGCTCGTGATATCGCGATGCGCTGCTCGCGCAACGGATCATTGACTACTTTACTGACGTTATTGATGACCATGGTGGCGCGATCTTTGGTAGTAAATGCGGGCCAACGGGGCATCTTGGGATTGTTGGGATTGCCGGTGCGCGCGAATGCGATCCAGGTGTCGCTGAGTTTGTCGGCCAGAGCCATGGCTTCGGGACCTCCGCCGGTCAATCTGGCGGCGATTTTCACGTTGTCGAAGGCGAAAGGGATCTCCATGGTGTGAGGCGACTTCAAGCGCCCGCCCTGCACGGGCGTTTCCCAGCGGAAGTAATACAGGTAGACCGGTCCTTTACGAAGCGCCGCGCGCCGTTCGGCGATTTTGAATGTTGGGGCGACGTAGCGGTAATCGCTCGCGACGAGGAAGTAAATGTCAGACGGAGTTGCACCGGGATTGAGCTTGCGATAGAGATCGATGATTGGGGGAGCCTGATCCTTAAGTAAATCGGTCAAGCGGGCGCGCATGCCGGCATCGTCGAGACGGAAAGCGGCGGGATCGTTGGTGGAAAACAGGGTCATTTCCGTGCGCGTGCAGCCGATCATTACGGGCACGTCCGCAGATACTGGTGAGGCGGATGGATAGAAAGGATGCTGCGGCAGGATTTTACCGTCCACTGCGGGTGTGAATCCGGAAACTGTCTGGTCTACACCGGGGGAGTCGCGAACTACCGCAAAGTAGGCAGTCATAATGCGATCGAGCGGGAGTTTCTGGAGATCGTGGACCTGATCCTTGCGGACGTCCAGTTTGGCGAGTAACTGCTCCGCGTTGTGGATAGCAATCTCGCGCCCCGCAACTTGAATGGCAGCGCCGCTTTCGATGGTTGCGCGGTGGAACAAACCTTTGGCCCCAGGCATGGCGAGCAGGGTCTCCACTTTGCGGCCGCCACCGGATTGGCCGAAGATCATGACCGTGTTGGGGTCACCGCCAAACTGGGTGATATTGGCACGAACCCATTGGAGCGCTTTGACGATATCCAGCATGCCCACATCGCCGGAAGCTGCGAAATCGGTGCTGAATTCGCTCAGGTCCGCGAACCCGAGGACGTTCAGGCGGTGATTGATGCTCACCACGACCACATCGCCGCGGCGCGCCAAATTGGTCCCATCGGTATCGGGAGAGGAGCCGGAGCCGCTGGCAAATCCGCCGCCATGACACCAAAACATAACCGGACGTTTGCGGCCATCGTTCAGTGCCGGCGTCCAAACGTTCAGGACCAGGCAGTCTTCCCCTTCTGCCGGCAGGCCTTGCCCGGCGACGCCGAACGCTCCCTGGGCTGGTGGTGGAGCGGCAGGATCGCGCTGCGGCGCCGAGTGGCCGTACGCGAGCGCGTCGCGAACCCCGGTCCACAACGGCGGATCCGCGGGGGGCATGAAGCGGTTGGTGCCTGAGGTGTCCGCTCCGTAAGGAATTCCCTTAAAGGTCTTGATTCCCTGGTTGTCGATGCCGCGGATTTTGCCGGAGTTGGTCTCGGCCACGACAAACGTGGTTTGCTGGGCGCGAGCGGCATTGACTGCCGCGCCGGATAAGAACGCGAAGGAGCGCAGGAAAGCGCGCCGGTCGAGGTGAGGAGCGAAAGCCGGAAACATAGCGTAGGCCTCCGGGGAGGAATTCTATCATCAGGCGAGAACGCGTGCGGCGGCGCTTAGGCGACCAGGTGTGCTGAAGACGAGGCGCGAGATCCTCCAGTTCTCTCCGTATCGCTCAAACGATTTTCATCTGTGTCGCGCAAACGGTAAACCTTGCCCCA
>JASIAM010000147.1 GCA_030041985.1 Bryobacteraceae bacterium | reverse complement strand
TGGATAACACCAACGTCATGGTGCAAAGAGCCAACGAGCAAAACGCGCCTGGGCAGGACGCAATCGCGGAGTTCACCGTACAGACCAGCAACTACTCGGCCGAATACGGGCAAACCGGCGGCGCGGTGGTGAACATGGTAATGAAGTCGGGCACGAACCAATTCCATGGCAGCGCTTACGAGTATCTGGAGAACGCGGATTTGAACGGTGGAGTGCCGTTCACAAATGCCGGCAACGGCCAATTGTCGCGCCCTCAGACAACGCGCAACGACTATGGCGTGACTTTCGGCGGTCCGGTGTGGATCCCCAAAGTCTACAACGGCCACGACAAGACGTTTTTCTTTTTTGGCTGGGAGCAGTATATTCAGGATAATAACTACCTGCCATCCCCGATCACAATTCCCACGGCGGCGTACCAGGCGGGCAATTTCAGTTCCGCCATTGCGGCTGCGGGGAATCATAGTCTCGGCACCGATCCAACCGGCGCCACGATCTACGCCAATGAGATCTTCGATCCCCTCACCGCACGAACGGTGAATGGACAAGTGGTCACCAGTCCGTTTCCGAACAACACCATTCCGATGTCGCGGATGGACCCGGTTTCGCTAAAGATGCAGGCTCTATACCCCGCGCCCATCTGCGTTGCGGGCGGCGTATGCAATACCGGCAGCGTCCTCAATAATTACCAGAATACCGAGTATCTGCACCGGTCGACCGAGATTCCCTCGCTCAAACTCGACCAGATCATTGACTCCAAAGACAAGCTTTCCTTCTACTGGAGCAAGACAGGCAGCTATTGCCTGACTTGCTACGGCGAGGATGGGCTGCCTCAACCCATTTCCGACACGTTCGGCGCGGGCATTTACTCGCAAGCGGAGCGCCTGAACTACGACCGCACCCTCTCCCCGACGGTCCTGTTGCATTTGGGCGTCGGCTTCAACCGCGACGATCTGGGACGCCCGTCCGTGACCCCGCAATACAATGTCTGCGGCGGCGTGGGGCTCTGCAGTCAGGCGTTCGCGGGCTTGACGACGTTCCCCGACGTCACCGGACTCCTCAATAGCCTTGGCGGCGGTGCCACGTATTTGGGCCCTCCCGCGCGCGCCGACGACCTTTTTTCGAATTTCAATAACATCGCCAGCCTGACCTGGGTCAAGAGCAATCACACCTTCAAGTTCGGGGGGAGCCTGAACTTCGAGGGATTTTATGAGACAGGCCGCACCTCAGAAAGCTTTGGGTTCTCTTCCGCGGAAACCGCCGAACCCTACTTGTCGACCATTCTACCTGTACTGGGAGTTGCAGAGGGATCCTCTGCGGTCGGTGCCTACAGCCTTGGCTTCCCATATGCCAGCTTCCTGCTGGGATCGGTGGACCACGCCAACATCGATCCTCCCTACGACGCGCGCTACGGGAAATATCAATTGGGACTGTACGCGCAGGATAGCTGGAAAATAACGCCAAAGTTCACCCTGGATTACGGCCTGCGCTACGATTACTCCACCTATTACACAGAGCAATACGGCCGTTCGCCGCAATTCGACCCGACCCTGGCCAACCCCACCGCCGGAGGCGAGCCCGGAGCGACGATTTATCAAGCCACCTGTAATTGCCCATTCGCGCACAACTATCCCTTTGCCTTCGGGCCGCGCACCGGCTTTGCCTATCAGGTCGCGCCGAAGACCGTGCTTCGCGGCGGTTTCGGCATCGTCTATTCCGGCGTGGGCGCGGGCGCTTTATTCGGAGGCGTCTCCGGTAACGCCTCCGCCAGCAATCCCTTCGGCCCGACCGTTCCCGGCCAGGGAATCATGACCTGGGGCCAGGGCGTGACGATTGGTGGGCAGCCGCTCACGGCCGCTGAGATCGCGTGGCCGAATTTGAGCACCGGCTACTATCCGATCGGCGGCGTCGTTCCCGGCACCGGCCCGCAATATATGGATCAAAACGCCGGAAGACCGGCCCGGCAGTACCAATACAGTTTCACCGTGCAGCGCGAAATCACCTCCAATCTGGTGGTCGACGCGGCTTATGTCGGCAACCGCGGAGTCTGGTGGCCGACCTATAACGACACGAGCGGGGCCATGGAGAACTTCAATTACCTCAGCCCGCAGCTATTGAGCCATTATGGACTGAGCCTGAGCAATCCGGCTGATCTGTCGATTCTGCTGTCGCCCCTCAATTCGCCCGGTGCCGGACCTTTCATGGACAAGGTACCTTTCGCCGGCTTCCCGCTGACCCAAACTGTAGCCCAGTCTTTGAGGCCGTTCCCGCAGTTCAATGGCGGCCTCGGCGCGATCGAAGAGCCTCTTGGCGAGACTTGGTATAACTCGCTGCAGACGACGGCCACCAAGCGGCTTTCTCACGGCCTCTCGGCCACGTTCGCCTTCGCCTGGTCCAAGTCGCTCACCAGTTTCTGCGGAACACCCAACCCCGAAAACTACTCCTTGGCGAAGTGCATTGGGGAGTACAACCAGCCTTTCATGACTCGCTTTACCATCGACTACAGGTTGCCGAAATGGGGGCCCAAGATGGTATCGCAAATCGTTCGCGACTGGACCTTGGACGCGTTCGCGGCATATACCAGCGGACTGCCCCTGATCGCTCCGACGGCGACCGCCGCCGGCCCCGGCTATACGGGCACCCTCGCTACAGCTACGATGGCCAATCTCACCTACCTGACGAACCAATATGAGATCCCCACAGGCCAGCCCTTCTATAACGTGAACATCAACTGCCACTGCTTTGATCCGAATAAGACCATCGTGTTGAATCCAGCGGCGTGGGCCAATCCTGCTCCCGGCCAGATCGGGGGATCGGAGTACTACCCCGGCTTCGTGCAGCAGCGTCGGCCCATAGAGAACTTCGGCATCGGGCGAGTGTTCCACATCCACGAACGGGCCAGCTTAAGCGTCCGGGCGGAGTTCACCAACATCTTCAATCGCACTCAATTGGTCAACCCGAACACCGCCAGCCCGGCCAGCCCGCAGACGCCGCCCACCTGCTATGGTCCCACGGGTGCCATCGGCGCCTGCTCGGCGGGCGAGTCGTACGCCTCCGGCTTCGGATGGATCAATACGGCGACGTCGTCGGGCGCTAACCTCCCGCGGCAAGGCCAACTCGTCGCGAAATTCCAGTTCTAGTCCCCTCTCGGCTGCCCCGGCTCGTGTCGGGGCAGCCGCATTTTTTCCCCGATATTCTGACTCTTCGCAAGCGCTGGCAGCCTTTAAGAACTACCGCCCTTTTCCTCCCGCGTTCTCCCACCAGCGCACTGAGGACAACACTCACACACTAAGTAACGTCTGTGTGCCGGTGAATTGACCGAGTTCACCACTCAGAAAAGTCACACTTATAAGTGTTCCTATAAGTGTGTACAAAAACTCGTATAAAGACCCTTGACACACTGTAGGACTATACGATAAACTCACTCCCACTAACGAACTTGCATGCAAGTCCGGTAGCTGTGTGATTCGGGGATCGCAAGGTCCTAGCCTTTCACGGGGAGAGGTTAGTCATGAGCCGGAAGCTTACGTTATTTGTGTGTCTAACGGCTGCCACTGTATTTGGCCAGTCGAATCAAGGTACCATTACCGGAACTATTTCCGATCCAGCGGGCGCGGTCATTCCGACAGCTCAAATCGAAGCCAAAAATACCGATACTGGCGTTATTTATCGCGGTGGCACGTCTGCTACGGGTAATTATGTCTTCTCGGTCCCAGCCGGCACTTACGAGATTACGGTGGACGCAACCGGATTCAAGAAGTCTGTGCAGCAGAACGTGCAAGTGGTTGTTGCGGTCGATACGCGCAAAGACGTAACGCTCGAACTCGGTGCTGCCAACGAGACGGTGACGGTCGCCGATACGGCGCCTTTGCTCAAGAGCGAAAGCGGGGAGATCAGCCACCAGGTCGATATAAGCGATGCGGATCAGCTTCCCGTGCTTACCATAGCGGGCGGGAGTGTTGTCGCCGCTGCTGGCCCCAACACGTTGGGCCAAATCCGCAACCCCATGCAGATCTCCGAGTTGCTTCCCGGCGTGGAATTCTCCAACGACAACGCGATGGTGGTGAACGGCATGCCGAGCAACAGTGAAGCCATCCGCATTGAAGGCCAGGATGCTACCGGAAACATCTGGAAAGTTCTGCAGCAGCTCAGCCAGGGCGCTAGCGTGGATGCGATTCAGGAGGTGTCCGTTCAGACCAGCAATTTCGCGGCGGAGTACGGCCAGGTAGGCGGCGGCTATTTCAATTTCACCATGAAATCGGGCACCAATACGTTGCATGGCAGCGCCTACGATTATTTCGTCAACGAATTTCTGAATGCCGGCTTGCCGTTCACTGACGCCGGCACGCAGGACCCGGCGAAGGAGGGCCAACTCATCCGTAACGTAGAGCGCCGCAACGATTATGGTTTCACGTTAGGCGGGCCGATCCGCATTCCCAAGGTGTACAACGGGACCAACCGGACGTTTTTCTTCTTTAATTTCGAGCAATTCCGCGAGGCCAGAACGATTGCCAACAACCTCCAGACGGTGCCTACCGCTGCCTATAGAAGTGGCGATTTTGGCACCGCCGGTTGTTTTAATTTTGTCAACAACGCTTGCACATCCAACCCCGCCATTATCAATACCGCCACCAACCAGCCTGCAGTCGATCCCGCAAACCAGACACTATCCTATGGTGAGATTTTCGATCCCAATACGACCCACGTGGTAAATGGATCGCAGGTTCGCAATCCTTTCCCCAACAATGTGATTCCGCTCTCGAGGTTCAGTCCGTTCTCGCTGGCCGTTCAGAATTTTTTCCCGTTGCCGAACCAACCCGGGATCGAAAATAACTACCTTGCTCCGTCCTACCAGAACTGGCAGCATACGACGAATTACTCGTGGAAGCTCGATCACTCGCTGAGCCCGACTGTCAAGCTCGGTTGGTACTTCTCGCGCCTGCTGGATGACTCGCCCAATGCCAACGGAGTCACGGAAGCTTACAATGCCCCCAACCCTACCGCCAACCGGAACTACACCACGCGCGTGAATTTCGATGACACTCTGAAGCCAACGCTGTTGTTGCACGTGGGCGTTGGTTTCATTAATCAGTACCAGCCGACGGACTATCCGAGCTTCAACCAAAGCACTCTGGGGATGAGCGGGTATTTCCAAACTGACCGGTTTCCCTCGATCGGCGGATTCTTCGACGGGGGTAGCGGTTTAACGAATTTCATCAGCGGTGGGTATGGTGGCCCGAATGCTGGGGGAATCGGTCCGGCTTTCATTTCCTTCCTCTGGGAAGAGAAGCCTACGGCCAACGTCAATCTGACCTGGGTCAACGGAAACCATATTTTCAAATTCGGCGGAGAAATGGTGATCGACGGATATCCGGAGCACAGCGGATGGCGGGCCAATGGAGCCTTCGGCCTTTCCAACGCCGAAACCGCCGATCCTTATCAAAATCTCCAACCTTACAACTTCCCCGATCCTACCGGTTTCAGTTATGCCAGTTTTATGTTGGGCCTGGTGGATGATATTCAGATCAGTCCGAACACCCAGACGAAAACGGGCACTCACAGCCTGGGGTTCTACGCGCAGGATAGCTGGAAAGTCACGCGAAAGTTCACGCTGGATTACGGCCTGCGCTACGATTACCAAACGTATTTGCAGGAAGAACACGGCCGCATGCCGATCGCCTCTTTCACCGCGATAGATCCGACGGTCGGGCTTCCAGGCGCCGAAATCTACGGAGCCACCTGCAACTGCCAGTTGTCACATAACTATCCTTATGCTTTCGGACCGCGTGTCGGAGCCGCGTATCAAATCAACACGAAGACGGTGTTGCGCGCAGGCGCCGGCGTGACGTATGGCGTGGTACAGACCCCGCAGGGCGTTCAATACAGCCTGGCAAATTACTATAGCTTCAACGCGACAGGTTACGGAATCAGTCCGTACCCGAGTGGTTTTCCCACAACCAATCCCTATCCTAATGTAACTTGGCCAAACTATAATCCGGGCAGACTGCCAATTCCGGTAGCTGGACTTTTGCCGCCGTCTTCTCCAAACACAATCTTCAGTCCGAGTGCCCGGCCGCCGCGGATGCTGCAGTGGAGCTTCGGTATCCAGCGCCTTGTGACAAATGACATCGTTGTAGAAGGCACGTATGTAGGCAACCGAGGCGTTTGGTGGTCCGCGGAAGGCCTCGACCAGTACCAATGTAATTGCCTGACGCCGCAGATACTGGCGCATTACGGACTGAACGTCAACAATCCGGCGAGTCTTCAATTGCTGACGGATCAGCTCAACTCTCCGGCGGCGATTGCTGCCGGATTTGGCCCACCCTACCCGGGATTTCCGCTGACGGATACGGTCAACGAGGCAATCCGTCCCTATCCGCAGTGGGCGAGCGGTGGTCCGACTTCCTTCCTTGGGCCTCCTATGGGCAAAACGTGGTATGACTCGCTGCAGACCAAGATCACTAAGCGCTTCTCGCATGGATTGTCGGCGCAGGCCTCGTTCGTTTGGTCCAAAGCTACTGACATCGGTGTGGGCTCGGAAGCCCCCATCTTCCTTAGTTACAACCCAGTCATCTCAGACATCTTTAACTATGGGTTAAACAAGCAGCTCAACCAGTTGAACCGGCCCGAAGCCCTCGTCATTTCCGGCGCCTACACCACGCCCAGGTTGCCCTCCGCGAACACCGGCGGAATGAAAGTGCTCTCGCAGGTTGTCCGCGGTTGGCAGCTCGGCTGGCTGCTGCGCTATCAGAATGGCGCTCTGATTGAAACTCCGTCATCCAGCAATCAGCTTATAAACGAGTTATTACGGCAAGGTGGTTTCAACGGGACACCGATTAATCCCGATACTCCTGTCGCCGGCGTAAATCCACTTTTGTTTAATCCCAACTGCGGATGCTTCAACCCGCAGACTCAGAGCGTCCTCAACCCCGCAGCGTGGTCGGACCCCGGGCCCGGGCAGTGGGGCACGGCGGCGCCCTTCTACAACAACTATCGCTGGCAGCGGCAGCCCGCCGAGTCAATGAGCTTTGGCCGGAATTTCCGGTTCGGCAAGGAAGGCAAATACAATTTCTTCGTCCGCGCCGAATTCACGAATATCTTCAACCGCCTCTTCCTGTCACCTCCCTCGACCGGAGGCCAAGGAGAGACTGCCGGGGTGCCGGTAACCATCTTTACTCCTCAGACGACTTCTGCCGGAGCGCTCAGCGCTGGCTATGGTTACATCGCCACGCTCGAGGGAGCCGGGACCCAGCCGCGCCAAGGCCAAATCGTGGGACGATTCACCTTCTGATATAGCGCCGAAAAATCAGTCCGCTCCCACACCGCGGAAAACACCGCCGGTCCATTGAAAAGGACCGGTTGCGCCCTGGCAGAAAATCTGTCAAAGTAGAGTTGCGAGGCGAATAAATAGCGAAAATGGCTACTACGGTTACGCTCTCGGAACTCGAAAATAACCTTTCCCGCCGTTTTGATGTTTCCCTCAGGCTGCGCCAGGCGCCGGCGCCCGAACTGATGGCAACCGGCATCCCCGCGATCAGCTTTCCACGCGGAACCCTCACCGAAATCTTTGGGGTGGGCGGGTCGGGAAAGACCAGCCTGCTCATGGGGGCGCTGGCCCATGCGACCCGCCGTCCGGAATGCTGCGCCCTGGTGGATGCGTCCGATTCCTTTGATCCGGCGGGCGCCCGGAACGCGGGTGTTTATTTGCCGCATCTATTGTGGGTGCGCTGCGGCGGCAAGGTGGAAGCGGCGCTCAAAGCCGCCGATCTTCTCGTGCATGCTGGTGGATTCGGGATGGTGGCGCTCGATCTGGCCGGAGCCCCCTCCCGGCAGGCGCGGCGTATTTCGCTCGCTTCCTGGTTCCGCCTGCGCCATGCAGTGAAGGACACGCCGGCCGCGCTCGTCGTCGTCGAAAGCGAATTGAACGCCCATTCGTGTTCGACCCTTCAAATCGAGCATCAGCCAGTGCGTTCGGAGATTCGGGGAAAGCTGCTGCGAGGTATCGCCATAAAGGCCACAACCGGGCCGCGGCAACGCGCTGTATCGGAGCTTAGCTTCCGGCCGTTCTATCACCCGTAGGCTTCCGCCATGTTTGCCTGCCTGCATGCTTCGGGGAACCTTGCATTGCTCGTGGAATGCGCGCGCCGGTTCTCACCGCTGGTGGAAGAGATTCCTCCGGACGCCGTGCTACTCGATCTGCGGGGATCAGCCTCGCTTTTGGGCACGCCGCAAATGATCGCGGAAGCCCTTCACCAGCAGGCTGGAGTGCCGGTGGATGCCGCCATCGCTGGCAATGCGGATGCCGCAATCTTCACCGCCCGCGGTTTTCGCGGGACTACGATCATTGCTGCAGGCGGCGAGGCAAAGGCCCTCGCGCCGCTGCCCGTAAACCTTCTTCCGGGTTCTCCCGAGATAGCCGGCGCACTTTCGAGCTGGGGCATCCGCACCTTCGGACAATTCGCTGCCTTACCACCCGCAGGGGTTGCCGCGCGCCTGGGACCCGAGGGGACCACGTTGCAGCGCCTGGCGCGCGGCGAAGGGCTGCGGCACCTCCAGCCGCTGGAAGATCCGCTGCGGTTTGAAGAGGAAATGGAACTCGACCATCCAGTCGAACTTCTCGAACCGCTTCTGTTTCTCCTCGCGCGCTTGCTTCGGGAACTCTGCGCCCGTTTAAGCGCCAGGGCGCTCGCTACCGACCAGATCCGGCTGGCATTGCGTCTCGAAAACAGCCCACCCTACCGGCTCACCTTGCGGCTTCCGATACCGATGTGCGCCGCGGCCACCTTCCTGAAGCTTTTACACCTGGATCTGGAGGCGCGTCCGCCGGCTGCTCCTATCATAAAAATTCACCTGAGCTTCCACCCGGTGAAGCCGCAGATCCAGCAGCACGGCCTGTTTCTGCCACTGTCGCCGGAACCGGCGAAGCTGGAAGTCACCCTTTCGCGTCTCTACCATCTCCTGTCACCCGAACAAGTGGGCACACCGGAACTCCTGGATACTCACCGGCCCGACGCGTTCCGCATGAACCGCTTCACGCCAGTTTTAACCCGTAACCTCACGCCTCCGGCGGCGCAACCAACCCTCATCCTGCGCCGATTACGGCCGCCGCTCTATGCGCATATCACCGTGCGCGCCGGCAAGCCAGCCCACATTGACGCTCCGTCGCTGCGCGGAGACGTGACCGCTTGCGCGGGGCCGTGGCGCACGTCCGGAGATTGGTGGAGGCAGGAACCATGGGACCACGCCGAGTGGGACCTGTCACTGGGCGACGGAACTCTCCACCGAATCTATGAGGACTTGCGTACCAGCCGTTGGTTCGTGGCGGGGAGCTACGACTGAGATCCATGTACGTCGAACTTCACGGGCGGTCGGCATTCAGTTTTCTGCAAGGGGCCTGCGTGCCGGAGGAATATGCCGAAATGGCGGCGAAGCTGGAACTGCCCGCCATGGCGCTCCTGGACCGGGACGGCGTTTACGGATCGCCCCGCTTCCATTTCGCCATGCGGAAACTGGGACTCCGCGCGCATGTCGGCGCGGAACTGCTCGCGACTGACGGCAGCCGTTATCCGCTGCTGGTGAAAGATCGCACCGGGTATCAGAACCTTTGCCGGCTCATTACGCGGACCAAGCTGCGCACCGAAAAGCATCCCAAACGCGGGTTGGAGGCCGCAGTTGCCCCGGAAGAATTCGCCGAATTTGCGCCAGGACTGCTATGCCTCACCGGCGATACCTCCGGACCCCTCGCGCTCGCCGTGCGCAAGGGAGAAGGGCGGGCATGCCTGGAACGTCTGGTGGGCAT
Organism: Bryobacteraceae bacterium; assembly: GCA_030041985.1. GTDB lineage: Bacteria > Acidobacteriota > Terriglobia > Bryobacterales > Bryobacteraceae > PSRJ01. Next base: position 266 of record JASIAM010000147.1, on the reverse strand, counting down.
CTTCGGCCGTGGGAATGTCTACGTGGAAATTCAGCGGCACCACGATGCCGATGAGGAGGCACGCAACGATCAGGCCATGGCGCTGGCACGAAGTGTTCAATTGCCACTCCTCGCAACCAACGGTCCGTGGTACGTCCATCCCGCGCAGCGGCAGATCCTGGATGTCTTCACCTGCCTCTACCACAAAGTGACACTCGAAACCGCGGGGAAGCTGCTTGCCAGCAACAGCGAGCGGCATCTCAAATCGGGCGCGGCCATGGCGCGGT
>JASIAM010000146.1 GCA_030041985.1 Bryobacteraceae bacterium | reverse complement strand
TCAACGCCGCCTTCTTCACCATGAACGGCTACGTGAGCGTGCTGTTCTTTCTTTTCTGGGCGGCGGATATTCTGCTGTTCAAGCCGGGCGCGTAGGTTCAGGGCAAGTAGGACCAGGCATGTGGAAAAAGCTACTTGCCATCTTCGAGTCGCTGCAGCTTCTTGTCGTGATCGCCCAGGACGCGATAGAACTCCTTGAGATCGGTCTGCATTGCATCGAGCCGGTTGGCCATATTGTCGATGCGATTACCCATACTGTCCAGACGGGTTTCCAGATTATCCAGCCGATTGTCGAGATGGCTCAGGCGGTTCTCCACAGAAGCGAAGCGGTTTTCAATGGACGCGAAGCGGTTGTCAATTGAAGCGAAGCGGCTGTCGATGGAGGCGAAGCCGCGATAATTGAGAATGAGCGCGGTAACAGCAGTGATGACGGCGGCACTGGCACTGATCAGAGCGGTGAGGACGTCGGTGCTCATAGTGGAGTACACATTCCCTCCTCAAGTGTAGACCAAACGAGCAACCGCCGGTCACCCCAGTCTCTCCCCCGTGCTATTCTTTTTTCAAGCCGCTACCCATGCCAGTAATCATTGAAGATTCCCGCCTTCTACCCATCCGCCGCAAGGTTGAATCCGGCGAACGCCTCTCTTTCGACGACGGCGTGGCGCTGTATCGCACCTCCGATATTCTGGCTCTCGGCTACCTCGCCAACCTCGTCCGCGAGCGCCTGCACGGCAACACCACCTACTTCAACGTGAACCGCCACATCAATCCCACCGACGTTTGCGTGGCCAGTTGCCGCCTCTGCGCCTTCGGCAAGCGCGTCCGCGATCCCAAGGCCTACACCATGTCGCTCGAAGAGGTTTGGCACCGCGCCGGCGAGGGCTGGAGCGAGGCCGTAACTGAGTTCCATATCGTGGGCGGCTTGCACCCCGAACTCACCCTGGATTGGTACTGCGAGATGCTGCGCGGCCTCAAACAGCGCTTCCCGCAGGTGCACTTGAAGGCCTTCACCATGGTGGAAATCGCGTATCTCGCGCGGCGCGCCAGAATCTCCATTCGGGAAACTCTCGAACGGCTGCGCAATGCCGGCATGGATTCTCTCCCCGGCGGCGGCGCGGAAATTTTCAATGAACCGGTGCGGCGCATCATCTGCGATCACAAAATCGATGGCGAAGAGTGGCTCGAAACTGCGCGCACCGCGCACCAGTTAGGCCTTCGTTCCAACTGCACTATGCTGTACGGCCATATCGAAAACGAAGCGGACCGCGTGGATCACCTGCTCCGCTTGCGGCAATTGCAGGACGAGACCCACGGTTTTGTCACGTTCATCCCGCTGGCTTTTCATCCCGATAACACCGCCCTCGAGCATATTCCCAAAACCACCGGTTTTGACGACATCAAGAACATCGCGGTAGCGCGCCTGCTGCTCGACAACATCGCGCACATCAAGGCCTACTGGGTTATGATGACTCCGAAAATGGCGCAAATCGCGCTGCGCTTCGGAGCTGACGATATCGACGGCACGATCGTCGAAGAGCACATTTACCACGATGCCGGCGCCACCACCAAACAGGGCCTCCGCCGCGCCGAGCTGCTGCAACTGATCCGCAAAGCCGGCCGCGAGCCGCTCGAGCGCGACACTCTCTACCGCCCCGTAGAGCGCAGCGAAGCAACATTTACAGTCCTGGTGTAGCTGCAGGCTGCCCAAGCATGACCTCTGCCGAGCGCGCCTATTACGATCGCCGGGCGCCTGAGTATGACGACTGGTGGCTGGGCCTCGGCCTTTGGGGAGGTCCAGTAAGATTATTCCTGTTTGTTTTTGCGCTTCGCGCGCGCTTTGTGAAACCTAACGCATATGTAAAGTTTCATTGCGTCCTTCACCCCCCTACTGACCAGCCCCTCCCCCCGCTCCCCGCAGTTGCATCGTCTTGAGGACTTCCGCCCACGATTGCATCGCCCCGTGCACAGGCACATCCTTTTCCACGCGCAGCCCGCGCAGCGCAATGTTGCGCAGCACATTATCGGCCCAGGGATACTGCGTCCAGGTGGAGTCGTAAAGATCGGCCTGCACCAGAATGTGGTCCCGCGGAATATAACCGAACAGGTTGGTGCCCTCGCGAGGATTATCGAGCAAATGATAAAGGCGCACTTCCATGGTATTGTCTTTCAGGGTCAGCTCATCATCCACCGGAAGGAAGTGCGCCTTCCGTGGTTTTTTCTCCATCTCATCCGGGGCGATCGTATGTCTGCGCGCGATGAGGTCTTCGAAGAAACTGATGTTGCCGCGATACGTAACAATCGTTAAGCCTTCGGCTACGGCCACGCGCAGCCCGCCCGAGTGGTCGAAATGGTGGTGGGAAATGATCGCCTGCGTTAGCGGCTTGCCCGGGACCACCGACCGCGCCTTGTCGATCACAGCCTTCGATCGGGCTTCATCCAAAGGCACCTCGAAGAGCGTCAGGTGATCCGCGAATTCGAACAGGACGCTGTGATGATTTCCCGAACCGGCGAGCCACCAGATGCCCTTGGCCACCGGGTCTGCGGTCACGACCATTGGCGGCGCAGCCGGCAGAGCGGCTGCCTTTACCGTTTCCGGCGCTCGCAATTTCGTGACATCGCCATCCACGATGTTCCGGCTCACGCGCAAATCAGATTGCGGATATTTGTCCACCGTAGTCGTCAGACGTTTGGGCAGCTTCAAGCCATCGGCGCTTTCATAATCCGAGAAAGTTGTCTCCATGGCGACATCGCCGAGGTTAGAGTTGTCGCTCAACGAAATTACTCGCGCAGGGAGGCCGGTCACGCTGTCGATGGCCAGGGTAAGAACATCTCCCTTGGCCGTTGTGATATCGATCAGTTGTTGATTGCCGTGGCGGCGCGGATTACTGAGCCGGGTTGAGGGATCGAGCCCGGCGCGGACAATCGTCAGCGGATGGTGGAGCAGCGCGACACGCCGGTCCCGCGCGGCCGCCGCAGTGGCCCGAGTGGCGGCCCCGTCCGAACCTACGTTGTAGGCCACGTCCCCATCGAGGCCCTGGTCCGAGCGTTGCACAGTCGCCCCTGCGAACAGAAACTGCGCCGTGCGTACCTGTTGGACACGCATGCGGCCTCTCGCCGGATCCATGGTTTGCCGGTACTCGGTCACTTTCCACGTTGGCAATTCCCCTTCCGGCGTAACATTCTGTCCCAGGTTGGTATCGGTCCCTTCGCCTTCGATGGTCAAAGTCTTGACCGCCAGAATCCGCTCCTTGCCGCCCAGAGCGCGCGCGGCGTCGTCCACCACCTTGCCTTGCGGCGCCTCCCGGCTGCAGCCCGCCAGCAGCGTGGCAAGGACCACGGCAAATGTCCGCTTGGACCAGATACCGTTCTTCATGGAGAAAACTCCGGTTGGTGGCAGTATACCTTGACCGCGAATCCCCGTCATAGGGACAAGCAATAACTTTTATGTCATCGCACCCAGAACGGGGGTGGCTCGATTCCCAGTGCGCGGAGGTACACGTATGCCTGTCCGCGATGGTGAATCTCGTTGTCGATCCCGTACAGGATGATGGAGATGCCGGAGCCTTCCCATTGGCCGAACGCCTTATCCACCTCGGCGAAGCGATGAGCCGGAATAGTCGGCCAAATGGCGTTCAGTTTTTCAGTTGCGTCGTCCCAGAGGCGGAGTAGCTCGGCTTTGGTAGTCACCGAATCGAAATCGGCAAAGGACGCCCATTTGCCGGTTGCGACGCCAGCGGCGATAGGTTCGGTCATCTTCAGAAATTCTTTCACCATTTCGGAAAACGGCCGCATGGAACCGATTGTGAAGTGGAACAGTTTGTCTTCAGGAAAAGCCTCAATGACGCGGCGCGTGAGCTTGCGATGGCCTTGCCAGTGATCGAGCAGAGCCTGAGAACTGAGAACGCTTGCGTTGTGTGCGGTTGGGTTTGGTGTCATGAGGCCAGTTTAAAATTGGTTCCCTGCAGATTGCTCCTGCCAAACATAAAATCTTCAATGTACGGCCACGGCGGCCAGCGGACGAATGCATAGCACCACTATATAGAGGTTGTTATTATCCCGGAACCGTGCTAGCGTGAAGGCAGGGACTGGGAGGGTGCTATGTCGCAAACTGCCACGGCCCTCGGATTGACCACTGGCCGTGCACCTTTTGTGGAAGAGGCCCGCCATCGCGGCGAGCTTTACATAAGACAACCTTACGAAGACTACACCGAAGAGAATCACGAATCGTGGCGACGGCTCTACGCTCGCATTCGGCCGCGCTGGGAATTGTACGCGAATGACCACTTCCTGCGAGGGATAGAAGCGCTCGATCTTCCATCGGATCGCGTGCCGCGGCTGGCCGATATTAACCGGCGCCTTCAGCCGCTGACCGGATTCCAGGCCAGGCCGGTAAGCGGGTACGTGCCGGGATTTATATTTTTCGATTGCCTCCGCCGGCGCGAATTTCCAACCACCATCACGATTCGTCCTCTGGACCGTATGGACTATCTCCCCGAACCTGACATTTTTCACGACGTGGCGGGCCACGTTCCCATGCACACCGAGCGGGCATTCGCCGATGTGCTGGTGCGTTTTGGCGATTGCGCTCACACCGCCGCCGAGATGACGCGCAATGTGGCGAACCGGCAGGAACGCGATCGTGGGCTGATCAGCGTCATCAAGGCCATGTCGCGTTTTTTCTGGTTCACGGTGGAGTTCGGATTGATGAAGGGGCCACGCGGCGCCTGCGCTTATGGCAGCGGCTTGCTCAGTTCGTACGGCGAACTGGAGCACGCCATCGAGTCACCGGAAGTGCAGCGCTATCCGTTGCAACTGGAGTGGGTGATCAATCAGGGGATGGAAATTGACCATTACCAGCCGTTGCTATTTATCGTAGATTCGTTCGATCACCTTTTCGATCAGGTGAGCCGGCTGGAGCAATGGATGCGCGAAGGAAAGCTGAACAACGTAGCGCCCGGCCTGCCGGAAATCAGTGAGCGGGATTTGAACAGTTTTCTCGAAGCGGCGCTGGAGTGAGTGTGACTGCGCGGCGGAGACTGCTCTACCGCGCCGAACACGGGCGCGGATTCCATCCTGTTGCGTCGGTTTGCTTCTTGAAGTTGGAACTGGTCACGAATGGTTCCTGTAGGTAGACCGGGTCTTCGACGATGGTGTTTACGACAAACCAGAGCTGGCCGATGCGCTCGGCCACCAGGTCGAAATACTCGTGAACCTTGGCGTTGCCGCTCACGGGGAAACCGTTTTTGCGCAGGTAACCGGGGAGTAAGTGAGTCGTCCAAGCTTCGAGCGAGCGGCTCTTGGTTCCTTCGCGTGTTGCGCCGAGGCCCGCGCGCGGGATACCGATTCCCCGCTCGGCCCCTTCCCATTGCGCTGTCGTGTAGCCTTGCCGGGAAGGCGCCAGGTTTTGGGGAGGCTCGCCCCCGAAGTGCAGCAGGCGGGTCTGCTCACCCGTATCGGTTTCGATCTTCAAAGTGGAATCGTCTTGCCAGGTGATGTGAACGCGGCCGGGCAGGCGCATGATGGCCGCGGCTCCATAGGCTTTGCAGACATCGCTGGAAGCCTCATCTTTGGCGGGGTCCCACGCATCGCCCACCTTCTTGCCTTCGGGCGTGAAGGGGATGCTGGCGAAATCGCCTTTGGCAGGCGTCACCATGCGCCAGCGCCAGTCTTCCGAGATCACGGAAACCCAATAGCCAGTGAAGTCCGCACGCGCCGATTCTCGCGGCGAAAGCTGCTTCGTGTTTCCTCTACCGGAGCCTTGCGGCTGCGCCAGCCCGGTTACGGCTGCGAGCGCCAACGCAATCCCGCCCGGCATCATTCCCCGTAGCATCCAGCGCTTGATCATTTGTTGCCGTCCAGAGTTTTGTAGACTGCTTCGACGAAGGCATCGCCTTCCTTGGCGTCGTACTCCGTATCGTAATCGCGGGTGGGGCGGGCGGCCTTCACCTGGTCGAGCGTCATGCCCTTACTCTTCAGATTGCGCACACGATCGCGAACGATCGTCACCATATCGCGAAACTCTACCACGTCGGCCTCATCGCACAACCGGCCGTGGCCCGGAATCACGTAGGTGCCGGCCTCCTGGTATTTCAGGGGCACGGTGATCCGCAGAATCTCGTTTACGGCATCGATCTCCCCCTGAATGCTGCCGCCGCGCGCCACATCGATTACGGGATAGCGCCCGGGCGTAAACACGTCGCCCACAACCAGCACGTCGGAGCGGCGAAAATGTACCATGCTGTCGCCATCGGTATGGGCGGCCGGCACGTGATGGACAATGATGGCTTCGCCGTTGAAAGAAAAATCTTTGCTGGCCATGGCGTATTCGTCGTTCGGCCATAGCGCGTCCGGCGCCTGCGGCAGATTGCCGGTTGGCGGCGCGCTCATGCGGTTGAGCACGTTCTCATAAGCTACGATGCGGGGGCGCGCGCCTGGCGCTCCACCGCCCACCAGCTTCGGCAAAGCCGCGTTGCCGCCCGTATGATCGCTATCGATGTTGGTGTCGATCACCCACGCAATCGGCTTGCTCGAAAGTTTTTTCAATGCCGCGGCCACTTGTGGGGCCATCGCTTCGGTGCCCGTATCGGCGACCAGAATTCCGTCAGCGCCGACTTGCGCCGCAATGTTTCCTCCCGCGCCTACCAACATATAAACGTTGCCTTGCACCTTGAGCACACCGATTTCCCCCGTCGGCTGGGCAAATCCGCAAACGGCGAAAACCGCCAGCGCAATCACTACTTGGAGTTGACGTTGCATTCGTAGATCCCCAGGCAGCGGCAATAGCGCTCACATTTAGCCGGCGGCTTGTAGTCTTTCAGCTTTTCCTGATATTCGGGATACAGGGTTTCCTTGCCGCCGCGCGTGGCTTCAAAAGGCAGGCCGTAATAATTCGCGAACTCATGCAGAAAGGGGTTCTGGCCCGGAAGGAAATTGGGCACCGTGCCTTCCGGTTTCGGCACTTCCGGAGCGTATTCGCAGCCGAAAATGCCGATGTGCTGCCCCGGATCGAGATACCAGTTGGTGCTGCGCACCAGTGGTTCTTCGAGAAACACCGGATCTTCGGTGATCGTGACAATAGTCAAAATATCGCCATGCCGTATCCAGTGCTCCGTGACAATCGCGCGGTCGCTGCGCGGCAGAGCGTTGCGGCGGAGGTAGTTTTCCTTGAGGTGCGTGGTGGTCACCACGAGCGCATCGCCGTTCCACACGCCCGTAGAAAACCCCTGCCACGTATGGGCCGCATAGTCGGGCGGATGGGGCCGGCCGTCCAGGTAGATGGTTCGCTCGCTATCCCACGCCAGCGTATGCGTGTGGAAGGCTACGACCTGCTGCGTTTCCGGATCGATCTCGCGCCAGATGCGCACGTTGCCCAGGCTGCGGAAGCCGTAGTCGGGCGAGTGCGGCCGGCACTGGTATTCCTCTTCGACGGAAATGCGGTCGGCATCGAAGCTGTCCGCGCGCATGCGGGCCGCGTCGTTAATAGGCAATTCTGTGTAATCGCCCAACTCTGCTCCCGGGCCGCGCTCCACGCCGTCCTCGTGGTAGAAGGGCGCCCATTCCCCGGTGAAATCCACCTGGGCGAACGCGGGCGCCACGCCTATGGCTCCCGCACACAGAAGCGGCGTCAGACAAAACGGCAATCTCTTCGCCTTCATTCCACGGCATTATATACCGACCGCGATGGGTCGCGCGTTGGCTGAGACGGCACTCCGCCGGCAGTCTGAAGAAGCTGTCAGCTATCAGCAGTCAGCCATCAGCTAAAACTAACCGCGGGCGGCGCGGTAAAGGCGGCCTTAGCTGAGAGCTGAACGCTGATCGCTGATAGCTCCCATTCTCACTCGACATTCTCCAGCAGGATACTGGAGCAGGTCAGGCCCGCCTCAGCTTTCATCAGCTCGGAAATATCGAGCGTCCGCACTTTCCATCCGAGCCTCTCGATGAGGGCGGCGGTAAACGGAAAAGACTTCGCGACCAGGACGGTCCCGCCGACCGCTAGCACATTGGCCGCGTGCGGCTCCTGGGGCGGCACATCCACGATCCGCAAGCCGCCGAATGCGCCGGGATCGATCCAATTGCGATTCGCCAGTAGCGTTTGCTCCCCCAGGTAGGAGCAGGCGGACTTCAAATGCAGGCAGCCGTGAACGGGCACGGCCTTTACCGTATATCCGAAGGAGCTGAGTTCGTTCGCCAGTTGCTCGACTCCGGCCGGGTTCGAACGCCGGGAGAGTCCGGCGTAGAGCGTCGAACCGGCGCGCAGGACGTCGCCGCCCTCCAGAGTCGCCGGCTCCCGCATATGCCGCAGCGGGCGGAAACGAGCTAGAACAGCGGCGAGGCTTTCTGTTTCCGCGCGCCGCGATTCGGCTCCCATGCGTGTGAGGATCGCCGTTTCGGCCACTACCACGGCCGGGTCTTCCACGAACATGGAATCCGGGAGATCCGGTTCGGCAGGCAGCGAAATGACCGTGGCTCCGAGTTCCCGCAAGCACTCCTCATACGCCTGGTGCTGCCGGACAGCCTTCGCGATGTCGATTTCCTGGCGGGACAGATACCCGAGTTCGCAGCGGTTCAGGGCGGGACTGACGCCCCGCGTAATCGCCGTGAGCGTCAATTGGCGCCGGCCGTTTCCGGCAGCATGGCGTAGTAGAGCGCGCGCCGCCGGTCTGCGGAACCTACGAAAATAGGAGCGGGCAGGCGGCGATACCGCAGAATCTGGCGATACAGCGAATCGGCCATAGCCGAATTGATGCCCCATCCGGCGATGTATTGCAGGCGGAGGTCGCGATCGTGATTGATGGGGGCGCCCTGCAGCCATGGTCCCAATTCCAGGTTGCCGCCGGAGTAAGTAGAGAACAGGTCAACGGCGGAGCGCACACCAATCTCCGACAGCGATTGCGCTACCGGCGCATAATCGGGCCGATCGAGGCGCTGTTGCACCTCGTCCAGATCGACTTGGAGCGGCTCGGCTTGCCCTAGAAACACCATGTCGTAGCCTTCCCCACCCACCGTGTTGGCCCAGATGCTGCCGTAAGGGAACGCCGCAAAGAACGTCGCGATCTCGCTGCGGATGGTGAGTTCGTCTGTTTCGTAGAGAGGAACGTAGAGCGAAAACATGCCACCCGGGTTCAAATGCCGCTTCACCGCTTCGAAATACTCCTGCGAATAGAGCGCCGCGGTCCCTTTTACGAACACATCCAAAGGATCAGATGCGATGATGTCGAATTTCTCCGGAGTAGTGAGGACGTAATGCCGCGCGTCGTCATACACGATCCGGGTGCGCGGGTTGTGGAGCACATCATAATCCTGAGTGGCGAAATAGCGGGTAGAGGTTGGCGGAATCACCGGCTCGATCTCGCATACCGTGATCTTTTCCACTCCCGGGTAGCGCGTGAACGTGCCCGCGGAAACGCCCGCGCCAAATCCGATGCCGAGCACCGAGCGGGGATGCGGGTGCAATACGCCCGGAAGGTGTCCGACCATGCGCTGGAGCTTCATGTCATAGGGTTCAGTGGTGGCTTCCACATGGCCGTTAACGTCCACTTCCGTCTCTCCGTCGCTCGATTGGGAAATGGCCACCGAGGAATTGATTCCCTCCGCCGTGTAGAGCACTTTGCCATTCCAGATATTCATACGGCGGCCATAGGCGATAACCCCGCCGGGAATGGGATGAACCCGCCACATCAGGCCCACAGCCACGGGGAGCGAGACGGCCAACAGGGCCGCAACGCGCCAGGACCGCGCCATACGGATGAGAACGATCCAGCCACCGATGAGGGCAATCGCCAAAAGCACGCGCTCGGTCTGTTGCGTGCCGATGCCGGGGATGAGCACCAGGCTGGTGACCAGCGCGCCGGCGATCGCCCCCAGCGTGTTAGCCGCGTAGATTCCACCGACCACGCGTCCGGAGTCCTCACCCGGCGCGGCGGCCGCGGCGCAGGCCAACGGAAAGCTCGCGCCCCAAAAGAGCGTGGGAGGCAGAATGGCGCAGAAGCAGCGGATCAGGTCCAGCCGAAACGAGAGCCAGGGGCCGGCCGTGAGCAAGGGACTGGCGTTCCAGTAAGGAAGCGAATCCGCGATGATGTAGGCCGTCCAGCCAATGCCGAGAACGAGCAGAAGCTGTGAGAGGCCAAGCGCCACGCGCGTATCGCGGATTCGCCGCACCAGCCAGGAGCCGCCCGCGCTACCTAGCGCCAGGCCGGTAAGGAATACGGCCAGGATCACGGAAAACACATACACCGTTGCGCCCAGCATCATTCCCAGCA